>JAGWOR010000061.1 GCA_028870845.1 Gammaproteobacteria bacterium | reverse complement strand
AATTAGGGGCTAACGGCAAACATTATAAATATTGTTGTTCTCGGTTTTTTCATAGTGGCCAAAGCTCATTCTGAGTTTATTGTGCTGTTGACGTCCATCTAAATTTGACCCACTTAGGGGCATAGTTTCCATCTAAAACTGACCCATGTGATTCACTCCCCTGGTTATTTTTTAGCCAGGGGGATATTGGAGTGATAACCATGGGCATGTTGGCAAAGATCAGGCGATTGCATTTGCGCGAAGGCTTGCCGCTGCGGGAGGTGGCGAGGCGTACGGGTCTGTCACGGAACACGATTCGGCGCTGGTTACGGCAGGGGCAGAAGACGGAGCCGCGCTACCCGCAACGGACACGGGTCAGCGTGCTGGACCCCTGGGCAGGGTCGCTGGCGGAGTGGCTGGCGGCGGACCGCGGGCGACCCAAGCGTGACCGGCGCACCGCAAAGTACATGCACTTGGCGCTACAGGCGCAAGGCTATCCGGGAAGCTACGGGCGGGTGTGTGCCTTTGTACGGAGCTGGAAGAGCGAGCATCTGAACACCCCGGCGCGCGTGGCGCATGTGCCGCTGGTGTTTGAGATGGGGGAAGCCTTTCAGTTTGACTGGAGCAGCGAGTTTGCCATGGTGGCCGGTGTGCGGCGGCGGCTGGAGCTGGCGCACCTGAAGCTGTGCGCCAGCCGTGCCTTTTGGCTGGTGGCGTATCCGGCGCAGAGCCACGAGATGCTATTTGAAGCCCACATCCGTGCGTTCAACGCGTTTGGCGGGGTTCCGAAGCGCGGCATTTACGACAACATGAAGACCGCGGTGGATGCGGTGGGCAGTGGCAAGGCGCGAACCGTGAATGCGCGCTTCCAGGCGTTGTGTAGCCATTACCTGTTTGAGCCGGAGTTTTGCAATCGCGCCGCTGGCTGGGAGAAAGGCATTGTCGAGAAGAACGTGCAGGACCGGCGCCGGCGGATCTGGCAGACGGTGCTGGCCCGCAGCTGGCGGGATCTTGCTGAGCTGAACGTCTGGCTCGCGGAGTGCTGCCGGAACGCATGGCAGGAGCTGCGGCATCCCCAGTGGCCCGCGCGTCGCGTGGCGGAGGTACTGGAAGAGGAGCGCCCGCGGCTGATGCCCTGCCCGAAGCCCTTCGATGGGTATTTGGAACAACCGGCACGGGTCACGGCCACCGCGCTGGTGCACTTCCAGCGCAACCGCTACAGCGTACCCACCGAGTACGCGCACCGCGTGGTGAGCCTGCGGAGTTATCCGACCGAGATTGTGGTGGTGGCCGATCACCAGGAAGTCGCGCGCCATGTGCGCTCGTTCGAACGTGATCAGACCTGTTACGACTTCCGGCACTATCTGGGGCTGTTGGTCCACAAGCCGGGCGCGCTCCGGAACGGAGCGCCGTTTGTCAGCTTGCCGGAGCCCTTGCGGAGGTTGCAAAAGCGCCTGCTCAAGCACCCCGGCGGCGATCGGATCATGGTGCAGGTGCTCTCGGCCATCCCGCGGCATGGATTGGCGCCGGTGCTTGCGGCGGCCAGCGCCATGCTCGAGGCCGGCGTGGTCAATGGTGAGCAAGTATTGAACTGGCTGTCACGGTTGACGCAGACCCCAACTCCAACCCCCGGCATCCTTGCACCGATATCGCTGACGGAAGAGCCCCAAGCCAATGTGGCCCGCTACGATGGCCTGCGAGAGCCGGAGGTGCGCCATGAGCATTGATATTGTGACCCGGCTCAAGACCCTCAAACTCAACGGCATGGCGCAAAGTTGGCCGGAGGTGCTCGCCCGGCAGGCCGGCCCCGAGTTCAATGCTGAGCGCTTCATGGCGGAGTTGCTCGCCGCCGAACAGGCCGACCGGGAGGTGCGTTCACTCGCCTACCAGATGCGTGCCGCACGTTTCCCTGTGCACCGCGACTTGGCGGGCTTCCAGTTTAACCAGGCGCGCGTGGATGAAGCCCTCATCCGGCGGCTGCATCAAGGCGAGTTCCTGGAATCGGCCCAGAACGTGGTGCTGGTCGGAGGGCCCGGTACCGGTAAAACCCATCTTGCCATTGCCCTTGGCATTGAAGCCCTGCAACATCAGGGCAAGCGGGTGCGGTTCTTCTCCACGGTGGAACTGGTGAACGCGCTTGAGCAGGAGAAAGGCTGCGGCAAACCCGGCCAGCTCGCCTACCGGCTCATGTATGTGGACTTGGTGATCCTGGATGAACTCGGCTATCTGCCGTTCTCCCAAGCCGGTGGGGCACTCCTGTTCCACCTGCTTTCCAAGCTCTATGAGCGCACCAGCGTGATGATTACCACCAACCTGTCGTTCGCCGAATGGCCCAGTGTGTTCGGTGATGCCAAAATGACCACCGCCTTGCTTGACCGGCTCACGCATCACTGCCACATTGTGGAAACCGGCAACGAGTCCTGGCGTTTCAAGCACCGGGAAAAGGCCATACGTTCCAAACTAAAGACTCAACAGGAGGAACCCCAGACACCAGACTTATCCACAGTGTCGGCGAACTAAACGCCGCAAAACAGGCGGGTCAATTTTGGATGAAAACCCTGGGTCAACTTTGGATGGAAATCAACACGACGATGAATGTGCCGCAGGGACGCAGCGTGCGCTTCATATCGGTCTCGCCCGGGACGTATTATTGGGACCGTTTCGAATATGCAACAGTGGGCAATTACGCAAGTTATGTGGATTTCACGCATGGCGAGTCACAGCTGTCATTTACCGTGAAACCTGGCACGGTTAGTTATGCGGGTGATTTATATATACAGGATCACAGCCAGGGTTATGACGTACGGTTGCTGGATCATTCGGCGATGTTGCTTGGTGATCTTAATGAGCAGGAGAAGCAATTAATACGCAAGTACGGGATATCGTACACCGGGAGAGGCCGTGACCAATTTTTTAGTTACTATTTCTCGTTGAAACCGCCTGTAACATCCGGTAAAAAATAAACGCCAATGCGTCGAATCAGTACGACAGCGGTTTTTATCTTGATTGCATTGGTTGTGTCAGTGACCGCCGATGCCGCTGGCAACCTGCCCACCAGGGATTTTTTCCGGCAATACGGGCTGCGGAATGCGGTAATTAGCCCGGATGGGAAACTGGTGGCAGAAATCGTTAATCCCAACGGTGTCAAGGATCAATTGCTGATCAGGGTGGTTGATAGCAAAATCAGCGGTATTGCCTATACAGTCGATGACGCCAGCGATTCGATCGGCCGGTTGCAGTGGATTTCGAATACTATTCTGGTATTCATGGTGCAGCATGATAGTGGCTCCGATACCCTGGATACGGCTCAGTGGTTGGGCATACACGGTGGCAAGCAGCAAATCCATGTGAGTACCGACTGGGGAGATGACGTAGACCTGGTCGATCCCCTGTTGAACAAGGGCAACCATGCCTTGGTTTCCGCCCACAACTCAGATGACCAAAGCTTTGTCTACGACGTCGATTTCAGCAATCTGCATGATCAGATGAATTACAGGCACAGGGTGGCATCGATAGACGGCTATGCATTTCTCTGGCTCACAAACCAGAATGGAGAAGTCACTCTGGCCGGAACCTATGGAAAAGGCGGAGAGCAGTTGTATTCGGTGCTCAGACCCGACACCGGCCACTGGTACCAATTCAAGGCGGTCGACCCTGGAAAAACTTTCTTCCCGGTTTCCTATGCGCCCGACGGACATGATCTGATCGTCGATACGAACATCGGACACGAAACCACGGAGCTATGGACATACGATCCCTATAAGGACAAATTCCTGAAAAAAATCTATGGAAATAATGATTACGATATAGATGACATCTTATATGACTGGAACCGTTATCTCGTCACCGGGGTTACCTGGTATCAGGGCCCGGTGCAAAGATACGAAATTTTTGATCAATCGCTCCAGGACGTACAAAAGCAGCTGATCCAGCGGTTTCCCGGTTCCAGGGTGAACGTAATCAGCGGCGACCGCGCCCTCGACAGGTCAATCGCATACGTTACCAGCGCCGACAATCCCGGCAACTTTTACGTGTATGAGGCTAAGACAAATAAGCTCATTGATGTGGGCTATGCCATGCCATGGATACCGACAGGAACGTTCGTGAATGTGCAGAGCAACAGCGTCATATCCAGCGATGGATTCAAGATTGATTATCTGGTGGCCCTGCCATCCGATGCCAAAAGTCCGTACCCGGTGGTCGTGATGCCCCATGGCGGGCCGCTGGGAGTTGAAGATACCTTGAGTTTTGATCCGGAGGTCCAGTTTCTCGCCAACCGAGGTTTTGCAGTAATCCAGGTCAACTACCGGGGTTCTGGAGGCGAGGGTGAAAAATTCTTCAACGCCGGTAAAAAGCAGTGGGGCAAAAAAATCGAGGATGACATCGTAACCGCCGTGCACGCGGCTCTGACGAAATACCCCTTGGATGCCAACCGCATCTGCATTTATGGCGGAAGTTATGGTGGATACTCCGCCATTATGAGCGTGATCCGGTTTCCAACCCTTTACAAATGCGCGGCCAGTTATGCCGGCGTTATGGATGTACCGTTGTTGTATGAAACCAGCGATTGGTCCGACAACCGCAATTTGCGCAAGCTGATGTTCGAAATTGTCGGTAATCCCAAGACGCACTATAACCAGTTGTTTGATATATCCCCCGTCTATAACGCCGAGAAAATAACCCGGCCGGTGTTGATCGCACAGGGAGCCATAGATGAGCGCGTCGACCAGGAGCAGGCTTACCGTATGAAAGCCGTGCTGCAACGGCTGGGGAAACCGTATGAATTCTATATCTACCAGAACGAAGGCCATGGCCTGCAATACCTGAACAACGACATAGATTTTCACGACAAGCTGGTCACATTTTTGGACAAATACCTGGAAAAGCAGAAATAAATATTTTCGCAATTTGTTCCGCCGCAGGCGGGCCCGCGGAGCGGGGAGCCCGCAGGGATGGGGGCGAACAATCCCACGCTCTCCGCCATTCATGTATCGAGACCTGTACAAATGTAAATAAGCTGCTAAAGTATAAATCTACTACCCCGGTGGCTTCGGCTGTCGGGCGCGGGGCTCCTTCGGGAGCCCTTGCTTTTTAGGGAGGTTTTTATGAAAGGACGTCAGCATCGCACTATCGTTTATGTGGATGGATTTAACTTTTACTATGGGGCGGTACGGGGAACCTCCTGGAAGTGGCTTGATCCGGTTGCTTTGTTTCACAAAGTCCTGGGGCCCGAAAATAAACTCAAATTAATCAAATATTTCACGGCCAGGGTCCAGCCATCTCCTAGCGATCCAGATGTCAATGTGCGACAGGATACATATTTACGTGCATTGCAGGCGCATTGCCCGTTAGTTGAGCTGTATTTCGGTCATTTTTTACGCCATCCGGTCAGGATGGAACACGTTAATCCACCGCCAGCTTCGGTGGAAGTTTGGAAGAACGAAGAAAAGGGTTCAGATGTGAATCTTGCCCTGCATTTGCTTAATGATGCCTGGCAAAATGCCTATGACTGCGCTGTAGTAGTTTCTAACGATTCTGATTTAGCAGAGGCGCTTCGCCTTGTAAAGGCACAAAATCACAAGCTGATCGGATTGGTGACTCCTGGCGCCCCGGCCCGTAAGACCTCATACCAGCTGAGACAGCATGCCAACTTTATAAAACCTATACGCAAATGGATGCTTGAGCAAAGCCAATTGCCTGACATCATCCCAGGAACCACTATCAGAAAACCAGCCAGCTGGTGACTGTGAAGAAAGTGAACAATGTCGGAAGAGGGTGCGGAAGGGTGCGGGGTCGGACCGGCGTAACTGTTTGATGTATCAGGTAAACATATAAAAATAAGGACTGATAAGGAGTTTAAACAGCCCGTTTTAATGATCAAAATAGAGATAAATGGGGAGGCTACCCATAACTGGCCAGGGATGGGGGCGAAAATCCCATTTCTCTCCGCCAAAATAATAAACTGTTAACAACTCCGTTTGATTTGAGATCAGATGATCTTGAAACGAATAATGAATTCCCTGCGTGCGCTGCTCGGCCTGGTGCTGATAGCGTCCAATACCCTGATGCATGTGCTGCCGCTGTTTCTGGTGGCACTTGTCAAAATGCTGGTGCCCGTGAAGGCCGTCAGGCGGCTTTGTTCGCGCCTGCTGGCAGGCATCGCCGAAAGCTGGATCGCGGTGAATTCCGCGCTCATCGCGTCCATGACGCATACCCGCTTCCACGTCTCCGGCGTCGGCAAGCTTCAAAGGCGCGGCAGCTATCTGGTGCTCTGCAACCATCAGAGCTGGGTGGATATCCCGGTGCTGCAGAAGGTCTTCAACCGGCGCATTCCGTTCATGCGCTTTTTTCTCAAGAGCCAGTTGATCTGGGTGCCGGTGCTGGGGCTGGCCTGGTGGGCGCTGGATTTCCCCTTCATGAAGCGCCATTCGCGCGCCGCGCTGGAGCGCCGCCCGGAGCTGCGCAATCAGGATATGCAGGCCACGCGCCGCGCCTGCCAGCGCTTTCGCGGTATTCCGGTATCCATCATGAATTTCGTGGAAGGCACGCGCATCCGGCCCGAAAAGCATGAGCGCCAGGCATCCCCGTATCGCAATCTGCTGCGCCCCAAGGCGGGCGGTGTCGCGCTGGTCCTGGATAGCATGGGTGAGGCGGTGCGCACGGTGTTGGATGTGGCCATTGTCTATCCCCAGGGACGGCCCAGCATGATGCATCTACTGATGGACCAAATACCCGATATTCACGTAATCGTGCGGGAGTATCCGGTGCCGGAGGAATTGCAATTCAGGGATAGCGGTGAGGAGCGTGAATACCGCGCCCGGGTGCAGCAATGGCTGAATACGCTATGGGCTGAGAAGGACAGGTTAATCGAGGAAGTTAATCGAGCTCATGTTAGCGCGAACTCTATTTCGCCACAAATATAAAAGGGCCTGAAAGCTCCTTTTCTCTTTTGAAAAAATGAGGCATATACTTCTGATCAGAT
>JAGWOR010000060.1 GCA_028870845.1 Gammaproteobacteria bacterium | reverse complement strand
AGGATGTGGCGGACACCGAACCCGTCGGCGGAGTCAGGGTGTAATAGCCATATTGGGTGCTGCTCAAGAGCACCGGGCAATTAGCGTTGTTATAGGCAAAATACTGGGTATAGCAGCGCTCCAGGATCTGGGAATCGGTGCTCAGCAGGCTCTCGGCATCCGAGCGGTGGGACTTGAGCACCGAACGCTCATAGGAAGGATAGGCGATGGCCGCGATGATGCCGATGATGGCTACGACCACCATCAGCTCGATCAGCGAGAAACCAGAGGCTGGAACACGCGGTGCACGCATGGTTTTCTGCCAACGCTGCGGCATTTATTTTGATGCCGCGGGCAATACCGTAATGCTGGTGATATGGGAGTGGCTGCTGGTGACCGGGCCATCCGCGACGAACTGGATTCTCATGCCTTCCTGGAGACCGCCGAGATTATTCACGTTGCTGCCCGTGTATGCAGCCTTGGCTGAGATCCGGTATACATGTCCGTTTACGGTCACGGTGTTACCGGCATAGTCGATGGACTGGACCACGCCTCTGCCGATGTTTGCCGGCGGCACCATATAACTGGCGAACACTGGCGTGGACGCCAGCAGCGCCGCCAGCAGGCCTACACACGTCAATATTGATTTTAAGCGTGAGGTAATCATATTCGTGCTCCAGAGTGCGCTTGCGGTTCCGTTAGAAATTGGGTATCTCACGCCAGGACTGGCGCTGGTTGCTGAATCCATGCTGGCCGATGGACTTGATGGCGCCGCTGGATTCCGATACCAGCTTCACGGCCTGTATGTTCCCCAGGCTGGCTGAAATGATGGTCGGGGCAGCGGAATACACGGATCCCAGGTACAGGCCTACGGGATTTTGTCCGTTCACCTGGTCGCCGCTATTCAGCTGGCCATCGCCGTTCAAGTCAAGTTCCGGGCTGGGGAACGAACTGCCATCCTTGTAATTCACTGCCAGCAGCCAGGACTGGCCGCCGACCGCGCAGCTGTTGGTGGCGGGCACGTAAGTGGTGAACACCACCGCCCCGTTTTCCAGCCTGGGGTCGCTGATAACGCGCTCACCCGTGATGGAAAGATCTTCGTACCAGCCCAGTTTCGTGGTCCAGTCGATCGGGTTGCTGGTGACAGTGCGCACCAGGGTGCCTGCAGGGCCGGCCGTCGGTGCGGACAGGGTCTGCTGCACCAGGTCGCTGCGCTTGATGACTTTTGTCAGTCCGGGCGCATCCCAGACGGCGTAGAAAGTCTGCACACTGGTAGTACTCAGATCCGGTGCCCCCAGAAGCTGGCCGGTGCCAAAGTACACGATGGTGCCGGTGTCCTGCGGGAAATTAGGATGCAATGACACCACCGGCGCCACCGTGATGGGTTGTGGGTTGCCGGAGCCGTCCCGCGCCTGGAACAGCAGCTGCACGTTCCACTGTGATGGATTCGCGCTGGAGACGTCTACTTTCCAGAGATTGCCCTGCAGATCGCCTGCGTACACCGTATCCACCGGCAGCGAAAGGCCACCGCCGGAGTTCACCGCGATCGGGCTCGAGAGTCCGTTGGGCAGCAAACTGTTGCAGGGATTCGGCGACACGGACTTGCACAGGTTGATGCGGGTGATCAATGCCCCGGTCTGGGCGTTCACCGCATACAGGTAGGGGTTGCCGTCAGTGTTGTTGTAGCCGGAGCCGAAGAACACCATGAAGCTCGCGCTGCTGTCGTTGGTGCGGGCGATGAAGGGCTGGCTATAGGTCAGGCCCAGGTAGGGGTCCGTGAACTCCCACAGCACCTTCGACGCCAGGGTGCTCTCGCTGGTAATGGAACCTGGGTTGGTCACGTCCAGGGCGAACACGCTCTTGCCGCCGGCATTCAAACCGCTCACCAGTATGGTGTGCCAGTTGCCGCTACTGAACTGCACATCGCCGGAAGTGGGTGAGCCGTCCACGAAGAACTGGTGGTTCTGGTTGTAGGTGGGCGAAGTGAGGTGCACCAGATTGGTGAATACGCCGTTGGGCACGTAGGCGAACTTTTCCTTGCCGGTGGTTGGATCGAATGCGTGCAGCATGCCGTCATCGGCGCCCACATAGATTATCGGCGCGCGGTTGGCTTGTGCCAGTTCGAAGCTCAAGTAGGAAGGATCCTGATAAAGCCCGCTGGGCGCACCCACATACAGCGGGTTGCTGTCCACAATGTCACCCAGCACATGGGTGCGGTCGCGGTATGTGCCGCCGTTGTGGATTTCATTGGAATGATCGCCGCGCAGATAAGCGACTACATTCTGGATGGTGGCATCCGTGGTGCCCAGATCCAATCCCAGGGTGGTGGATTGGGTGATTCCGGTAGCGCTGCCCCATTCGAACGGTACGCCGGTGGCGGTCACCGGATTCCAGGTGGCGATCACCCGGCTCGAAGGCGTCTGCAAATCCAGCTGATTCTGGCTGGTCCACATCGGCGTGGTGGTATTCACGGTGCCGTCGGACAGGATCGGATAGGCCACCAGGTTGCCGGTCCAGTCCTGATAGGGCTGGTCGGCGGAGGTGAACTGGGCCTGGTAAGCCACTGCGCCGGCTTTGAGGCCGGTGGAATTCACCGCCGCGGAACTGGTGGACATGTTGGAAGCCTCGATGGCGGTCAGGATCGCGGTCATATCCAAGGCCACCTGATCCGGGCTGGTGGCGGCGTAATAATTGCCGGTGTCGCCCGCTACCGCCATGGCCGTGAGGGTTGCGGCCGCCTGCGGATTCTTGGATGGATCCACACCGGCGCCTACGCCGATGACGAAGGTCTTGACCGGGTTGGCGCTGCTGGCGAGTGCCGTCAGTTTGTTGATGGTATCAGTGAGCGCCTGGTCATTGGTGGTGTTGAGTGAGCCGTCGGCATTGAAGCTGGCAGTCACGCCGTAACCGGCGGCCGACTGGCTGCCCAGCGGCGGCCAGCTGTTGCCGTTCAGGTCTTCGGTGGGCAGGCCGTCGGTGATCATGATGACGTAACGCTGCGGCGGACAGCCGTTGCTGGACGGCGGGTTGGTGTTGAAATACGCGAGCGCCTTGGAAAGCAGGCCCGCCATGGGTGACTGCACCGCCAGCGCCTTGATCTCTGAAGTGCCGGTGTTGTTGGTTTCCGGCTGCAGGTATGGGGTGAACTTGCTGATGACCGTCTGGATCTGGCTGGGCGTTGGATTGGTGCCTGCGGTTTGCAGCGGCAGAACCAGGTTGCCGGTCGTGGCGCTCTGGCTGGTGTAGTAACCGAATCCCCGCTGGATGTACATGGTCTGATCCTGGTAGGGGACGAAGCCGGCATTGGTGGGGCCGACGGTTGGCGCACAGCTGTTGATCTGATTTGGATAACTGACGGTTATGCTGCCGCTGTTGTACTGCGCCAAAGTCCGGTAGGGCGGGAACGGTGTGGTCGGGTTGGTGGCGCCGTACACCAGGCACACGGGTGACAGACCGCCTGCATACAGCACGTCGTTTACGCTGGGGTCGTCGCTGGAAAATTGCACGTTCATATAGGGCATGGTCAGCAGCTGCGGCCCAAGCACTGCACTCATGTTGTTGCAGTTGTTGTAGACGGTGTTGCCCACTGGAATGTTGTAGCAGGGATTGTTGATGTACTCACCGGAGGTGGGCGCGGGCGTATTGGTGGCGGAAAAGGTAAAACCACCGGGGTTGCTCATCACATACACCCAGGTTTTGTAGAGCCCAACGCCGCTCGTGCTGTAATCCAGCAGGCCGAAATCGGTGTTGCCCACAAAGGTATCCAGGATGGCCTGGATGGATTGTTTGGCTACGTTCAAGCGGCTGGGCGAGTTATCGCACAAATAAGCGCCACAGGCAGTGGTGTAGGGCTGTGCACTGCCGGCGGCGCCGCCGGTTACCGGCGGGGTAAAGCCGCTGGGCACGGTGAAATCCAGCGGCGAGCTGGAGGCGTTGAGCTGTGAGGGCACCGAGCCCATGCCGGAGCCGGTCATGATGGCGCCGGACAGGTCGCCGTCCACGGATTGGGAATTGGGCAGCACCAGCAGCACTTGCGGATGCGCCGGCGAAACCAGCGTCAGCGGAATATTGGATATGGATATCAGCGGCGCCGTCGTCACGGCTCGTGCCGGCAGGATACCTACCACGGCGGTCACCAGGGCCGCCAGCAGCGTACCGGGCCATTTGGCCAGAATTTGTTGAAGAGCCATGTGCTTGTTCATGTGAGCACCCGAGGGGCTGGCAGGTGAGCCGGTCATTGCGTTACCACGGTCTGCAGCATCACGTAGGTGGTCTTGTCACCGCCATTGGCATATACGGTGATGCGGTAGGGTTGCACTGGCGGAGTTCCCGAGGTGCTCTGCTGCGCCAGGTTAGTGCCGGGTGGAGCCACCGGCGGTAGTTTCTCGATGATGAACACCGGCTGCTGGCTGAGCTGGCCGGGAATATTCAGGCCGGGCACCGCCGCGGTGATGGGAATCGCGGTGTTCCACACATTCGGCAGGGTCCATGCGGAAGTCCACTGCGTGCCGCTGCAGCAATTGGATAACACGTAGAAGCCGTTGGCGTTGGCGGCATAATCGGCATTGCTCCAGAGATCCTGCTGGATGCCGCTGTACGCGGCGCTCAGGCCGGCTTCCGCTGCTTCGAATGCCATTTGATGATTGCGCGTGTTGCCGGCCATGCGCTCTTCCATCATGGTGCTTTTGGCCGCCGCCAGCCCAAGGATGGTCAACAGCAGCAGCAGGATCAGTGCCACCACCAGCACAAAACCGTGTTGTTTGGCGTGCGAAGCGGCGCATATTCTGTGGTTCAGGTGCATGTCAGAATCCTCAGTGCAGGCGGTTGCGCAGGGCGATGGTGGCCGTGAACATCTTTCGCAGGCGGGTGTCTATCGGAGCCGTGAAGGTGCTGCCCAGCAGGTTGAATGTGGGCGCCGTCTTGGGCAGCGGCACGGCGCCGGCATCGCTGCGCACCAGCAGGCCGACCCGCACGCTCACCACATTGCTCCATTCGCCGGAGGCATCCACGGCCGCGGCGGTTTCATATTCGGTTGGCGCGTTGTTGCCGGTCAGATCCACGCCGTACAACACCTGCATGTCCTCCACTTGCGGGACCAGTTCCATGGATGAAAAACCGTTTACTCCGCTTGTATTGGTCACTGCCTCGTACAGCGCCGGCGAATTGTCGACACCCTTACCGATATAAAACACCACGGTAATGGGTTGCAGCATGACCTGGGCGCCCACAAATGCCGATGGCAGTCCCTGTATGGCGTTCCCCGGATAATCGCTGTTTCCGGTGTTGTGCACTATGTTGGTGCCGGGCCCGTTTGGGCCGCCGTTGATGTGTGTGGCTTGCAGGATCACGGAATTCACGCAATTGCTGACCACCAGCAGGTCGCCGGTCTGCAAGCCGCCGTTTACATTGACGTTGAAATCCGCGGACGGGCTGTTGGGCGAGGGGCTGCCGGGAATATCGGTGATATACACTGGGCTTTGACCCCCGCTGAAACGCACCACCAGCACATCGGTACCGGGGATGACCCAATTCTGCAAGTCACTGTCCAGTGCCGGTGACCAGTCGGCGGTGTTGGTATCTACGTTAGGCTGTTCCGCCTGGCTGTTGGCGGCCGGATAGATGTTGTTGGGCCCGGTGTTGTTGTATTCGTAACCCTTGATGGCGGTGCTGAAATCAAAAGCCAGGTTGGATCCGGCCACCGGATTCAGATAGTTGGTGGTTTGGGTGCTGGTGGCGCAGCCCATATAGCCCGCCATGCGCGCGTCGTTGTAGATGTAATCCAGGGCGAAGCGGCCGTTTTCCTGTACGCGGCTGATGGCGTTGTTGACGCCGTAGCCCTGGCGGGTGGACAGGAAGATCGACAAAGTGCCGGCCAGCAGGATCAAGCCCAGCACCATGGCGATCATCAACTCGATAAGCGATAAGCCATTCTGCCGTTTGTAGGGCTGGGAGGAAATGGATGACATGGCTGTTTTTCCCATCACAGCACCGAGCTGATGCTGAGGCTGAATGTGGAGGCGATGGGCGCGCCGGTTTTCTGCAGGCTGCCCTGGGCGCGGCTGTCGTTCCACAGTACTTTGATGGTGATCACGGTGACACCGCCGTTAATGCTGCTGGTGATGGAGCCGCGGCCCTGTGGCAGCAGATGTGCGGCGTCGTATTCCCATTGGTCCACGTCATAAGCCGCCAGCTGCGTTGAATCACAGGCATTGTTTGTACAGGCAGAAGGTTCGCTGGCGGTGGAGGCGGAGGCCGGCATGCTCACGTCATACTGGCCGTTGTCGGTGGCGGTGGTATTGGCGCGCATGCGGTCGATCATGTTGTACGCGAGCCCGGTAGCCTGGGTGCGCATGTAAGCGCTGTCATTGGCTTTCATGGTGCCGCTGATCATGGCGGCGATTCCCAGCAGGCCCACCGACAGGATCACCAGCGCGATCAGCACTTCCAGCAGGCTGAAGCCGGCAGCCGGGCGCGGGTAAGCCGTTGGTGGGAGGCTGAGTGCTGGCTGGACAGACATGGGAATCTCGCTGGTTGGCTGTGTGTTGATTAGGGGCAGGTGAGCGGTGTGCTGCCGTCAACCTCATAGCCCAGTTTGGCCGCGACTTCGGCGCTGCCGGTGGCGGTCAGGTTGATGGAACGCGCATACAAGACGCCGCGCGGATCACACAGGGTGAAATTGATGGGCGCTGCCGGTGTCGGCGTCAACAAGCCGTTGTACTGGTAAGTGAAGCTGTAGCCGTTATCGCTGGTAAAGCTATTGTTGCCGCTGATGGCCGGTGAAACCTGGATGATCGGGTTGCTAACGCCGGGAGGCAGGCTGTTGTAAAAGATCACCCAGCCGCTAGCCCAGGACGATCCGCTGCAGCTGGTATCGGCGCCCGCGCAGATGGTCACGTTGGTGCTGGCTTTGATGGCTTCGCTGCGCGCCAGCGTCATGCTGGTCATCAACGAGTTGACCTGCGACAGATCCCGGTTGTTGCGGATGGTGGCGCTGAAATCAGGCACCGCGATGGTGGCCAGTATGGATACGATCGCCACCAGCACCAGCAGCTCGATGAGTGTGAATCCGCGCATGAATAATTTTGTTTGCATGCGCAAAATATAGTTTAAGTGCCGATTGAATTGTGATTATTCCGACAGGCGTGCGGTTGATATAGATAAACGGTAAATGCTCGCTTGACAAAAATTATATGTTAAGGCGCATTCTTGTACATAGTAAGTGCGCGTTGTAAGGCGCTGCGAATATCCAGCAGGCGGACTAGGGGAAACTCTTAGCATCAGCTACGTCTTAGCCTGACTGGGTAAACCACGGCTTTTTACGTTTTTTATGCCAGTTCGATGAACGTCATGCGCGCGTGGATACAAACTGATTTCCAAGCTGCGTAATGCGATCACAGACGCAAGACCAGATACTGCATATCGATATCAATCAGAAAATATTTTACTGAGCCTACGAAAAAAAGGCCGGCA
>JAGWOR010000002.1 GCA_028870845.1 Gammaproteobacteria bacterium | reverse complement strand
ATCACGGACCACGCGTACCCAATGTCGACCGACCCAGATGCCATCAGGTGTAATCACCGACTCTCCATGGGAGAGTTTGGTGCGTAACGCCATTGCGGCTTCCTGCGTGTCAGCAGTTATTACCGTTCCTATCAGCCCCTGTAACGGTACCGGTGACCTTACTTTGTCGAGCAATCCGCCGGCTTCAGTCTTAGAATTTGCGGATTTTTCCACGAAGGTCATAGCGCCATCCGTGAGCGAAGCGAATTCGGCAGCATGTTGCTCGAATTGTTCAATACAGACTGCCGCCAAGTTGTACCCTAATACGGTCTCAACAGCGCGCTCCCAGCCCGGATCGACATTTATGAGCTCTGCCAGCCGCGGGTTATCCAGCCAGTGCCGCGATTTCAGCCATTGATTGATACGTTCCCTGCTTTTGCCCAAGGCCTCCTGCTGCAAGGCCTCCAACGAGGCCAGTCTGCCGCGCTGATCCTCCAGTGAGGAGCGCATAGTGTGCAATTCTTCGGCCATGCGTTTTTCATCCGCACGCGATTGGTCCAGATTCCGAATAATGCCGCTCAAATCTTGCTGACACTTTGCATATGCAGTATCGGAAGCAGCCTGCTCATTTTCCAGGGCCGCGATTTCTGCATGCAGGTCCTTCAGGGATATGCCGCCAAGCTCCTGACGCAGCCGGTCACGGCGCTGGATTTCCTGTTCCAGCTGGCGTTCCAGACGCTCGATGTGCGCACGATTGACATCGGCGTGTTTGGACTTGTCTCCGGATTCCTGGTTAAACGATTCCCATCGCTGCTGCCAATCATGGAACTTCTGTTCTACTTTTGCGAGAGCAGCGGCGGCCTCCTGCTCCTTGTGCAATGCGGACTCGTAGGCGGGTTCAAGTTCAGAGATCGATTTTTGTGAATGGAAAATCTGGTCCTGGTCACGGTCGATATGGCCCTGGAGTTCATCGCGGCTGCTCTGCAGATCCTGCGTGTCTTTTTGATGCTGGCTTTGCTGCTCTCGCATGTGCTGCAGAGATTGCTCAAGCCTTGCAATTGCAGTGCCGAGTTCATAGTAGCGCCCCTGAACCGAATTCAGGTTGTCGCTGGCCTGGTCGTGCTGCTGGCGTGCTTTTTCAAGGTTACTTTCAATGTTACGCAGTTCGGCAAGTGCGGACTCCACCCTGGTTTCGTGTTCACGGATTTCATGGTCGTGTGACTGGGTTTGGCTGTTCAGTTCCCGCCAGTACAAAGCCTTGAGTTCCGCTTCCAATTTGCGTTTTTCGTCGCTCAGTTCCTTGTAGCGTTCTGCTGCATGCGCCTGGCGATCCAAGTGTTGTAGCTGCTTGGTTACCTCTTCCAGCAGGTCATTCAGGCGTTCTATGTTTTCGCGCGTGTGATGAATGCGGGTTTCCGTTTCGCGGCGTCTTTCCTTGTACCTTGAGATACCCGCGGCTTCTTCGAGGAAGATGCGCAGTTCTTCAGGTTTTGATTCCACCAGTCGCGTGATCGTGCCCTGCTCAATGATGGCGTAGCTGCGAGGCCCCAGGCCGGTTCCCAGAAACAGATCCGTGACATCACGGCGCCGGCAACGGGTATTGTTCAAAAAATAATTGGATGTACCGTCGCGTACTACTTCACGCCGCACCGATATTTCCGAGTAATTGGAAAATTGCCCGCCCACTGCGCCGTCAGAATTATCGAAAATAAGCTCAATGGATGCGGCGCTGACAGGCTTACGGGCGCTGGAACCATTGAAAATTACATCGACCATGGAATCGCCGCGCAATTGCTTGGCGGACAATTCACCCATCACCCAGCGGACTGCGTCGATGATATTGGATTTTCCGCAGCCATTGGGACCGACGATGCCGACAAGATTGCTGGGAAAATGAATGATGGTGGGATCCACGAAGGATTTGAATCCCGACATTTTAATTTTGCTGAGTCGCATGCTGGATAGTGGTGATTAAATGGCCAGTCCTGGCCGCTTAGTGTAAAGTATCAGCGCCCGAAAACGCAGTTGCGAGCGCAACATGTCCACCCCGGCAAGTAAGAATCTGGAGACCTTTCCCAATCCGCGGACGGGACGGGATTATACCATCCGCATACGAATCCCAGAATTTACATGCCTGTGCCCCAAAACCGGACAACCTGACTTCGCGGAATTGCTGCTGGAGTATGTTCCTGACCAGGTGTGCGTCGAACTGAAGTCATTAAAGCTCTATATCTGGAACTATCGCTCCGAGGGCCATTTTCATGAGGCGGTTACCAACCGGATCATGGACGACCTGGTGGGATTGCTGCAGCCGAAATTTGCCCGCTTGACGGCGGAATTCAAGGTTCGAGGCGGCATCTATACCACGGTCGTGTCCGAGCACAGGCAGCCCGGCTGGGAAAATCCAACGCCGGTTAGCCTTCCATAGCTTTGAAGTTCCATGCTGGAGGATTTCATACGCGGTGGAAGCTACCTGATTCGTGGGTTTGGCTGCCTGTTGCGCCCCGGGGTCAGGCGTTACGTCATCATCCCCCTGCTGCTGAATACCATCCTATTTATCGGCGCCATAGGCCTGGCAGGGAAGTTTTTCGAAAACTGGCTGCAGCACCTGACCAGCATGCTTCCCGGCTGGCTCAACTGGCTGCCCTACCTTCTGTGGCCCGTGTTCGTTCTGGTCATAGCGCTGGGGCTGTTTTACGGGTTTAGCCTGATTGCAAACATCGTGGGTTCGCCGTTTAATGCATTTCTGTCCGCGCGTGTGGAATTCCTGGCCTGTGGCAGACAGACGGACAGCGGCCGCGGCCTGATTCAGGACATATACGTCAGTGTGCGTGATGAGTTGCGGCGTATTTTCTATATTCTGTGGCGCACTCTCCTGATCGGTACGCTTGGCCTACTCCTGCTATTTTTGCCGGTACTCAACATTCTTGCCGCATTCTTGTGGTTTGCATTCACAGCCTGGATGCTGGCCATGCAGTATTCCGACTACCCGCTGAGCAATCAAGGCGTGGAATTCCGGGCCCAAACTCCCATGCTAAAACTGCATCGCAGCCGTTTATTCGGTTTTGGCTGCGCCACTGCCCTGTGTACTCTCATACCGGTGGTGAATTTCGTTGTTATGCCCGCTGCTGTGGCCGGAGCTACTCTACTTTGGATGGACCTTGCCCCGGCCGGTTTCAATGCGGCTGGCCTGGCCGGGAGAAAGCCGAAAACATCCTGAGCGCAACTTGCGCTGGGCTGGGCAATCCGGTATAAACTGCCCCGCTTTATTTCCATCCAACCAGGAGTTTTCGATGCCGGCTAAGAAAAAAGCCGTTACCCCGATTTCCAGATCGAAAGCCACACGCAAAACTGCCGGCAAAGCCGTCACGCGTACTGCTACGGCAACGAAAAAAATTATCTCCAAACCGGCGCCTGCAGCCACGCGCCGCTCCAGACGTCATCGCGCAAGTGACGTCTTCCAGGGCTTCACCCCCTATCCCCTAAGGAAAGGTGAGCCCTATATGAACGAAAGTCAGCGCAACCACTTCCGCAACATTCTGCTTGGCTGGAAAAAAGAACTCATGGAAGAAGTGGATCGCACCGTGCATCATATGCAGGATGAAGCCGCCAATTTCCCGGATCCGAATGACCGGGCCACACAAGAATCCGAATTCAGCCTGGAATTACGGACCCGCGACCGTGAACGCAAGCTTATTAAAAAAATTGACGAAGCCCTGACAACCCTTGAAGCCGGCGAGTATGGTTACTGCGATTCCTGTGGAGTCGAAATCGGCATACGCAGGCTCGAAGCACGACCCACCGCCACCCAGTGTATAGACTGCAAAACTCTGGATGAAATCCGCGAAAAGCAGATGACAGGCTGATCCATCTCCAGCATCGGTGACATATACAGGCGGCTGATACAAAACCAGGCTGGATGATCAAGGCCTGATTTCACAGGTTGTTACCGGCGGGTTTCCTTGAGCAGTGCCACAGCTTGACCGCTACCGAAACACCAGATTCCATACAACAAGAGCCACGCGCATATCGAGGTCGGTTTGCGCCTTCTCCCACCGGACCGCTGCATATAGGCTCCCTGGTGGCAGCGGTTGGCAGTTTCCTGGATGCGCGCGCGAATAACGGCGAATGGCTGGTGCGGATCGAAGACTTGGATTCCCCAAGACAGGAGCCAGGCGCAGATTCCTTGATCCTCAAGACCCTGGAAGACTGCGGCCTGTATTGGGACGGTCAGGTCATGTACCAACGGACCCGCCGTAGCGACTACCATGCGGCTGCAAGCTTGCTCATGGAAAGAAATCAGGCCTATCCCTGCACATGCAGCCGCCGTGAAATTGCAGACAGCGGTATTCTGGGACTGGAGGGTCCAAGATACCCCGGAATTTGCCGACCAGGCGTCCGTAACAACACAAGAAAGCCGGCGATCAGGCTGCGGGTTCCGGAGGGCTGCAGCATAGTATTTACAGACAGACTACAGGGGCGGATTTCTCAGCATCTGGATGCCCAGGTCGGGGATTTCATCATTTATAGGGCCGATGGCCATGCCGCCTACCAGCTGGCAGTCGTTCTGGATGACGCTTACCAGGGGATTACTCATGTGGTACGCGGCGCAGATCTCTTGATTTCCACGCCCCGCCAGCTGTATCTGCAGCAACTGCTTGGCCTGTTACAACCCATTTACATGCACCTGCCGGTCGCACTGGATGCGCATGGAGAAAAAATCAGCAAGCAGACGGGCGCAAGTCCGGTGGATACCAAAGCCCCAGGCCGGGAGCTATACCGGGCGCTGAGATTTCTGGGCCAATTGCCGCCGCCGCAACTGCACGCTGCCCCGCCAGCAGAACTGCTGGCCTGGGCGGTAAGTCACTGGCAACCGGAAAATATTGGGACGTTTGCCAGCCAAAAAATTATATAAGAAATCACATAACATTGTCAGTATATGTATTTGATATTATTATGATTTATATTTACAATTATTGTGAAAATTGCGCCAAAATCCGGCAGCCCGGATCGGGGCTGAAGATCGGGTGCTGCAAGATTCGCCAAAATTGGAACCTCACCTGCCTAGGTGGTCAGCATGATCATTGACAGTCAATTTACCCCGGCGCCCGGACTGTCCAACCGCCACGTGCAGACACTGCTGCCCAACCTTGTATTCCGTATTCCTAAAATCCAATTGCGGCGTGAAAGAATTGAATTGCCAGACGGGGATTATATCGATGCCGATTGGACCATGGGGAAGTTCGGCCCGATCGTAATTGTGCTTCATGGGCTTGAGGGTTCAATCAATTCGCGTTATGCAGCCCGCATGATGCACGACATACACGCCATGGGGTGGCGCGGCTTCTTGCCGCATTTCCGCGGCTGTAGCGGGGAACCAAACCGTCGGTCCATTGGCTACCATTCAGGTTTTACCAGTGATCTTGAATATCTGAGCGAAACACTCAAGAAACGGGAACCAGGCACACAACTTGCCGTGGTTGGCTATTCTCTGGGCGGAAATGTGATCCTTAAATGGCTGGGAGAAAGTCCGCATTCCGGCCGAATTGTCACTGCGGTTGCGGTATCCGTGCCGTTTGATTTGGCTGATGCATCCCGGGTCATTGAAACCGGGGTATCGCAAATATACAAATGGTCGTTACTCGGGCGCATGCGGCGCTCTACGCTGAGAAAATTTAGACAAGTAACACCGCCTTTCAAGCTCCCTGACATAAGGCGGATACGCACTTTCAGGGAATTTGACGATAAACTTACCGCACCTTTGCATGGTTTCAAGGATGCAGATGATTACTATAATAAGTGCAGCAGCCGGCATTACCTGAAAAACATACGCATACCGACTCTTGTCTTACATTCAGAAGATGACCCATTTATGAGTCCGGCTTCGATACCGCGCGAATCCGAGCTTTCTGGATCAGTTAGGCTGGAATTAAGCAGAAAAGGCGGACATGTAGGTTTTGTGGGCGGAACCTTTCTACGCCCGCAACTATGGCTCGGGCCAAGAATTTGCCGGCACCTGCATGAATACTTAGGCGCTTAATTCGCGTTTGTTTATCGCAAATGGATTAATCTTAAACCACATCTACTGCTTTCATGCTCAGCCGGATACGTCCCTGCTTATCCACCTCCAGAACTTTCACCTTGATGACATCGCCCTCAGAAAGTTTATCACTTACTTTCTCGACACGTTCTTCCGATATTTGCGATATGTGCACCAGGCCGTCTCGCCCGGGCAGGATAGTTACAAATGCACCAAAATCCATGAGTTTGGCGACTTTGCCTTGATAGATCCGGCCGACTTCAACTTCGGCTGTGATGTCCTCGATGCGTTTACGGGCCGCCTCTCCAGCCGCTTTGTCCACAGAAGCGATTTTGACTGTGCCATCATCTTCAATGTCGATTGTCGTGCCAGTCTCTTCGGTTAACGCACGAATCACCGCACCGCCCTTGCCAATGACATCCCTGATTTTGTCTGGATGAATCTTGATGGTAATGATTCTAGGCGCGAATTCAGAAAGTTCTGCGCGTGGATGGTCAAGCACCTCATTCATTTTTCCTAGTATATGGATACGGCCTTCATGCGCCTGTGACAATGCAGCTTGCATGATTTCTCGGGTAATACCGTCGATTTTGATATCCATTTGCAGCGCAGTCACACCTTCAGAGGTGCCGGCTACTTTGAAATCCATGTCACCAAGGTGATCTTCATCGCCCAGGATATCCGTCAGTACCGCAAATTTGCTGTCTTCCTTTATGAGCCCCATGGCTACGCCAGCGACTGGCGACTTCAATGGCACGCCGGCATCCATGAGCGACAAGCTTGTGCCGCAAACACTCGCCATGGAACTGGAACCATTTGATTCAGTGATTTCTGACACCACCCGGATGACATACGGATAGCTGCTCATATCCGGCATTACTGCCTGGATACCGCGCTTGGCCAGGCGGCCATGGCCGATTTCCCGGCGTTTGGGCGAGCCCATCATACCCACTTCACCGACCGAATATGGGGGAAAGTTGTAATGCAGCATGAACGGCTCTTTGCGCTCGCCCTCAATGGCATCAATGATTTGTGCATCGCGGCCGGTACCCAAGGTGGTTACAACCAGCGCCTGGGTCTCGCCACGGGTAAACAATGCTGAGCCATGGGTGCGTGGCAGCACTCCGACACGGATGGCGATCGGACGTACGCTCCTTGTATCACGGCCATCGATGCGAGGGTTGCCCTCCAGAATACGATTGCGCACAATTTTTCTTTCCAGGTCTGCGAACGCGTTGCTGACCAGGTTTTCCGGCCATTTGGATTCGCCGCTCTGCGTAAGATTTACCAGAACAGCCTGGCGGATTTCTTCTATTCGTGCGTAGCGCAGCTGCTTTTCCGGTATTTGGTAAGCCTCTCGCAATACGCTTTCAGCTTCTGTGGCTACCGCAGCAGCCAGGCCTTTGTCCTTTTCCGCAGGTTTCCAGTCCCACGCCGGTTTCGCTGCCTGTTTTGCCAGTTCCTGAATGGCTTGTATGGCGGTTTGCATATGCTTGTGGCCGAACATCACGGCTTCCAGCATGACATCTTCCGGCAGACATTTGGCCTCAGATTCCACCATCAGCACGGCTTTTTCGGTTCCTGCCACAACCAGATCCAGATCGGAAGTCAGAAGCTGGGTCTTGGTGGGATTCAGGATATACCGTCCATTGCTGTAGCCAACGCGCGCTCCGCTAATCGGTCCCATGAAAGGAATACCTGAGATTGCGAGTGCGGCTGAAGCACCGATCATCGCAGGAACATCCGGATCGATATCAGGGTTTACAGATATAACAGTGGCCACAACCTGTACTTCATTGTAGAAGTTTTTTGGAAAAAGCGGGCGTAGCGGTCTATCGATAAGACGGGATGTGAGCGTTTCTTTTTCGCTTGGACGGCCTTCACGTTTGAAAAAACCACCGGGTATTTTGCCTGCGGCATAGGTTTTTTCCTGGTAGTTGACTGTCAATGGAAAGAAATCACGGCCTTCGACAACCGACCTTGATCCAACCGCGGTAACGATCACCACGGTATCCGCCATGTTCACCAGTACAGCGCCATCTGCTTGACGCGCGATTTCACCAGTTTCTAAGCTCAGGGTATGTTCGCCGTATTGAAAACTTTTTTTGTATACAGTCACTGTGAAGCCTTTATAGATAATGAGATAAAAAGGAACACTGCGCAGCCGGAGTGCATGTACCTGTCAACGACGCAAGCCCAGACGGTCAATCAGGGATTCATAGCGTGTTTGATCAGTATTTTTAAGGTAATCAAGCAGCTTACGTCTCTGGTTGACCATTTTAAGCAGGCCACGCCTGCTGTGATGGTCTTTTTTGTGCAGGTCAAAGTGGCCGCTCAATCCATCGATACGTGCCGAGAGCAATGCGACCTGGACTTCAGGTGAGCCGGTATCCTTTGGATCACGACGAAAGGCGGCGATAATTTCCTGCTTTTTCTCAACGGTAAATGCCATAAACATTAAACTCCACTCAGTATTTAGATGTTAAATTTGGTGCATATTGTAATCGCGCTATCTTGGCCCCACAAGTAAAAATCCGAACGAGACTGCTGATTTTCAGCCGGTTTCCAGCAGTCTGCGCGGAGTTATTCTGCCATCCGACAGAACTTCCGCTATTCCCAGGAACCGGCCGTTACCGTACACGCATACCCAGCCATCAGTGGGTGCTCCAGGCGCCATAACCGCCTGCCCTCGCTGAAAATACCAAACCGCTTCAGCGCCCAGTTGAACTTTTGACCAGTCGTTTAATGCGCTATCAATCGGCATTAGCAGATTATCCAGCGCAGAGAAGCCAATCTGGGAAAAATGACGCACTTCATCCAAAGAGTACATGCTGCGGTACTCGCCGACTGAGATGCGGCGCAATGCATTCACGTAAGCCAGGCAACCCAGTTCACGCGCGACATCCTCGGCAAGCGTGCGCACATAGGTGCCCTTGGAGCAGCGCACATTGAACGCAAGACTGTCATTAGAATAACCGGACAGCTCCAGAGCATGGATGAAGATTTTGCGGGGTTCACGCGGTACCACGATTCCTTCCCGAGCCAGGTCATAAAGCCTTTGACCCTGATGCTTGATAGCCGAGTACATTGGCGGAATCTGGGTAATGCCACCATGAAACCGGCTGAATACCTTCAGGATGTAATCCCGGTCAAGCGTCGGTACAGTGCCAGTCTCAAGAATCCTGCCTTCGGCATCGCCGGTATCAGTGCGCGCGCCAAGTTTGCATTCAACTGCATATTCCTTGTCCGCATCCAGCAGAAATCCGGAAATCTTGGTGGCCTCGCCAAAACAAATGGGCAATAAGCCGCTTGCCAGCGGGTCCAGGCTGCCCGTGTGGCCCGCTTTGCGTGCTTTATATATTGCCTTGACAGTCTGCAATGCCTGGTTTGAGGTCATGCCAACCGGCTTATCCAGCAGCAGTACCCCGTTTACGTTCCGCTTGATACCCGCGGGTTTGCCAGAACTACGCGTTTCATTTGCTATTTGGCGCTCTGAAACCAAGGCTTTCATTGAGTTTTCTTTTGCCAATTGTGTGAATCTGCATTCGCTTTCTTGATCAGGGCGTCCAAGTGGGCGGCGCGATCCATGGAATCATCATATATAAAATGGAGTTCGGGTATGCTGCGGAGCCTTAAAATACGTCCGAGCGCATGGCGCAGAAAACCAGCTGCATGATTAAGCGCTGCCGCCGCTTCAGGCTGGGGGGATTCCGCTCCCAGAACCGAAAATAAAATCTTTGCATTTTTCAAATCAGGCGATACGTCAACCTGTGTGATCGTAACCATATGAACCCGCGGATCCTTGATCTGCCTGCGTATCAAATCAGACAGTTCACGTTGCAATTGCTGGGCCACACGGCTAGATCGTTGATATTCACGTGGCATGCTGCGATTCCCGCGCTTTAGCGTCAGAGTGTGCGTGCAATTTCGACACGCTCAAAACATTCAATCTGGTCTTCAGGTTGAACATCGTTATATTCTTTGACGCCGATTCCGCATTCTGTACCGGCTCTGACCTCATTTACGTCATCCTTGAACCTGCGCAGGGACTCCAGCGCACCCTCGAAAACCACCACATTTTTTCTCAATACACGTATAGGCAAATTGCGTTTCACATACCCATCGACAACAAGGCAACCCGCGATGGCTCCTAGTTTGGACGAACGGAACACTTCGCGGACTTCGGCCAATCCTACAATCTGCTCTCGCTGCTCGGGTTTGAGCAATCCGCTGATGGCTTGTTTAACATCATCAATTGCTTCATAAATGATGCTGTAGTAGCGCACGTCCAGGCCGGTATCATTGATGATCCGGCGCGCGCTGTTATCGGCTCGCACATTGAATCCTACGATCACCGCTTTGGATGCCAAAGCCAGATTGACATCGGACTCGGTAATGCCGCCAACACCGCTGGCAATCACCTTCACTTTGACTTCATCCGTGGACAGGCTGCTAAGTGCGTTGCTGAGCGCTTCGGCACTGCCCTGTACATCCGACTTGATGAGCACATTCAGGGATTTCTGCTCACCTTCTTGCATTTGCTGGAAAGCTTCATCAAGTTTTGTGGTCTGGCGAGCGAGTTTCACATCGCGGAACTTACCCTGGCGGTAAAGCGCCACTTCCCGCGCCTTGCGTTCATCTGAAACCACCACAGCTTCGTCGCCTGCATTCGGTGTCCCTGACAGACCGAGTACCAGTGCCGGAGTCGCAGGTCCAGCCTGTTCCAGTACATTGCCATCTTCGTCGAACATGGCGCGAACCCGGCCGAATTCCTGGCCGGTAAGCAATATATCGCCGAGCTTGAGCAGGCCCCGCTGTACCAGCACAGTTGCCACCGGTCCACGGCCTTTTTCCAGACTTGATTCCAGAACGTAACCCGTGGCTGGTCCGGAATCGACGGCTTTCAGTTCCAGCACTTCCGCCTGCACCAGGATCGAATCAAGCAGGGTATCCACCCCTTCGCCGGTCTTGGAGGATACTTTGACAAAGATGTTCTCACCTCCCCATTCTTCGGTGATGATCTCGTGCTTCGCCAGTTCGCTGCGCACACGCTCCAAATCCGCCTCAGGCTTATCGATCTTGGTGATCGCCACGACGATGGGTACCTTGGCAGCACGGGCATGCTGGATGGCTTCGATGGTTTGTGGCATGACCCCGTCGTCCGCTGCCACCACCAGGACCACGATATCCGCCACATTGGCGCCGCGCGCACGCATAGCCGTGAATGCCGCATGGCCCGGGGTATCCAGGAAAGTGATGACTCCCTTTTTGGTATCCACCCTGTAGGCGCCGATATGCTGGGTAATCCCCCCGGCCTCGCGTGAGGCAACGCGCGTGCTGCGGATGTAATCAAGCAACGAAGTTTTGCCGTGGTCAACGTGACCCACGATGGTGACTACCGGGGCACGCGCGACTTCGTCGCCTTCCTGTACCACCTGCATAACCTGTTCTTCAAGGTCATTTTCCTTCAGGAATTTTGCTTTGTGCCCCATTTCATCGACGACGATGGCCGCAGTCTCCTGGTCAATGACCTGGTTAATGGTCGCCATTGCTCCCATGTTCATCATGACCTTGATGACTTCCGTGGCCTTCACCGCCATGCGCTGGGCAAGATCGCCGACTGTGATGGTCTCAGGGATTGAGACTTCACGTACCTGCGGGGCGACCGGCTTTTCAAAGCCGTGCTTGCTCTCAACCTGGATATTCAGTGTGGATCTGGTCTTGGCCGGCTTTTTTCTGCGCCGGGTGGACAGTTCCTGGCCAACGTGCAATTCGGCTCTGCCGTATTTGGTGTGGCGGTCGTCTGTTGCGGCACCCGTAGGTTGCGCCTTGTTGCGTGGCAGTGCGGCGCGCATCCTGCGGTCTTCCTCTTCGCTCTCGCGCCTGGCCTCCGCCTCAGCTTTACGCCTTTCAGCATCGGCCTTGGCTGATGCCTCCTCCTGTTGCCGGCGAAGTGCTTCTTCCTCCAGTTTGCGGCGATTAGCCTCCTCTTCGGCTGCCTGCATTTCTGCGCGGCTGGCGGACAGACGCTCTTCCTCGGCGCGTTTCAGCTCCAATTCAGCTTGCTGTGCAGCTTCTTCCTCGGATCGGCGTTTGGCTTCTTCCTCAAGAACCGCGCTGCGCTTCACATATGTGCGTTTCTTGCGAACCTCGACACTCACCGTTTTCGCGCGGCCTTGCACACCGCTGAGTTTTATTTCAGATACCGTGCGCCGCTTCAGAGTAATTTTGCGTGGCTCGCCAGTTCCTCCCTCACCATGGCTATTACGCAAGTGGGTAAGCAACTGCAGTTTCTGGTCATCGCTGATGGCAATATCCGGATCGGTTATTTGAATACCGGCATCCGCCAGCTGCGTGAGCAGCCGTTCGACCGGTGTTCCCACCACCTCCGCAAATTGCCTTACTGTTACTTCCGCCATCGCTGCATTCCTCGGCTGTCTTACTTCTGCTGGGCCTCTTCAGCGGCAAACCAGGGGGCGCGTGCCGTCATGATCAGTTCAGCGGCTTTGGCTTCATCCAGCCCCTCCACATCCTTGATGTCGTCCACCGCCTGTTCCGCCAGATCCTCCATGGTGATGATCCCGCGGCCCGCCAGCCGGTATGCCAGCGCCTTGTCCATTCCAGTCATGTTCAACAGGTCTTCCCCGGGTTCCGAATCGCCGAACTGCTCCTCGCTGGCAATGGCCTGGGTCAGCAACACATCGCGTGCGCGGCCGCGCAATTCCTCCACGATGCCCTCGTCAAATTCCTCCACGGAAAGCAGTTCCGAAGCGGGTACATACGCGATTTCCTCAATGCTGGAAAAGCCCTCCTGCACCAGGATCATGGCGACGTTTTCATCTACATCCAGCTGTTCCATAAACAGCTTCTGCAGGGTCTGCACTTCCGCCTCGCTCTTCTGAGTGGCCTGTTCCTGGGTCATGACATTCAATTCCCATCCGCTTAACTGGCTCGCAAGCCGTACGTTTTGACCGCCTCTGCCTATGGCCTTGGACAGATTGTCTTCTGATACGGCGATATCCATGCTGTGCGACTCCTCATCCATGACGATGGACTGCACTTCCGCTGGCGACATGGCATTGATGACAAACTGTGCCGGATTCTCATCCCATGGCACGATATCTACCCGCTCGCCCGCAAGTTCGTTGGAGACCGCTTGAACCCGTGAACCGCGCATGCCGACGCAGGCGCCCACCGGGTCAATCCTAGAATCGTTGCTCTTGACGGCCACTTTGGCGCGCGCGCCTGGGTCGCGAGCCGCACCCTTGATCTCAATCAGCCCCTGGCCGACTTCCGGTACCTCGAGCTTGAAAAGCTCGATCAGGAATTGCGGAGCTGTCCGGGTTACGAACAACTGTGGGCCTCGAAGTTCGGCGCGAACTTCACGCAAATAACCGCGAATGCGGTCATTGGTACGCACGGCTTCGCGCGGAATCATTTCCTCGCGTGCGATGAATGCCTCGGCATTATTACCCAGGTCAATGTAAACATTGCCGCGTTCGACGCGCTTCACTACCCCGGTGACCAGTTCGCCGACCCGGTCTTTGTATGCTTCTACGACCTGCGCCCGCTCCGCTTCACGTACTTTCTGGACGATAACCTGCTTGGCGGTTTGTGCTGCGATGCGCCCGAATGCCACCGACTCTATCGGCTCCTCGATATATTCGCCCACCTGAATATCGGATTTAACCTCAACAGCATCCATCAGGCGAAGCTCACGCTCCGGTGATTCCAGTATTTCGTCATCGGCCTTCACCTGCCAGCGCCTGAATGTTTTGTATTCACCGGTCTGCCGGTCTATGGAGACGCGCGCATCGATTTCCCCGCCGTGCTTTTTGCGGGTAGCGGAGGCCAGAGCTGCCTCAAGTGCCTCGAAGATAACGTTTTTGTCGACGCCTTTCTCGTTTGAAACCGCGTCCACAACCAGCAATATCTCTTTATTCATAACCTTCACGTCCAGTAAAGTGCATTTAAAATTCCGGCATCAATCGCGCCTTGCCGATCTGGCTAAATGGCAGGCGGCAAAGGGCGCCATCCACCTCGATCAAGACCTGATCCGACTCCAGTCCCCGCAGCATTCCAGAAAACCGCCGGCGTCCATCGATCGGCAGCAGCAATTCAATGCGTACCCGCTGACCCTCGTGCTGTTTGAAATCCAGCAGCTTACGCAGCGGCCTGTCCAAACCCGGCGAGGAAACTTCCAGCGTATAGGCGCCTGGAATTGGGTCCTCTACATCCAACACCGCGCCAACCTGCTGGCTGACCTTCTGGCAGTCGTCCAGGGTCACGCCTTCGGGGCGGTCGATATATAAGCGCAACAAGCCGTTATGGAACTCCAATTCCACCAGTTCGTATCCCAGTGCCTCGACGGCAGGTTCCAAAAGTGCCAGCAGTTTCTCGCGCATGTTGTTTCGCACAAACAAAAAATGGGCCTGAGGCCCATTCCGTTTTACCCCGCAGATTCGCAGGGCTTTGAACTAGGACACTCCCCCGGAATCCCCGGCTTCAGAGCTGTCCTCATCGGTATCTGAGACTAAAAAGCCCCTGCGCGGGGCCCAAATCCTGGATCTTTGGTAGCGGGGGCAGGATTTGAACCTGCGACCTTCGGGTTATGAGCCCGACGAGCTGCCAGACTGCTCCACCCCGCACCGGGCAGCACGTGAATATATAGGACCATGGGTGCCATTTCAAGCCAAAACCCGGCAATCACGGGGAATTTTGCGGGTTTTCAGGCCATTAAAAGGTAATGACTCTGGCGCACAGCGCCATCAGCGGACCAGGCATGATACCCAACAACAGAATCGCAAGCCCATTGCCGGACAGCACCCAGCGCACGTCATAGTCAGCCTGGATGGGTTTGGCATCCCGTGGGGCCCTGTCAAAGTACATCAATTTGACAACTTTTAGGTAATAGTAAGCACTGATCAATGCAAATATTACTGCCACTAACGCCAGCCACCACATGCCGATATCTATTACCGCGCGCAATACGTACAGCTTGGCGAAAAAACCTACAAAAGGCGGTACACCGGCCATGCCGAACATGACCGTGAGCATCATGGCTGCAAACCACGGGCTGCGGTCGTTCAAACCCTTGAAATCTTCGAGCCTATCGGCCTCAAATCCCTTGCGCGCCAGCAGGATAATCATGCCAAACGCTGCCGTGGACATGATCACGTAAGTGACCACGTAGAACATGGCGGCCCGATAACCTTCGGTGGTGCCGGTCAGTATTCCCAAGAGCACAAAACCCACGTGGGAAATAGTTGAATATGCCAGCAGTCGTTTCAGGTTGGTTTGCACGATTGCAACAATGCTGCCGATG
This sequence comes from Gammaproteobacteria bacterium, assembly GCA_028870845.1. Lineage (GTDB taxonomy): Bacteria > Pseudomonadota > Gammaproteobacteria > Natronospirales > REEB76 > REEB76. Next base: position 106,165 of record JAGWOR010000002.1, on the reverse strand, counting down.
CCCATTGAGAGTATTGCGAGTACCGTCAGGATGACATGCCATTCAACATGCAAGCCACCCAAGCCCGCAACTAGCAGCCGCATAAATAGCGCAAAAGCCGCGATTTTCGGCGCCGAACCAATATACATGGTGACGGGCGTGCTGGCGCCTTCATATACATCCGGCAACCACATATGAAATGGAACTGCGCCCAGCTTGAAACACAAGCCAACAATGATAAACCCGAGCGCCAACATGACGCTGATGTTTATGCTGGCGGATTCCGCTATATGCATGCCCAGGCGGGTCAGATCCAGTGTTCCGGTAACACCGTAGAGCAATGACATGCCGTACAGTAATGTGCCGGATGCTATCGCGCCGAGCACGAAATACTTCATGGCCGCCTCTGATGCCACTGGAGAGTCCCGATCCAATGCCACCATTGCATACAGCGACAAGGAAAGCAGTTCCAGGCCCAAATAGATGGTGATGAAATTGTGCGCCGAAATCATCACCATCATTCCAAGCATGCCGAACAAGCCAAGTACGTAAAATTCACCCTTGAAGAGGCTGCGATCCTTCAAATAGCTGCGTGAATACAGGAAGGTAAGCGCCACCACCAGATAGGTGAACAATTTAAGCACGTTGCCCATGCTGTCATTCACGAACATGTCATCGAATGTCAGCAGACCGGCATTTTGGGCGACGGTTACCGTCAGCCAGGCGGTCGCCGCCACGCTCGCCAGCGACAGCCAGTAGCTGATTGATCGTAGCCTGTCACTGATGAACGCATCGATCACCAGGATGAAACAGCCCATTCCCAGAACAAACATTTCCGGTATGACTTGAGTCAGGCTGGGCAATGTGAACATCGATAATTCCTCAAGATCACTTTTACAATTTGGACTGAACCACCTGGTGCACCAGGTTGGATACTGTCGCATGCATGACATTCAGCAACGGCGCAGGCCATACGCCGATCACAATGACGGGAATCGCACACAGGCCGAGAACTATGAATTCACGCTTTCCGATATCCTTCATGCCAGACACGTTGCTGTTTCCGACCGGGCCGTAAAGCACGCGTTTCACCATCCACAGGGTATATGCGGCACCCAGGAACAGGGTGAATGCCGCGCCGAATGCGATCCAGAAATCAGCTTTCATGCTGGTGAGGATGACCATCCATTCGCCCACGAATCCCGAGGTGCCTGGCAGGCCAACGTTTGCCATGGCGAACAACACCAGGAAAAACGCAAATGCCGGCATCAGGTTGATGACGCCGCCATACGCCTTGATATCCCGCGTGTGCAGCCGGTCATAGAGCACTCCCACGCACAGGAACAAGGCCCCGGAGACAAAACCATGGGAAATCATCTGAACCAGACCGCCCTCCACACCCATGACCGTGCCATCGGTACTGGCAGTCTTCTGGAAAATCAGCAACACGATGAAGATGCCCAGGGTTACAAAGCCCATGTGCGCGATGGAGGAATAGGCCACCAGCTTTTTCATATCTGTCTGGGCAATGGCGACGAAACCGATATAGATGATCGCCACCAGCGACAGGCCGATGATCAGCCACATGAGCATGCGGCTGGCATCCGGTGCGATCGGCAGGCTGAAACGCAGAAAACCATAAGCCCCCATCTTCAGCAGGATGGCGGCCAGGATCACCGAACCGCCGGTAGGGGCTTCCACATGCGCGTCCGGCAACCAGGTATGCACCGGCCACATGGGCACCTTGACCGCGAATGCCACCAGGAATGCCAGGAATATGAGCAACTGCGCGGTCATGCCAAAAGACGTGTGCTGGAAAACCAGTATGTCGTAGCTGCCTGTTTTGACGTACATGTAGATAATCGCCACCAGCATCAACACTGAACCAAAAAAGGTGTACAAGAAAAATTTGATGGTGGCGTACACGCGACGCGGACCGCCCCATATGCCGATAATCAGGAACATGGGGATGAGCATGGCTTCCCAAAGTACGTAAAAAAGCAGGCTGTCGAGCGAGGAGAATACGCCGTTGATCAACCCTTCCATGATGAGGAAAGCCGCCATGTACTGGGCGATTTTGTACTGGATGACCTCCCAGCCTGCGATCACCACCAGCACTGTCATGAAGGTGTTCAGCAGAATCAGCGGCATGGAGATGCCGTCCACGCCCAGGTGGTAATGCACGTTGAAAGTGCTGATCCATGGCAGGTTTTCCACGAATTGCATACCGGCAGTCCCGGGGTTGAAGCCGGTCCACAGCGGCACGCTCAGCGCGAACACCACGGTGGCGAAAAACAAGGCCAGCCAGCGTACCGATATGGGCGCCAATTTGCCTGCTACCAGCACTACCAGGGCGCCGGCGATGGGGAGCCACAACAGTATGCTCAGGATGGGAAAATCGGTGGTCATTTCAAGGTGTCCATTAACGCAAAATCAGCCAGCCCAGCAACAGGCACAGGCCGATGATCATGGCAAATGCATAGTGATACAGGTAGCCTGATTGGCTGCGGCGCAAAATACGTGCAAGCCGGCCAACGGCGTTGGCACTGCCGTTCACCAGACCGCCATCGATAATTTTTTCGTCGCCGAACCTCCAGAGCAGCATGCCCAGTCCCCGGGCTCCGCCGGCTATCAATAACGCATACAGTTCATCAAAGTAGAACTTATGCAGCAGCAGCTGGTAAATCGGATTCAGGGCTTTTGCCGTCTTTTCCGGCCATGTCGGCCTGAATATGTAGAACAGCCATGCAACCAGTACGCCAGAGAGCGCCACCCATAGGGTGGGCGAGGCGATACTCTCCAAAACCATGCTGCCGCTGCCATGGAAGTGCGCGGCCAGGCTCTGCATGACATGGTGAGCAGGTGATACATAGATGGAACCAGCGAAGAAGTTTCCGTACAACAGCGGTTCAATCAACGGCCAGCCGATGATCAACGAAGGTATCGCCAGAAGTATCAACGGCGCAGTCACCACCCACGGCGATTCCTTGGGCGCATGCGGCAAGTGGCCTGGCTGCATGTGTGCATGCCCTGTATCCGCAGGCTGGCCGTGATTTTGTTCGATCACATAACGAGGTTTACCGTGGAAAGTCAGGAACAGCATGCGGAAGGTATACAACGCTGTTACGAATGCACCCAGCAGTACGCACCAATAGGCAAACCCGCTGCCTGCGCGCTGGGATTCATGCACGGCTTCGATAATCGTATCCTTGGAAAAAAATCCGGAAAACCCGGGAAACGCAATCAACGCCAGTGAACCGACGATGAACGTGGCATAGGTGATCGGCATGTGCTTGCGCAAACCGCCCATGTGACGCATGTCCTGCTCATGGTGCATGGCGATGATGACCGAGCCTGCACCCAGGAACAGCAAGGCCTTGAAGAAGGCATGCGTCATCAGGTGAAAAATACTGACAGCATACGCCGATGCACCCAGGGCGGTCGCCATGTATCCCAACTGTGAGAGCGTGGAATAGGCAATCACACGCTTGATGTCGTTCTGCACGATGCCCACCAACCCCATAAACATGGCGGTAATGGCGCCGATCACCATAACCACAGAGAGGGCGGTGTTGGAAAGCTCGAACAGCGGCGACATACGCGCAACCATGAAAATGCCGGCGGTCACCATGGTGGCGGCGTGGATCAGCGCTGAAATGGGTGTAGGGCCTTCCATGGAGTCCGGCAACCACACATGCAGCGGCACTTGCGCGGATTTGCCCATGGCGCCAACGAACAACAGCAGGCAGATGACGGTGGGCACCGCCCAGGCAACCCCGGGAAACAGCTGGATGGTCTGGCCAGCCAGCTGCGGAGCATGGCTGAATACATCGCCGTAGTTGAGGCTGCCGGTATACATCAATACCAGGGCGATACCCAGGAGAAAGCCGAAGTCCCCCACTCGGTTAACCAGGAAAGCCTTGAGATTGGCGTAGATGGCTGTTGGCCGCGTGTACCAGAAGCCGATCAGCAGGTAGGACACCAGTCCAACCGCCTCCCAGCCAAAGAACAGCTGCAGGAAATTATTTGCCATCACCAGCATCAGCATGGAGAAGGTAAACAGCGATATATAACTGAAGAATCTCTTGTATCCCGGGTCGTCCGCCATGTAGCCAATGGTGTAAATGTGAACCATGAGCGAGACAAAACTCACTACAGTAATCATCAACGCCGTGAGCCTGTCCACCAGAAATCCAACCTGGAACTGGACATTACCCACCATTGCCCAGTCATACACAGTGACATTCATGCTGCCCATGCCAGCAAAAAGCATCTGCCACAAAACATAAGCGGACAACGCGAAGGAAAGTCCGACACCAAGTATCGTGACCCAATGGGCCGCGGATCTGGGTATGAAGCGCATGAATATGCCGGAAACGACGGCCGCAGCCAGCGGCGCAAGCACGATCAACAGAAAAATAGCCGGCATCGATTGGGTCATGTCAGCCCTTCATGCTGTCAATGTCTTCAACATTAATGCTCTGGTGGTTGCGAAACAGCACCACCAGTATCGCCAGGCCAATGGCGGATTCCGCCGCCGCTACCGTGAGTATGAAAAACACGAAAATCTGCCCGGCCGGATCATTCAGGTATCTTGAAAACGCAATGAAATTGAAATTGGCGGCCAGCAGCATCAGCTCTATGCACATCAGCAGCAGGATCACGTTTTTTCGGTTCAGGAATATGCCGGCTACGCTGATGGCGAATAGCGCGCCACTAAGCGCCAGGAAATCGAACAGCGTAATCATTCTGCCTGCCCTCCCTGAGTCGGCATCTTGACGATGCGGATACGGCCACGCTTGGCACTGACGCGCACCTGCTTGGCCGGATCCTGGGTACGAGTGCCGGCACGACGCCTGAGCGTCAGACTGATGGCGGCCACGATGCCAACCAGCAGGATTACGGCCGCAATCTCAAACGGATAAACATACGTGGTGTAAATCAGGTTTCCCAATTCACGGGTGTTGCTAAAAGTGGCTGCATGCGGCACGGGCGTGCCGAAGGTGACCCCCAGCTTCTGGGTCCAGACCACGTAGCCGATCTCCAGCAGTACGATGACTGCAACCACCACGCCAAGCGGCGCGTAACGTACGAACCCCTGGCGCAAGGTGGCGGTGTTGATATCCAGCATCATCACCACAAACAGGAACAGCACCATCACCGCGCCCACGTACACCAGTACCAGTATCAGGGCGAGAAACTCCGCTTCCAGCAGCAACCACAGACCGGCGCTGGTAACAAACGCCAGCACCAGAAACAGCGCCGAATGCACCGGGTTTCGTGAGGTAATCACGCCCAGGGCAGCACCGATCAGCACAGCCGCAAGCACGATAAAGACGATAGTTGCTGCCATGCGAGCCTCAGCGGTAGGGCGCGTCCGCCGCACGGTCAGCGGCGATCTGCGCCTCGTATTTTTCACCAATCGCCAGGAGTTTCTCCTTGGTCATGATCTGTTCACCGCGTTTCTCGAAATGGAAATCCGTAATGTTGGTCTCGACGATGGCGTCCACCGGGCAGGCTTCCTCGCAGAAGCCGCAGTAAATGCATTTGAAGAGGTCGATGTCATAGCGGGTCGTACGGCGCGTACCGTCTTCTCGCTGCTCCGAATCGATGGTAATGGCCTGGGCCGGGCATACCGCTTCGCACAGCTTGCAGGCGATGCAGCGCTCCTCGCCATTGGGGTAGCGCCGCTGGGCATGCAGTCCGCGGTAGCGTGGCGACTTGGGGGTCTTCTCTTCCGGATAGAAGATGGTGAATTTGTGTGCAAACAGCTGCTTGCCGGTGAGCGCCATGCCTTGGAACAGCTCCACCAGCAACAGGCTTTTGATCCAACTGCGAATAGCATCCATACGCGCCTCAGGCAAACCACGGAGGTAGTTTGATGACGATCGCCAGGCCTTCCAGCATCAGCCATACGACGGTAATCGGTATAAACACCTTCCAGCCGAGGCGCATGATCTGGTCGTAGCGGTAGCGCGGGAAAGTGGCCCGGAACCAGAGGAAGCAATACAGGAAAAAGCAGGTTTTGATCGCAAACCAGATAAAGCTGGTGTGTGTCAGGAATCCCAGGGGCGTGCCCGCAAGCCAGGCCCAGCCCTGCAGGGGCGAAAACCATCCACCGCAAAACAGCGTTGTGGCCAACGCGGATATCAGAATCATATTGGCATATTCGGCCAGGAAGAACGCCGCGAAAGCGGTACCGGAGTATTCCACATGGAAACCTGCCACGATTTCGGATTCGCCTTCTGCCACATCGAAAGGCGCACGGTTGGTTTCCGCCACACCGGATACCAGGTAGATGACAAATAGAGGCAGCAGCGGCCAGATGTACCAGTGGCCTATATTGCCGCCCTGGCTCAATACGATCTGATTGATGTTGAGACTCTGGCTGGCCAGCAACACTCCAACCAGGGCAAAACCCATGGCGATCTCGTAGGAAACCATTTGCGCCGCGGAGCGCATGGCTCCCAGGAACGCGTATTTTGAATTGGAAGCCCAGCCGGAAAGAATTACACCGTATACGCCGAATGAAGATAGCGCCAGTATGTACAACAACCCGGCGTTGGCGTCCGAAAGAATCACGCCCTTGCTGAATGGCACGACCGCCCAGGCGGCAAAAGCCGTAGCGATGGATATGATCGGCGCGGTAAGAAATAAAAAGCGGTTGGCATTGGTGGGCAGTATCACTTCCTTCAGCATCAGCTTGAGTACATCAGCGAACGGCTGGAACAAACCCCAGGGACCGACACGATTGGGTCCGATGCGCACCTGCATGAAGCCGATGATGCGCCGCTCGGCGAGGGTCAAATATGCGACCGCCAGGATCAACGGCAACATGATGGCTACTATTCCAGCCAGCGAACGCAAGGTCAGCTGCCAGCCCGCCGGTAGCGCTTGCCAGAACATCACCAGGTTGTGTAACACGGAGCTCATTCAGGTTTTGCCAGCTGCAATTGCATATGGAATGCGCCAAACGCGGCAGTCTCCGGAATGCCGGCTGCCAGAAATACATCCCCGGGCGCCACGCTGGCGTCCACCAAAACCGGCAATTCGACGCTTGCCAGACCGTCATCGGCGGATAGCTGCTCGCCTTCCGCTACCCCGAGCTTTTTAGCGTCCGCAGGAGACAGCCGGAGCCAGCGGTTGTCAGCGTCCCTGGTTTGCTGCAACGGCGCGGCCCGTCGTACCAGCATATCTGTGGAATAGAGAGGTACTTCGGCGATTCGCTGGTAACCCTTTGGCTTTTCGCCGGCAGTGACGATGCGCGAGCCTTTAAAAACTGTATCCGGGTTAACGCCCTCGGTTGCCGCTTTGACTTCTTTCAGCACCTCCTCAGAGGAGCTGTAATCGAAACCCGCCGCACCACAGAAGTTGCCCAGCACTCTCAATATCTTCCAGCCGGGGCGGGATTCGCCCAGGGGCTGGGTCATGCCGGAGAAGCTTTGCCAGCGGCCTTCTGCATTCACATAGCTGCCGGAAGTCTCGGCGAAAGTTGCGCCCGGCAACAATACCGTTGCATATTGCTTCATGCGTTCGCTCACGAATGGCGTAATCATGACCACGGCCTCGGCATCATGGAGCGCGTGCATGGCCGCGGAGCTATTCCAGCAGTCGAATTCAGGTTCTATTCCCATCAGCAGGTATTTTCTGCGTGCTTCGGCGAACATGCCGTTGGCATCAAGACCTTTGAGCGGTGCTTTCCGGCCACCGGGAAGCCGATGCGGCACGGCGCCAGCCAGCCAGGCGCCCGGGGTATTCGCTCCCTGCGGAACATAGCCGAGGCGTGCGCCGGTGATATCCGCCAGGGCTGCAGCCAGTGAGCGCAAATCGGCATAGCGTGGATGCTGCTGGGCCAAATGGCCCAGTAGAATCGACTTGCGTTCGCCCTTGAGCAGATGTTCGGCAACCTTGCGATGCTGGTCATCCACTTCCTGCGATTTCAGCACATCTTTCAAGTGAGTGGGCGCGGATTTCCTTCCCAGAGCCGCCTTCAGGATCGCCGCCAGGGTATCCGGCAGATCGCCTGATGCAGCCGTAATCTCGGCGGCGACCGGATGCAGAAATTCATAATGGCGCGGGTTCAGGAACATGACCGCGGCGCCCCTAAGCGCCGCTTTGCGCAGGCGGTGCGCCAGCAATGGCACCTCCTTGCGGGCGTTGGAACCGATCACCAAAACAGAGTCCTGCGCCTCAATTTCAGCCAGCGATACGCCCAACCACGGATACACGGGTTCAAATTCATCATCACGGAAATCCGCCTGGCGCAGACGTGTGTCGATGCTGTGGATGCCGAGGCTGCGGGCGAGTTTCTGCAGAAGATATAGTTCTTCAACCGTTGAGCTTGGTGATGCCAGTACGCCGGCATCTCCATGTGCCTCGCGCAGTGCCCCAGCGGCGGCTGTCAGTGCCGTCTCCCAATCCGCCGTAAGCCAGGCGCCATCCTTTTTGATCATTGGATTTAGAAGCCGCTCATTGCTGGCAATGCCTGTATAGCTGAAACGGTCACGGTCGGATATCCAGTTTTCGTTGACGTCCTGGTTGGCTTTTGGCACGACCCGCATGAGTTCGCCGCGCAACACATGGCCGTAGAGATTAGAACCGATGCAATCGTGCGGCGAGATGCTTTCGGTCTGGGTCATCTCCCACCCGCGCCCATGCATTTTGAACGGTTTCGAATTGAGCGCGCCCACCGGACAAAGATCGATGACATTGCCGGATAGCTCATGGTCAACGCTACGGCCGATATAAGTGCCGATGCGCGAACGCTCTCCACGTCCGGTATCACCCAATTCCTGGATTCCGGCGATTTCCTGGCCGAAACGCACACAGCGCGTGCAATAGATGCAGCGCGTCATGAAAGTCGATATCAGCGGGCCGATATTTTCATCCTTGATGACACGTTTCTTCTCGGCAAACCGGGCGATGTCCCGCCCATAACCCATGGCCAGATCCTGCAGTTCGCACTCACCCCCCTGATCACAAATCGGACAATCCAGGGGGTGATTGATCAGCAGAAATTCCATGCTGGCACGCTGCGCCGCCAGGGCTTTTACCGAACGCGTGTAAATTTTCATGCCTTCGGTCACCGGCGTGGCGCAGGCAGGCAGCGGCTTCGGGGACTTTTCCGCCTCGATCAGGCACATACGGCAATTTGCCGCTACCGACAGCTTGTCGTGATAGCAGAAGCGCGGTATGTATATGCCTTCGCGATCCGCGGCCTGCATGATCATCTCGCCCTTGCGCGCCTTGATGGGCTGACCGTCGATTTCTATGTTGATGACTTGTTCACTCATTGCATGTATGCCGTTCTGATTCAGGCAGCCCGCTTGTGGGCGCCCGGCCCAACCAGGCAGCAGCCGTGATCGATGTGATACTGAAATTCGCTGCGATAATGTTTGATAAAGCTCTGCACCGGCCAGGCAGCCGCATCGCCGAAAGCACAAATGGTGTGACCCTCGATGTTTTTCGAGATGCCGACCAGCATGTCCAGATCTTGCTGGCGCCCCTGGCCGTGCTCTATGCGTGATATCACCCGGTGCATCCAGCCGGTGCCTTCGCGGCAAGGAGTGCATTGCCCGCAGGACTCGGCGTAAAAAAATCGTGAAATACGCTCCAATACCCTGACCATGCATGTGGTTTCATCCATCACCACCACCGCACCTGAGCCCAGCATCGAGCCGGCATTGCGCAGGGAATCGAAGTCCATTTCACAATCCAGAATCAGGTCTGCTGGCAATACCGGAGCCGAGACGCCGCCTGGTATCACAGCCTTGAGTTTGCGTCCCTGCCAGACACCGCCGGCCATTGCCAGCAGATCCTTGAATGATGTGCTCATGGGAGTTTCAAAATTGCCCGGTTTGGCCACGTGACCGGTGACAGAAAATATCTTGGTACCCGAGTTGTTGGCTTTACCAAATCCGGCGAACCACTTGGCGCCCTTCAGCATGATGCTCGGGACGGATGCCAGCGTTTCTGTGTTATTCACCGTGGTGGGACGGCCAAAGGCGCCGTAACTGGCCGGGAATGGCGGTTTAAAACGCGGCCAGCCTTTCTTGCCCTCCAGGGAATCCAGCAACGCGGTCTCCTCGCCGCAGATGTAGGCTCCGGCACCCAGGTGGGTATGCAGGTCGATATCCACGCCCGAACCCAGGATGTTTTTACCCAGCAGCCCCGCTTCATAGGCCTCCTTGAGCGCCCGCTCAAAGCGCCGGTAAGGCTCATCCATGAATTCGCCGCGCAGGTAGTTGTAGCCGGTGTTGCAGCGCATGGCATAACAGGCAATGGCCATGCCTTCCACCAGCGCATGCGGGTTATATCGGAGAATGTCGCGGTCCTTGCAGGTTCCTGGCTCGGATTCGTCGGAATTACACACCACATAGGAAGGCCCATTGGGCGTCTTGGGCATGAAACCCCACTTGACGCCGGTAGGGAAGCCGGCACCGCCGCGGCCCCGTAGACCGGAGGCTTTTACCTCCTCAATCACCTGATCGGGAGCCACCTGATCCTTGAGAATCTTTTTCCAGGCTTTGTAACCATCGACCTTGAGGTAGTTCTCCAGCGTCCACGGCCTGTCAAAGCCGTAGGTCCGGTGGCAAACCTGGTCAAGTTGCAGACTCACTTGAGGTCCTCCAGGATTCGGTCGATGCCATCCGGCGTCAGATTTTCATAATATTTATGATCGACCATCATCATCGGGGCTCCGGCACAGGCGGCCAGGCATTCTTCTTCGCGTTTCAGGTAAATTCGTCCGTCTGGAGTGCTTTCACCCAACTTGATTCCCAGTTTCTTTTCGATATGGGCGAGAATTTCATCGGCGCCGCGCAGCATGCAGGAAATATTGGTGCAGACCGAAATGCTGTGACGGCCGACCGGCTTGGTCTCGAACATTGAATAGAAACTTGCCACCTCGTATATCTTGATGGGCTCGAGCTTCAGATAGGCAGCGACAGCATCCATCAGCTCTACAGTGAGATAGCCGTGGTTTTCATGCTGCACTTCGCGCAAGGCGTCGAAAACCGCGGAGCGCTGCCGGCCCTCCGGGTATTTCTTAAGCGCCTCGTCAATCACCTGGCGGACATGCTTGGACAGGGTTGAAACCGGTGTCGTGGCCATCAGCGATCCACCTCGCCAAAGACGATATCCTGGGTACCGATAATCGCCACCAAATCAGCCAGCATATGGCCTCGAACCATTTCATCCAGGGACGACAGATGTGCGAAGCCGGCAGCACGGATTTTCACGCGGAAGGGCTTATTGGCGCCGTCTGAAATCATGTAGATCCCAAACTCTCCCTTTGGATGTTCAATGGCTGCATATACCTCGCCTGCGGGTACGCAGTAGCCCTCAGTCATGTACTTGAAGTGATGTATCAGCGATTCCATGTCGTTTTTCATCTGCGTGCGGTGCGGCGGCGTGACTTTGTGATCCTCCAGCCAAACCGGTCCCGGGTTGGCGCGCAGCCAGTCAACACACTGCCGGATGATCTTGTTGGATTGCCGCATTTCCTCAATACGCACCAGATACCGGTCGTAGCAGTCGCCGTTGATGCCCACGGGAATGTCGAAATCCATACGGTCATATACAGCATAAGGCTGCTTCTTGCGCAGATCCCATTCGATGCCGGATCCGCGCAACATCGGCCCGGAAAACCCCAGCTGCAACGCACGTTCCGGCGAAACCACGCCGATGCCGACGGTCCTCTGTTTCCAGATACGGTTATCGGTCAGCAGGGTTTCATATTCATCGATGCATGCGGGGAACCGCTTGGTGAAATCCTCGATGAAATCCAGCAAGGATCCCTGGCGTGCCTGGTTCAGGCGTTTCAAGTCGGCTTTGCTGCGAAAACGGGATTTCTGGTACTGGGGCATTTGCGCAGGCAAATCCCGGTACACACCGCCAGGCCGGTAGTAGGTTGAATGCATACGCGCGCCGGAGACCGCCTCATACATATCCATAATGTCTTCGCGCTCGCGGAAGCAGTACAGGAACACCGTCATGGCGCCGATATCCAGTCCATGCGCACCGAGCCATAGCAAATGGTTGGTGATGCGGGTCAATTCGTCATACAGAACCCGGATGTATTGGGCGCGTATCGGCGGATTGACGCCTAGCAGCTTTTCAATAGCCATTACATAGGCATGCTCATTGCACATGACGGATACGTAATCGAGCCTGTCCATGTAACCGATGCTTTGGTTAAAGGGCTTGCTCTCCGCAAGTTTCTCGGTGGCGCGGTGGAGCAATCCAATGTGCGCATCCACTTTGGTGATGATCTCGCCATCCATTTCCAGCACCAGCCGCAGCACGCCATGGGCTGCCGGATGCTGCGGACCGAAGTTCATGGTGAAATTCTGAATCTCAGGCATGACCGGATGTCCCGTCTTGATCTTCCGGATATCTGGGATCCTCGCGAATTACGCGCGGCACCAGCACCCTGGGAACAATGCTCACCGGCTGGTAAATCACGCGTTTTTTATCCGGGTCGTAGCGAACCTCCACGTTGCCGGAGGTCGGAAAATCCTTGCGAAAAGGATTGCCCATAAACCCGTAGTCCGTGAGGATCCGGCGCAGGTCTGGATGGCCCTTGAACAGGATGCCAAACAGGTCAAAGGCCTCACGCTCAAACCAGTTCGCTGAGTTCCAGATGTCGGTAACCGAATCAACCATCGGTGGCTCAGCGCTGCAAAATACCCGCAGCCGCAGGCGCTGGTTGTGATGGATGGACAGCAACTGATAAACAACGGCAAAGCGGCCGGATTCATCGGCTGGGCGCGGAGCCTGCCGGTTTACACCACGGCTAAACCCGGTGTCTGTGGCACCGCGGGTGCGCCATTCGGAAGCGCCATAACCCAGATAGTCCACGCCACACACATCCATAAGCTGCTCGAAGCGGAACGGGCCTTCATCCCTTAAGGCCGCGCATATGCTGCGTAAATCAGAAGCGCCGACCTCGTAGGCCAGCTGCCCCGCGCCGGATGGCACACGCTTCAGATGGCCGCCGAAGCGCGATTTGATTATTCCGGCGAGTTGGTCGGTGGTTACGTTCAATGGTTTACTCATTCAACGTGCGATAGTGTTGGTACGCTTTATTTTCTTCTGTAACTGAATGATGCCGTAGAGCAGCTGCTCGGCGCTCGGCGGGCAGCCGGGCACATAGACATCTACGGGAACTATCCGATCGCACCCGCGCACCACAGAATAGGAATAGTGGTAATAACCGCCGCCATTTGCACACGAACCCATGGAAATCACCCAGCGCGGTTCGGCCATCTGGTCATAGACTTTACGCAGCGCCGGAGCCATTTTATTGACCAACGTGCCGGCCACGATCATTACGTCTGATTGCCTCGGGCTGGGTCGGAAAATCACGCCAAACCGGTCCAGGTCGTAGCGTGACGCCCCCGCATGCATCATCTCTATGGCACAACACGCCAGACCGAAGGTCATGGGCCAGAGTGAGCCGGTACGCGCCCAATTGACCAGGGCGTCCACGCCGGTGGTTACAAATCCTTTCTGTTGGATCCCGTCTACTCCCACTCCAGAGCCCCTTTCTTCCACTCATAGGCGAAACCGACGACCATGACGATGACGAGAAATATCAGCATCGAGATGAAGCCGAACACACCGATGTTACGCAGGGAAACGGCCCAGGGAAACAGAAAGGCCGTTTCCAGATCGAACATGATGAATATGATCGCCACCAGGTAGTAGCGGACATCAAATTTCATCCGGGTGTCTTCAAACGGCTCGAAACCGCATTCGTAAGGTGATTGCTTTTCTGAGTCCGGCCGGCGGTTGCCCAGCAGGGTACTCGCAATGAACCCGGTTCCGACCAGCACGCAACCAAAAAGGAATCCGCAGATCAAAAACAGGAGTATGGGGACGTAGTTCTGTAGCATGCTCTCCTACCAACAAAAGCTATGCACCGACGCCAGTTTGAGTGCGCGGGGTGCGCAAACCAATCTGGGCTGAAATGCTGGTGCCGACGGGGAGACTCGAACTCCCACGGTTTTACCCACTACCACCTCAAAGTAGCGTGTCTACCAATTCCACCACGTCGGCATTTTGGATAAACAGGATACCGGCGCGTCTGCCAGCCGTCCGCAAAGCGGCTTAATTCTAACGTATCGCCTGGTTAAAAACGATGCCGGTTGACACGACCCAAGTCATTGCAGAATTTCTGCAATCAATGTAGTGGGGGTTTTGCAGGCGCCGGGTTGCTGGCGGGCTTGGATTCCGGTGGCGTGTTCTTAGCCGCAGGCTTCGTGCGTGTTGCAGCTGGCGGGGCGCCGGCGGTTTTAACTGCCGTGGTTTGCTGCTGGGCCGCCTTTTCGACGATGCTCTGTGGAGTGGCGGCCACATGATGCGACATATAGGCCATGGCCAGCGCCAGCACAAAGAAGATTGCCGCCAGCACCGCGGTTATGTGGCTGAGGAAATTCGCTGCGCCTCCCGCCCCAAAAACAGTCCCGGATGCACCGCTGCCGAAGGCTGCCCCGGCGTCTGCCCCCTTGCCCTGCTGCAGCAATATGAAAATTATCAATGCCACAGCTACAAAAACCAATGTGATTTCAAGAATTGTATACAGCATAAATCCGCTCGAATTTGCTACAAAAGGCCGCTAGCCGGCCGCCTTGCAGATGGCAAGAAATTCCTTCGCTTCCAGGGAAGCTCCGCCTACCAAACCGCCGTCGATATCAGGCATTTTGAGCAGTTCGGCTGCATTTGCAGCCTTGACGCTGCCACCATATAACAGCCGTATGCGGCTGGCTATTTTAGCATCCCTGGAGCCCAGACTGGCACGTATTGATGCATGAACTTCCTGTGCCTGTTCCGGGGTAGCGTTTTTACCCGTACCGATCGCCCATACAGGTTCATAAGCCATTACCGCATGCCCGAACGCCTGTAAACCGGCGACCTCCAACACGGCATTTAGCTGCCCGAGGACCACGGCGTGGGTTTGACCGTTTTGTCTCTGCTCCAGGGTTTCCCCGACGCAAAGAATGGGAATCAACCCGGCATTTTGCGCGGCGATGAACTTGCGCGCTACCAGGCTGTCGTTTTCCGCATACAAAGAACGGCGTTCCGAGTGTCCGACTATTACATAACGGCATTCCGCTTCGCGCAACATGCTGCCGGAAACCTCACCGGTATAAGCGCCGTTATCATCGGCACATATATCCTGTGCACCCAGCAGCAGCCTGCTGTTCTTGAGACGCCTGGCAACCTCCAGCAGAAAGATAAACGGGGGACAAACCAGTATTTCCAACTGTTCACTGGGTTCTAAGCCACGGACAATTTCATCTGCAAGCTGGACCGCGCTATCGCGGGTGCCATTCATTTTCCAGTTACCTGCAATCAGGAATTTTCTCATCGATGGATCCCGCACGGCATTGAAAAGCGCATCAGCATAATTATGTCACCAGGCTGTAATCAATGTTTCACCGCGGCGCGCACGGCATCTGCGATGGAATCAGCGATTTGATGCGTTAGCCCCACATCCTCGGCTTCCACCATGACCCGTACCAATGGTTCAGTACCCGAATGGCGCAGTAAAACACGGCCATGTCCGTCCAGGCGTCGTTGTGCTTCATCAACAGCCCTGCAAATGGATGTATCCTGCAGGTCTACCCGCTGCTGTGTTTTTACATTCACCAGGCATTGTGGATACTTGTGCATGCCTGATTTCAGGTCATTCAATGTACGTCCCGATGAAATCATCACTTCCAGCACCTGCAGCGCTGAGATTATTCCATCGCCGGTGGTGGTACGGTCCAGGCATAAAATATGCCCCGAGTTTTCCCCACCCAGCATCCCGTTGCACTCCTCCAGCATAGCCAGTACGTAACGGTCGCCCACCTGCGAGCGGCGGAAATCGATGCCGGATGCTTGCAATGCCTGCTCCAGGCCGAGATTGCTCATCTGGGTTCCCACCACAGGGCCCCGCAGTAACTGTTTCTGCTTGCGCCACATGGCAATGATGTAAAGCATCTGATCGCCATCCACAATTTCGCCCTTGTGGTCAACCATGATGACGCGGTCACCATCGCCGTCGAAGGCGATGCCGAGTTGAGCTCCAGTTTCTTTTACTTTGAGTTGTAAACCCTGGGGATGAGTAGAACCGCAATCCCTGTTGATGTTAAGCCCGTCTGGATGCACGCCGATACTGATACTCTGTGCACCCATGCTTTTAAAAAGCGCTGGAGCGATGCGGTAGGTCGCGCCATGGGCGCAGTCAATGACCATCTTCAGGCCATTGAAGCTAATGCCTGCGGCCACCCGGGTGCGGCAAAATTCCATATAGCGGTCGGCGGCGTCGGTCATGCGCTTTGCACTGCCCAGGGCGTCCGGTTGCGCGGTTACGAATGGGCTGGCGATGGTGTCCTCAATCCGCATTTCCACCTCATCCGGAAGTTTGCGGCCATCTGCGGAGAAAAACTTGATGCCGTTATCCTGATAGGAATTATGCGAGGCGCTAATCACGATACCCGCCTGTGCTTTTACGGTATGCGTGAGGAAGGCAATTGCCGGCGTGGGCATTGGACCCAGCAGTTGTACGTTGACGCCGGCGGCGGATAATCCGGCCTCCAGAGCAGATTCGAACATGTATCCGGAAATCCGCGTATCTTTGCCGATCAGAACCTCACCGCCACCGTTCGGCGCCAATACACGGCCCGCAGCCCATCCAAGCCGCAACACGAAATCCGCGCTCATGTGCGGGCTGCCGACAGGGCCGCGGATGCCGTCGGTTCCAAAAAACTTGCGTGTCATGGTTGGCGCCAACGCAGCATCACTGGATTCTATCATTCATGCACACAAATCGCGGCGGCAATCCTCAGTGCTTGTACTGTAGGCAGCACATCGTGTGTTCGTACCAGACGGGCGCCATGCAATACTGCAATAACCGCCGCCACCACACTACCCTGCAGCCTGTCGGTCACCGGCGCATTTCCCAGCAGCGCGCCGATCATAGACTTGCGGGACAAGCCCACCAATATCGGCACCTCCAAGGAGGTCAATACAGCTAAATCTCGCAATAGCCCGAGATTATGGGCCAGCGTCTTGCCGAAACCAAAACCAGGGTCAATGACAAGCTTTTGCCGCGGTATGCCCGCGGAAACGCATGCCTGTACACGTGCCTCGAGAAACTGCCTTACCTCTGCGACTACATCCTCATATGCGGGGGATTTCTGCATGGTTCGCGGCTCACCTTGCATGTGCATCAGGCATACGGGCACTGCGCAAGCGCGTGCTGCCTCAAGCGCGCCAGGCCTGCGCAATGCATATACATCATTGATCATGGCCGCACCGGCAGCGACCGCTGCGCGCATTACTTCCGGTTTGCTGGTGTCGATGGATATGGGAATTTCAGACACACTCACCAGCCTTTCTACCAGGGGAACGACACGGTCCAATTCCTCCTGGACTGAAACACCGGCAGAGCCGGGACGGGTGGATTCTCCGCCAACGTCGATGATATCCGCGCCTTCATCGACCATCCGCAGGGCATGCTGTAAAGCACTTTCCAGATTTTGGAACGCGCCTGCATCTGAAAATGAATCCGGGGTCCGGTTTAAAACTCCCATGACTCTGGGCGCGGCCAGGTCCAGCGTTTTAGCGGGCAACTCTAGCTGCATGTTGCTTGCCGATGATTATCATGACCAAATAAAAAGCCGGCGCAGGCGCCGGCTTGGATTACACCATGTTTTATCAGTGCTGGCTTGCTGGCCCGCCGATTTTGCTGTCTTTTTTGGCAATCTCTGAAGTTCCATTTGCAGCCTCCGCGTGCCCGCCATGATCGCTTTCATCCCATCCTTGCGGAGCTCCCGGCTGCTTGCCGTTCATGATGGCATCGATCTGATTGGAGTCAATCGTTTCGTACTTCATCAGGGCATCAGCCATAATTTTAAGTTTATCAAGGTTATCAGTCAGCAGCTGTGTAGCGCGCTGGTAGTTCCGGTCGATAAGGCTGCGCACCTCCATATCAATGGTGTTTTGCGTGTCGCTGGATATGTTCTTATGTCGGGTTACCGAGTGGCCGAGGAATACCTCGCCCTCTTCCTCTTCATAACTGAGCGGACCCAATTTTTCGGACAATCCCCATTTAGTGACCATATTACGGGCAATGTGCGTGGCACGCTCGATGTCGTTGGCAGCCCCTGTGGTCACGCAATCTTTGCCAAAAACCAGTTCTTCGGCTACCCGCCCGCCAAACAGGCTGGATAACTGGCTTTCCAGGCGGCGCTTGCTGTAGCTGTAGCGGTCATCTTCCGGCAGAAACATGGTGATGCCCAATGCGCGGCCGCGCGGAATGATGCTGACTTTGTAAACCGGATCATGCTCCGGAACCAGACGGCCGATAATCGCGTGACCGGATTCATGGAAAGCAGTCAGACGCTTTTCTTCCTCGCTCATGACCATGGAGCGCCGCTCAGCACCCATCATGATTTTATCCTTGGCCTTTTCAAATTCATCCATGCTGACGCTGCGTTTATTGACACGCGCAGCGAACAGCGCGGCTTCGTTTACCAGGTTGGCGAGATCCGCGCCGGAAAAGCCCGGTGTACCGCGCGCGATGATGGATGGTTTTACATCATCGGCAATCGGCACTTTGCGCATATGCACCTTGAGTATCTGTTCGCGACCGCGCACATCCGGCAATGGCACCACAACCTGACGGTCAAAACGGCCCGGCCTCAACAAGGCTGGATCCAGCACATCGGGACGGTTGGTTGCGGCGATCACGATTACACCCTCGCTGCCCTCGAAGCCGTCCATCTCCACCAGCAGCTGATTGAGCGTCTGCTCGCGCTCATCATGTCCACCGCCCAGGCCAGCGCCCCGGTGCCGGCCTACGGCATCAATTTCATCGATGAAAATAATGCACGGGGCATGCTTCTTGGCCTGCTCGAACATGTCACGTACCCGGGAAGCGCCCACGCCCACGAACATCTCCACAAAGTCCGAGCCCGAGATGCTGAAGAATGGCACCTTGGCTTCCCCGGCAATGGCTTTGGCCAGCAAGGTCTTGCCGGTTCCAGGGGAACCCACCATCAATACGCCGCGCGGAATGCGCCCGCCCAATTTCTGGAACTTGCCAGGATCACGCAGGAATTCCACCAGCTCCGCCACCTCCTCCTTGGCTTCCTCGACCCCGGCAACGTCACTGAAATTGATCTTCACCTGGTCTTCGCCCAACATGCGCGCCCGGCTTTTGCCGAACGACATGGCGCCGCGTCCGCTGGCGCCGCCCGTCATTTGGCGCATGAAATAAATCCATACGGCGACTAACAGCAGCATCGGTGCCCAAGAGATAAGTATCTGCATAAACCATGAGGTTTGTTCCGGCGGCCTGGCTTCGATTTTTACATTGGCGTTGTTCTTCCGCAGGTTGTCCACCAGCGGCGAAAAGTCGGATATCACCGGGCTGTAGGTGCTGAATTTCTCGCCGGAGGACAGGCTGCCGCTGATGTTGCGGCCATCGAATGTAACCGACGTGACACTGCCGTCCTGTACATCCGTGAGGAAACTGGAGTAGGCGATTGCCTGGGTTTTGCTGCTGCTGGATGTAAAACTGTTGAACACCGCCAGCAGCACAACTGCGATCAGAATCCAGATGATCAGTGATTTGA
Organism: Gammaproteobacteria bacterium; assembly: GCA_028870845.1. Taxonomy (GTDB): domain Bacteria; phylum Pseudomonadota; class Gammaproteobacteria; order Natronospirales; family REEB76; genus REEB76. Next base: position 86,555 of record JAGWOR010000002.1, on the reverse strand, counting down.
GAAAGTCGTTCAAATTCAATTACCTCACGGTGGTCACGGGCCTGCTGAAAGCGGCCTGATTCAACATGAAAACAGTACTACACCCTTGGGTTTTTAGCCAATAAATACAGCTCCCGGCTGCGGCTGCGTGAAGCCTTGGGTTTGCGGATGGCGACCTTTTGGAATCCGGCCCTCAGGTCCTGAAGGTAGGCCGGGAACCCCGCGCCCTGAAATACCTTGACCAGGAAAATGCCCTGTGGAGCCAGGACTGAACGGGCAAACTCACCGGCCTGCTCCACCAGATGCATGAATCTGGGCTGGTCCACGGCTTCATCTCCGCTGATATTGGGGGCCATATCCGAAAATACAAGGTCAGCCAGACCAGCGTGCAGACGTTCACGCAGCTGCCGCACCACCGTCTCCTCGGTGAAATCACCCTGGAGAAATTCCACGCCCGGCAGGGGCTCCATTGGGAGAATATCCAGGGCCAGTATTTTTCCATGCCCCGCCAGTATCCCGGCGGCGTACTGACTCCATCCACCCGGTGCCGCACCCAGGTCAACAATGGTCATGCCGCGCTTGATTAGATGGTCACGCCGCTGGATTTCCTCGAGTTTAAATACTGAGCGCGAACGCCAGCCGCCCTGTTGGGCGCGTTTTACATAGACATCGGAAAAATGTTCGGCCAGCCAGCGGGCACTGCTATTGGTGCGTTTGGGCATTGTTACCTGTCAAATCCGGCTGGTAACAACCGGCAGGATCGATCCGCCGCGCCACGGGTATGCGCCGTCATGCATAGCGAACATCGATTATTTCAAGACGCCGCTCTCCAGTAGGAGTTCTGACCACAACCAGATCACCCTGCTGCTTGCCGATAAGTGCGCGCGCCAGAGGCGAGTTAATCGAAATTCTGCCGGCTTTAATTTCAGCTTCGTCCTCACCGACGATCTGATAGGTGGCCTCACTGCCATTTTCCTCATCTTCGAGCATCACGGTGCAACCGAACACCACCTTGCCATTCGCATTGATTTTGCTCAGGTCGATGATCTCGGCATTCGAAAGCTTCGACTCCAGTTCCAGAATTCTGCCTTCGATAAAACTCTGCTGTTCGCGGGCCGCGTGGTATTCAGCATTTTCACTCAGATCCCCATGGGCGCGGGCCTCGGCGATTGCCTTGATGATGCGTGGGCGATCTTCACCTTTCAGGCGCTTGAGCTCCTCCCGCAATTTCTCGGCACCATGTACGGTCAATGGTGTTTTCGCCATTATGCGAGCTCCCGATGCAGATCCTGCAATTTATTCACATCGGCCGATTCCAGATAATCCAAAGCGATGACCGTGGCCTTGGCGGCGGCAATTGTGGTGTAGTAGGTAATCTTATGGAAAACCGCTTCACCGCGTATCGAGTTGGACTCAAGTATGGCCTGTTTGCCTTCGGTGGTGTTTACGATCAGGTTGACCTCCTCATTTTTGATAAGGTCCACCACATGCGGCCTTCCTTCCCGCACTTTATTGACATGTTCGCAGGTTACGCCTGCGGCTTCCAGTGCCGCGGCGGTGCCATGGGTGGCGACCAATTTAAATCCGCGTTCCACCAGTGCTCGCGCCAGGCTGATGGCAGCGGGTTTGTCCTGCTCGCGAACTGAAAGCAATGCCTTGCCCGCAGTTGGGATGATGACGCCGGAAGCCAGCTGGGCCTTGGCATAGGCTTCGCCGAAACTGCGTCCGGTGCCCATCACCTCGCCGGTGGATTTCATTTCCGGTCCAAGAATAGGATCCACGCCGCGGAATTTGATGAATGGGTAGACCGGCTGTTTAACGGAAAAATAGCCAGGCACTGGGATCTTATTGACTGCCTGCTGCTTCAGGCTTTTGCCGACCATGCAACGTGCTGCGATCTTCGCCAGCGGCAAACCTACGGCTTTGGATACAAAAGGCGCAGTTCGCGATGCCCGTGGATTGACCTCAAGTATGAACAGCTTGTCACCCTGGATCGCGAACTGGATATTCATCAGGCCGACAACATCCAGTGCTTTGGCTAATTGCCTGGTTTGATCACGAATCTGATCCTGCATTACAGCTGGCAGGGTGTTAGGCGGCAGTGAACATCCGGAATCGCCGGAGTGGATACCCGCCTGCTCGACGTGCTCCATGATGCCGCCGATTAGCACTTCCCTGCCGTCGGAAACCGCATCCACATCCACCTCAATGGCGTCCTCCAGAAACCGATCCATGAGCACTGGGGATGCATTGGATACCTGCACGGCATTCCGGATGTAGTCCATCAGGTCTTTTTCATTGAACACCACTTCCATTGCACGCCCGCCCAGCACGTAGGAAGGCCGCAGCATCAATGGAAAACCGACTTCGCGGGCCAGCTGCACGGCTTCCTCGACGTTATGGGCGCTTCGGGCCGGCGGCTGCAACAGGCCGAGGCTGTCAACCAGCTTAGAAAACCGCTCGCGATCCTCGGCGCAGTCGATGCTGTCCGGTGAAGTGCCGATTATCGGAGCACCCGCTGCTGCCAGGGCCCGGGCCAGTTTCAGCGGAGTCTGGCCACCGAACTGCACGATCACGCCTTGCGGCTGCTCCAGGTCGATGATTTCCATTACGTCTTCGAACGTCAGCGGTTCGAAATACAAACGGTCCGATGTGTCGTAATCCGTGGATACCGTTTCAGGATTGCAGTTCACCATAATGGTTTCATAGCCATCTTCCCGCAGTGCCAAGGCCGCGTGTACACAGCAATAATCGAACTCAATTCCCTGCCCGATGCGGTTGGGTCCGCCGCCTAAGACCACGATTTTTTTGCGTTTATCCGGAGCCGCTTCACATTCATCCTCATAAGTGGAATACATGTAGGCTGTGGCAGAGGCGAATTCCGCGGCACAGGAATCCACACGCTTGTACACAGGCCGGATGCCGTGACGTTGGCGTAGTTGCCGGATCTCGCTTTCACCACAACCCAGCAAAGCTGCCAAACGGTTGTCCGAAAAGCCCTTGCGTTTTAAGCTGCGCAGCCGTTGGGCATCCAGATGTGTACGTCCTGCGCCGGCTACCGCGGCCTCTTCGCGCACCAAATCTTCGATCTGCGCCAGAAACCATGGGTCAATTCGGGTTTGGGAGGAAACCTCAGCAAGGGATAAGCCGGCGCGGAATGCGTCAGCCACGAACCACAGGCGCACCGGACCCGGGGCCCGTAGCTCATGCCGCAGCATGTCCATGGCACCTGGTGCGTCGAAATCCGCCATCTGTGGCTCAAATCCATGGCTGCCGGTTTCCAGTCCCCGCAGGGCTTTTTGCAGGGATTCCTGAAAAGTACGCCCAATAGCCATGACCTCGCCCACGGATTTCATCTGCGTGGTCAGCCTGGGCTCCGCCTGTGGAAATTTTTCAAAGGTGAATCGCGGAACTTTGGTCACCACATAATCGATGCTGGGCTCGAATGACGCCGGGGTTGCACCGCCGGTAATTTCGTTCTTAAGTTCATCGAGCGTATAGCCAATGGCAAGCTTGGCAGCCACTTTTGCGATCGGAAACCCGGTGGCCTTGGACGCCAGGGCCGATGAGCGCGAAACGCGCGGGTTCATTTCGATGACCAGCAGCTTGCCATCTTCAGGATTGACGGCGAACTGGACATTCGATCCGCCGGTTTCCACCCCGACCTTGCGCAACACCGCCAGTGATGCGTCGCGCATGATCTGATATTCCTTGTCCGTCAGGGTCTGGGCGGGCGCTACGGTGATGGAATCACCGGTATGCACGCCCATGGGATCAAAATTTTCTATGGAGCACACGATGATGCAGTTATCCTTGCGGTCGCGCACCACCTCCATCTCGAATTCCTTCCAGCCCAGGACAGATTCTTCGATCAGCAGTTCATTGGTGGGTGACAGGTCCAGGCCCAGTTCGCAGATTTCCACGAACTCATCGCGGTTATAGGCGATGCCGCCGCCTGAGCCGCCCAGCGTGAATGACGGCCGGATGATGGTGGGGAAACCGATTTCCGCTTGCACCGCCAGCGCTTCTTCCATGTTGTGCGCCAGGCCGGCGCGCGGTACTGCCAGCCCGATTTCCTGCATGGCCCGCCGGAACAGGTCCCGGTCTTCTGCCATGTCGATGGCCTCCCGGGAGGCGCCGATCATCTCCACATGGTATTTAGCCAGCACGCCTTCACGCACCAGGTCAAGCGCACAGTTGAGCGCCGTTTGCCCGCCCATGGTGGGCAACAAGGCATCCGGGCGTTCCTTTTCGATGATGCGCTCTATGGTGCGCCAGTGAATCGGTTCGATATAAACCGCATCCGCGCTGCCGGGATCCGTCATGATGGTTGCCGGGTTGGAATTTACCAGCACCACACGCAAACCCTCTTCACGCAAGGCTTTGCATGCCTGGGCACCGGAATAATCGAACTCGCACGCCTGGCCGATGACAATGGGTCCGGCGCCGATGATCAGAATGCTCTTGATGTCCGTGCGTTTAGGCATTTATCGCGGCCTTACGCTACACCAGGTCAGATCCTGCAGGCCGCAGCATGCCTGGCGCGTAGCTGAGCGTCTGGGGATGGGCGAATGGGTTTTCATGGTTCAGCTGGCAATAGCGCTTTTGGTTTGCGTCCGGCGTAGCTGCATGGCGCGGATGAAGCGTTCAAACAGGGGTTTGACGTCATGCGGTCCGGGACTGGCTTCTGGGTGTCCCTGAAAACTGAAGGCTTCGCAATCGGTGCGCTCCATGCCCTGCAGGGTGCCGTCGAACAGCGAGCGATGCGTGGCTCGCAGCGTTGGCGGCAATGTGGCCTCATCCACGGCAAAACCGTGGTTCTGGCTGGAAATCATCACCCGTCCACTGTCCAGGTCGATGACCGGGTGATTGGCGCCATGGTGGCCAAATTTCATTTTTACCGTCCTGGCTCCGCTGGCAAGCCCCAGCAGCTGGTGCCCGAGGCAGATGCCGAAGACGGGTATTCCGGTTTTCAGGAATTCACGTATGCCACTGATGGCGTAATCACAGGGTTCCGGGTCGCCCGGACCATTGGATAAGAACAAACCGTCGGGTCGCAGCGCCAGGGCATCCTGGACGCCGCAGGTTGCCGGTACCACAGTGACCCGGCAGCCGTGATCCACCAGGATCCTCAGGATGTTGCGTTTGATGCCGTAATCATAGGCAACCACGTGAAGGTCTCGGTTTTTGTGCTTGAGGCTCGCATCATCTCCCAATTGCCAGCTGCCTGCATCCCAGGTGTAGGGTTGCTTGGTGCTTACCAGCTTGGCCAAATCCATGCCCTTGAGCCCTGGAAATGCCCGCGCTGCGGCTAATGCGGAAGCTTCGTTGGACTCCGGGCCGGCAACGATGCAGCCATTTTGCGCGCCCTTGTCCCGCAGCAACCGGGTCAGTTTGCGGGTATCGATACCGGCGATCGCAACCAGTTTTTCCTTGCGCAGGTAGTCCATGAGTGACATCTCGGAGCGCCAATTGCTCAACTGCATGGCAAGATCGCGGATGATCAGGCCAGCGGCCATGACCCGCGTGGATTCACAATCCGGCTGGTTGATGCCGGTATTGCCGATATGCGGATAAGTGAAGGTGATCAGCTGCCGGCAGTAGGATGGATCCGTGAGGATCTCCTGGTAGCCGGTCATGGAAGTATTGAATACGACTTCGCCGGATGTCAGGCCTGCGGTGCCAATGGAAATACCCCGGAATATCGAACCGTCCTCGAGAGCCAGGATGGCCGGCTGTTCCAAAGGCACCTCCTCAGTCAATCTTTTCGGCAGGACCTTATATGCCTGTCCCGCACCTGCGACGCGGGTAGACGCAAAATTCTGGGGATTTTAATAGAAGATCGGCGGCGAGTCCACGCTTTCAGTGCGGCAGACTCAAACCGAGCACATCAGACATCCCATACAAGCCTGGTTGCCTGCTTGCGATCCAGCGCGCGGCTGTCAATGCTCCAAACGCAAATACCGAACGGTCATGGGCATGATGGGTCAGTTCCAGATGCTCCGCACCACGGGTAAAAGTGACGCTGTGATCCCCGACAATCTCGCCTTCTCTGACCGAAACAAAGAGTATTTCCCCGGGGTGCGCCTGGATATTTTCCAGCTGCCGGGTGTAGTGCGCATGATCCCGCAGTGACACACCCCATCCTTCGGCCACAGCTTCGCCCAGTGCCAGGGCGGTACCGGAGGGCGCATCCTTTTTATGCTGGTGATGGCGGTCCAGAATCTGGACAGCCGCATTGCCGCCTAAAGCGTGAGCCGCAAACCACGAAAACTGCTGCAGCAAGGCCGCACCCAGACTCATGTTTGGTGCCACCAGCACCGGGATATGGCTGGCCGCAGCCTGCAGTCGCTTGCGGAATTCCGCATCCAGGCCGGTGACACCGATTACCATCGGCTTGCGCGCGCTAGCGCAGATTTCCAAGGCGGCAGCACTGGCCGCGGGCGTTGAAAAATCCACTACCACATCACACAGCATGACCGCCTGCTCAAGCCCGGCGCTATAGCCGACACCATCTGATTGCTGACCGATCACCGGACTCTTCGGTGATACCAAGGCCGCAGTGATGCGTATTCCGGGCATGTCTTTTGCGGTGCGCACCAGGGCACGGCCCATACGCCCTGCAGCGCCCAGGATGGCGATGCGCGTTACCTCAGCCGGTGACGGCTTCATGAGCGTGCGCGCTCGAAAAAATGCTTCACATTATCCAGCCAGCTGCGTTCACGCGGTGAATGCCTGCCGCCGTCGGACTGCAGGGATGCATTCAATTTCTTGAGCATATCCTTCTGCTCACGGGTCAGATTCACAGGAGTTTCCACCACGATCCTGCAGAGCAGATCGCCGGGCGCTCCTCCGCGAACGGGTTTAACTCCTTTGGCACGCAGCCGTAGAACTCTGCCGGTCTGGGTTTCGGGAGGAATCTTGAGTATCACACGCCCATCCAGGGTCGGCACCTCGAGTTCACCGCCCAGTGCCGCCGTCAACAGCGAAACCGGTACCTCGCAGATTAAATCCGCGCCTTCACGATTGAAAACCGGATGCGCGCGCACCGCGATTTCCACATACAGATCGCCACTGGGACCGCCCATGGGCCCCGCTTCACCTTCACCGCCCAGACGTATACGGTCTCCGCTGTCAACGCCCGCTGGAACTTTTACCGACAGTTTGCGTTGCTGCTCGACACGACCCTGGCCATGGCACTTCTCGCACGGATCACTGATCACGCTGCCGCTGCCATGGCAGCGCGGACATGTCTGCTGGATTGAAAAGAACCCTTGCTGCATGCGGACCTGGCCCTGACCTCCGCAAGTGGCACAAGCTTGTGGTTTGCTGCCCTTTCTTGCGCCGCTTCCCTCGCAGGTCTCACAACGGACCAGGCTTGGTATGCGGATGGAAACCGTGTCACCAAATACCGCCTGTTCCAGGTCAAGCTCCAGTTCATAGCGAAGATCGGCTCCGCGGTAAACACGCTGACCGCGTCCACCACGGCGTCCGGTACCAAAGATATCGCCGAACATGTCGCCGAAAATATCGCCGAAGGCGTCACCGGCATTGAATCCTCCGGCCCGCCCGCCAGCCGCCGCGCTCGCCTCAACGCCTGCATGACCGAACTGATCGTAGCTGGCGCGTTTGTGCGCATCGCTCAATACCTCATAGGCTTCCTTGGCCTCCTTGAACTTGCTTTCTGCGCCGGCGTCGCCGGTATTCCGGTCCGGATGGAATTTCATGGCCAAGCGTCGGTAGGCCTTCTTGATCTCGGCCTCAGGCGCATTGCGAGCTACGCCTAAAACTTCGTAGTAATCGCGTTTGCTCATTGCGCCGCCACCCTAATGCAGAACACCGAAGCGGCGCGCGCCGCTTCGGGTTGGCTTTCGCCCGCATGCAACAGTCGCGATAGTGCTACGGTATGAACCACGCATCCCCTCAGCCATGACTGCCAACATATTGTTCGCCAAACTACCCGCGCCGGACTGCCCGTTGGGCAGCCGGCGCGGTTTTAGCATAGATAACCTGACGGTTATTGCTTAATGCTTGTCGTCCTTGAGCTCTTCAAATTCAGCATCCACCACGTTTTCCTTGTGCTCACCATCTCCGGCCTGTGCGCCCGCAGGCTTGGCCTCCTCCTGCTTGGAAGCGTACATGCGTTCGGCAAGCTTGGCGGATGCCTGCGCCAGTGCCTGGGTCTTGGTTTCAATCACACCCTTGTCGTCCTTTTTAATGACCTCTTTGAGGTCGCGCACGGCTGCCTCGATATTTGCGCGTTCCTCACCGCTGACCTTGTCGCCCAGTTCCTTGAGGGATTTTTCCGTGGCATGCACCAGGTTGTCCGCCTGATTGCGGGCCTCCACCAGTTCGCGCGCCTTGCGGTCTTCCTCGGCGTGCGCCTCGGCATCCTTGACCATGCGCTCGATATCCTCCTTGGACAGTCCGGAGGACGCCTTGATGGTGATTTTCTGTTCCTTGTTGGTGGCCTTGTCCTTGGCGGACACGTTGAGTATGCCGTTGGCGTCGATGTCGAAGCTCACTTCGATCTGCGGCATGCCGCGCGGCGCCGGCGGAATATCCGCCAGGTCGAACCGGCCCAGTGACTTGTTGTCGCGCGCCATCTCGCGCTCGCCCTGCAGCACATGCACGGTCACAGCTGTCTGGTTGTCATCGGCGGTGGAAAACACCTGTGATGCCTTGGTGGGTATGGTGGTGTTCTTCTCAATGAGCTTGGTCATGACGCCGCCCAGGGTTTCGATGCCCAAGGACAGGGGCGTGACATCCAGTAACAGCACGTCCTTGACGTCGCCCTTGAGCACGCCCGCCTGGATGGCGGCGCCCACCGCGACCGCCTCGTCGGGATTCACGTCCTTGCGGGGCTCCTTGCCAAACAGGTTTTTGACCGTCTCCTGCACCTTGGGCATGCGCGTCTGGCCGCCCACCAGGATCACGTCATGCAATTCGCTGACCGACAGGCCGGCGTCTTTCAAAGCGATCTTGCACGGCTCCACGGTTTTCTGGATCAGGTCCTCCACCAGGGATTCGAGCTTGGCACGGGTCAGCTTGATGTTCAGGTGCTTGGGACCGCTGGCATCCGCGGTGATGTACGGCAGGTTGACTTCGGTCTGCTGGGTCGAGGAAAGCTCGATCTTGGCTTTTTCAGCAGCTTCCTTTAAACGCTGCATGGCCAAAGCATCCTTGCGCACGTCGATGCCCTGCTCCTTGCGGAATTCTTCGGCGATGTAATCGATGATGCGCTTGTCGAAATCCTCGCCGCCCAGGAACGTATCACCGTTGGTGGACAGCACCTCAAACTGATGCTCGCCATCCACCTCGGCGATCTCGATGATGGAGATGTCGAAAGTACCGCCGCCCAGGTCGTAGACGGCGATTTTGCGGTCGCCGGTGACCTTGTCCATGCCGTAGGCCAGGGCCGCGGCGGTGGGTTCGTTGATGATGCGTTTCACATCCAGGCCGGCAATCTTGCCGGCGTCCTTGGTGGCCTGGCGCTGGGAGTCATTGAAATAGGCCGGTACGGTGATCACCGCTTCGCTGACCGCTTCCCCGAGATAGTCCTCGGCGGTTTTCTTCATTTTCTGCAGCACCCGGGCGGATATTTCCGGCGGAGCCATCTTTTTGCCATTGACCTCCACCCAGGCATCGCCGTTATCGGCCTTGACGATGCGGTAAGGCACCATGCCGATGTCCTTTTGCACCACTTCGTCGGTAAATTTGCGGCCGATGAGGCGCTTGATGGCGTACAGGGTGTTATTGGGATTGGTGACCGCCTGGCGCTTGGCCGATTGGCCCACTACCACCTCGTTATCCTTGGTAAAGGCCACGATGGACGGTGTGGTGCGGTCGCCCTCGCTGTTCTCAATGACCTTGGGCTTGCCGCCTTCCATCACTGCCACGCAGGAATTGGTGGTTCCCAGGTCGATGCCGATGATTTTGCTCATGGATTAAATTCTCCGAATTAATACGCTGAAAATGCTTTCTGGTCAGGTAGATGGGGTTAATTCAACCGGCTTTCAAGCATCCGCCCCGGGCGCCTTGGCCACAATCACCCTGGCCGGCCGCAGCAGGCGGCTGTTGAGCTGATAGCCCTTTTGCATGGTCTGTAAAACCGTTCCAGGGGCTGCATCGGAGGATTCCTGCATTGCCATGGCTTCCTGCAGCTCCGGGTCGAAATTATCGCCTTTGGCGGGGTTTAATTCGCGGATTCCTGCGCGCTCCAGTGCCGTGGATAACAGCTTGAGGGTCATTTGCATGCCCTCCTTGAGACTGATCTCGCCAGCATCGGCATTGGCTATTCCCAGCTCCAGGCTGTCCTGCACCGGAAGCAGCTCCGCGAGAAAACGTTCCAGCGCGTATTTATGGGCATTCTCCAGGTCGCGTTGGGCGCGTTTGCGCAGGTTGTCCAGCTCGGCCGCCATGCGCAAATAGCCATCCCGGTTACGGGCGGCTTCCTGCTGCGCCTCCGCGAGTGCCGATTTCAGTTCGCCCTGAGGATCCACAACCATTGCTTCCCCGTGTTCAGCGGCTTCTGCTGGCGGTTCCGTCTGCGGTTTACTCATAACTTCCTCCAATACCTAAACACGCCGGGCCTGAGGTTGAATTGCCGCATGCCCAGCGAACTCCAAACTTTCTATTTGGAGCTTATTTATGTGGATTCAAGGCGGCGCCAAGCAGTTTAGCCGTCAGGTCTACAATCGGAATCACCCTTTCATAGGCCATGCGTGTCGGTCCGATCACTCCAAGAACCCCCACTACCTCGTCACCAACACTGTAAGGCGCGGTAACCACGCTGCATTCATCCAAAACACCGTAGCCAGATTCCTCGCCGATGAAAATTTGAACGCCATCCGCTGCAATACACTTGTCCAGCAAATGCAAAATGTCCCGTTGCTGGTTGAAAGCGTCGAACAGCCGGCGTAACTTCTCAACATCCGATAGTTCGGCCCATTCCATAAGATTTGTTTCTCCGGCAATGACATAACTCCGGCCAGTTTCACGGCCCTGGCCCTCAAATACTTTCTCCGCCATGGAGATCGCCGCCAGCATCAGGTTGTTCATGTTCACGCGAGTACGGTTGAGTTCATTCAAGAGCTCAGCGCGGGCCGCGTGAATTTCCTTACCCGTGAAGTGCGTGTTCAGGTAATTGCTGATCTGCTGCAGTGTATTGGAATCATAAGAGTGGTCCAGCTTCAAAATCCGGTTCTGCACTTCCCCTTCATTGATCACCAAAATCGCCAGCACACGATGTTCGGATAGCGGCAGGAATTCGATATGCCGCCAGGCGATGTACTCGCGTCGCGGCAATGTCACCACTCCAGCCATCCTGGTAATGGCGGACAACATTGTGGATGCGGATGCCAGCAGCGACCGCTGGTTGAGGTCGTTGCTGGTCAGCTTCTGCTGTATCAAGTGTATTTCCTGCTGTTCCAGCGGTTTGATGGCCAGCAAGGTATCCACGAACAGCCGGTAGCCTTTAACGGTTGGCACCCGGCCGGCGGAAGTGTGCGGTGCGGCGATAAACCCCAGTTCTTCAAGATCCGCCATGACATTGCGGATGCTGGCGGGGCTTAGTTCCAGGCCGGAATCCCGCGATAAGGTACGCGAGCCCACTGGTTCACCATCGCGTATGTAGTGTTCCACCAGTACCTTGAGAAGGTGCTGGGCACGTTCATTCAAGCCTTTGGCAGTAATGCTGTTAGTCATCATGATGATCGCAGTCACCCATAACGTATCATTTTGGCACTCATCACTCAGGAGTGCCAAAATGAAAGCTAGCAACCCAGAGTCTGTACTGTCAAGATTATGCGCGGTATTGGGCTCTCCCCAACGCCCATGCTAACGTTGCCGGCCATATGCCAAAGCGCTTTTCCAGCATCGCCATCCTCGGCCGAACCGGTGACTCAGGCATATCCACTGCACTCGAGTTACTGCTTTCGCACCTGCAAACCCTGGGTGTCCGGATTCTGGTTGAAACCTCGCTACGCAGCCTGATCAAAGATGCCAGAGCGTGGGAATTTGCCGACCATGCGCAAATCAGCGCGCAGGCGGATTTGGCCATTTCCATCGGCGGCGATGGCACCCTGTTGCACGCCGTGCATATCTTCACCTCGCATATGGTGCCGCTGGTGGGTATCAACCTCGGACGCCTGGGGTTTCTCACCGATATTTCGCCTGACACCATGCAGGCTGAAATCAGCGCCATACTGCGCGGCGATTACCACGCGGAGCAACGGCTGCTGCTGGAATCGGAAATCGTACGGCCCGACGCGCGCGTACCATGCCTGCCTTCTTTGAATGATGTGGTCATACAGAAATCAGCTGGCGGGAGGTTGATTGAGTTCGAGACTTATGTGAATGGCGATTTCGTCTGCGCGCACAGGGCCGACGGAATCATTATAGCCTCGCCTACCGGTTCCACTGCATACGCGCTCTCCGGCGGCGGTTCCATACTGCACCCCAGCGTGGACGCCATGATCCTTGTGCCAATCTGCCCGCATGCGCTTGGCGACCGTCCCATCGTTGTACGCGGTGACAATGAAATTGAGATCGTCATAAACGACACCCACGGCGGCAATCCCCAGGTAAGCAGCGACGGGCAGAATACCCAAAGCTTGTCGGCCAACGACCGGGTGCGGGTACGCCGCTCCGCCGACAGTGTGACACTGATCCATCCGCAAGAGCACGATTACTACCGCATCCTGCGTAACAAACTCCACTGGGGACGCGCATTGCATCAACAGCGCAAGGACTGAGTCCAGACATGCTTACGCACATCGCAGTACGCGATTTTGCCATCATCGACACACTGGAATTGGACCTGACCTCCGGGATGAGTGTGCTCACGGGAGAAACCGGCGCCGGTAAATCCATACTGGTGGATGCCCTTGGCCTGGTACTGGGCGACCGTGCTGACGCAGGCGTGGTCCGCCACGGAACAGAGCGTGCGGAAATTACTGCTGAATTTGACATCCGCAGCCTGCGCAGCGCACAGCAGTGGCTCGAGAGCAATGAACTGACTGCTGATAATGAATGCATTCTGCGGCGCATCATCGGGCATGATGGCCGTTCACGCGGCTTGATCAACGGCCGCAGCGTACCCATGCAGTTGCTGAAGGAGCTGGGAGAGCAGCTGGTGGATATTCACGGCCAGCACGAGCATCAGTCTTTGCTGAGGCCCGCCTCGCAGCTGGCATTGCTGGATGGCTTTGGAAACCACGGCAGCTTGCTGGAAGAAACCGCCAGTCTGTACAGCAAGTGGAAATCAACGAATGAACGCCTGGCTGCGCTGCAAGCAGCGGCCAGCCACCGCGAACAGCAACTGGAGCTTCTGCGCCACCAGGCTGGAGAACTGGAGGCTTTGGGATTAAGCCCCGGTGAAATCTCCAGTTTGGATGAAGAACACCGACGCCTGGCCAATGGCGGCAGGCTCATGCAGGGCGCCCAGGCCGCACTGGATGGTCTGTATGAAAACGAGGAAAACTCGGCATACCGCATTTTCCATCAAGCGCTTAACAACCTTGAGACATTGCGCGCACTGGACCCGCGTCTCCAGGAAATCACCGCGACGCTGAATTCCGCTGAAATCCAGCTTAGCGATGCCTGCGAAGCGCTACGCCGGTATTTGCACGCCAGCGAGACCGACCCCGAGCGCCTGAATTGGGTGGAAAACCGCCTGGGCGCAATCCATGATGTGGCACGCAAGCACCATGTGGAACCACAGCACTTGCCGGAGCTGCTCGCCAGGCTGCGCATGGAACTCGAAAACCTCGAAAATGCCGGGGTTGCACTCCAGGAACTGGAGACGCAGTTGCACAGCCTGCGTGATGCCTACCGCAGGCACTCCCAACGTCTAAGCAATCAGCGCCGGCAGGCTGCCGCCGAACTCGGCAAGAAGGTCAGCCTGGCGATGCGCGAACTGGGCATGCCCGGCGGCCGCTTCGCCATCGAGATCCATTCTGAAGCCGAACGTTTTTCCACCTGCGGGATCGACCAGGCTGAATTCCAGGTAAGCGCCAACCAGGGCCAACCGCTCAAAACCATGGCAAAGGTGGCTTCCGGTGGCGAGCTCTCGCGCATCGCCCTGGCGATCCAGGTGGTCGCCGCCCAGGCCAGCATGATCCCAACCATGATTTTCGATGAGGTTGACGCCGGAATTGGCGGCGGGGTTGCCGAGATCGTCGGCCGGCGGCTGCGCAGCCTTGGCAACAAACGCCAGGTGCTGTGCGTCACACATCTGCCACAAGTGGCTTCACAGGCACATCAGCATTACCGCGTGGTTAAAAGCAGTCATGGCCAGAATGTTCAGACTGCGTTAGAAAGCCTGGACAAGAAAAGCAGGATCGAGGAACTCGCACGCATGCTGGGCGGCGTAGAAATCACGGAAACCACACGCAAACATGCGCAAGAAATGATCGCGCGTGCGGCGCAAGAAGCCTGAAGCTACTTGGGCAGCGTTTTTCTACAGCTGGCGCAAATCCCGTAAATATAGAGAGAGTGATCCGTGATTTCATAGCCTTTGGCAGTGGCAATCTGCTTCTGGCGTTTTTCAATCTCGCTATCGATGAATTCATCCACGCGGCCGCATTTCACGCAAACGATATGGTCATGGTGGCTGCCCTGGTTCAATTCAAACACCGAGTGCCCGCCTTCAAAATGCTGGCGTGTGACCAGGCCGGCCGATTCGAACTGCGTCAGCACCCTGTAAACCGTGGCCAGGCCGATATCCTCCCCGGAGTCCAGTAAAGCCTTGTACATGTCCTCGGCACTCATATGGCGCTGGTCGCTACGCTCGAGAATTTCAAGAATTTTGATCCGCGGCAAGGTAACCTTGAGACCTGCGTTGCGAAGTTCCTGGTTTTCCACGGTAATTTTCTCGTTCATATACTTCTCGTGATGGTGCGAGTCGGGTATTATGCCTCCCCTGATACGCAACGCAAACTTGCCTCATTCACCATGCGTTTAGTCCAACTTGCGATGATGATCACGGCCATATCGTTGGCCGCCTGCGTCTATCGTCCCGATATCAGGCAGGGTAACTTTCTCAAACCCGACATGATCGCCCAGATCAAGCCCGGCATGACCGAGGCACAGGTGCGTTTGATCATGGGGCCGCCCATGATCACAGATCCCTTCCATCCGGATCGTTGGGACTACGTCTACTACGACCGCCCAAGCAGTCTCGACGAGAACACCAACATCTCCAGACAGCATGTGGTGATTGTGTTTAAGGACGGCAAAGTCACCAGCATCGAACAGCCGATGCCACCCAAAAACGCACGCGGCTGACAGGCCGGCTTCAGGCTTTCGGATCCGGACTGCATTTGTTTTTTGCCCGCTGCCTGCGCGCCTGTTTTGGGTCGCGTACCAGCGGCCGGTAAATTTCCAGTCGGTCGCCGTCGCTCAATACATAGTCAGGCGTGACACAACGCCCCATGATCCCGATTTGATGTTTTGCCAGATCCATCGCGGGATAGCTACGCAGGATTCCTGAATGTTCAATCGCGCTACTCGCGGTTGTGCCCGCGTGCAGTTGCAGTTCCATCTGGAACTGCTGATCAGGCAGCGCATAGATCAAGGTGATACGCATTGTTTCATTGCTTGTGGTTCAATTGAGCTGCGCGCCGGATAAATGCCGATATCAGCGAATTGCATATTTCATGGAACACCGGCCCCGCCATCATGTCCAGTAATTTACTGGAGAATTCAAATTCCATTTTCAGCGATACTTTGGATCCAGCCTCGCCCAGGTCCTCAAAATTCCAGTATCCCTGCAAGTAGCGGAATGGCCCATGTTCCAGGCTGATTGATATTTGCCTGCCAGGCTGCATGCGGTTGCGGGTGCTGAAAACCTTATGCACTCCACCCCGCGCCAATTCGATTCTGGCATGCATCTCAGTTGCGGTTTCCGAGAGCACCTCGGCTTTGCGGCACCAGGGAAGAAATTCCGGATAACGCCCCACATCATTGACCAGTGCATACATGGCTTCAGCCGTGTAGGGCACCAGTGCAGTTTTATTGACGGTGCGCATGATGGCTCAATGCGGGGATATTCTGCGAACTGGCATGCATCAGCGATTTTGAAGCATACACTCAGGCAGCACAACCTCTGACCGGTATAATCCCGCCATGCGCGGCAAAACAGAAGAACGCCCCGGTACCGCAACCATTGCGCTGAATAAACGCGCCCGTTTCGATTATTTCATTGAGGAACGCCTGGAAGCAGGTATGGCATTGCAAGGCTGGGAGGTGAAAAGCGCGCGCGCCTCCAAAGCCCAGATTACCGAAAGCTATGTGGTGATCAAGAACAACGAAGCCTGGCTGCTGGGCGCCCACTTCAGCCCCTTGAGCTCGGCCTCCAGCCACATACAGCCTGATCCCACCCGCACCCGCAAGCTGCTGCTCAACCGCCCGGAACTGGACCGGCTCCTCGGCGCGGTGGAGCGCAAGGGCTACACCCTGGTGCCGCTGGCGCTGTACTGGAAAAAAGGCCGCGCCAAACTGGAAATCGGCCTGGCCAAGGGCAAGCAGGCCCACGACAAGCGCGCCACCGAAAAACAGCGCGACTGGCAGCGCCAGAAAGAACGCCTGCTGCGGCATTGAGGGCCGGCGGCCCGCGGCCGCAAGCGCTTGAGAAAACCGCCCGCGCCCCCACTTTCCCGGTAAGATAGACGCCGACACGCTGGGGGCGACCAGGCTTCGACGTGGGTCGCGAAACCCGAAGTGCATGCCGAGGTGCAGGATTCCTCGTTAAACTGTCTTGCAACAACGCT
This sequence comes from Gammaproteobacteria bacterium, assembly GCA_028870845.1. Taxonomy (GTDB): domain Bacteria; phylum Pseudomonadota; class Gammaproteobacteria; order Natronospirales; family REEB76; genus REEB76. The sequence continues at coordinate 69,804 of JAGWOR010000002.1, read as the reverse complement.
AGCTGCGAACGATAGCAACTACGCCCTAGCCGCCTAATCCCGGCTAGCCTCTGACTGGAGCCGTGCTTGTGCGTCCAGAGTCCCTCCGGGGACGCTTCAGAGGTCGTGCTCACAAGATCGCGGCGTGGTGCATCCGGCGCCAGGCCGCTAAAACATGCCGGACTCGCTGTCGGTTTTCCCTGCCCGTCGGGTAGCCGCCAGTTAAATCAAAGACGTGCGCTACGCATGTAGAGCTGAGGGCGGAGCACTTGCGGACGCGGGTTCGATTCCCGCCGCCTCCACCATAAAATCAAACAGGCCACCCCGGCGGTGGCCTTTTTGATTTTCGTGTCGAAGCAGTGCTATCGAACCCGCGTAGCGGGTGAGATTCCCATGCGCATGGATGTGCAGGTGCTGCGCAGGCCATTCAGTGCGCGTTCTGCCGAGAGGCCAATGGCTTGCGCGGCTGCGCCCCGGCCATGATTTTGAAACTGCTATTTCAAGACCTGCCCCCGATTCACGCACTGAAGACTGTCGCCCAGCCCTCATTCTTTCCATACCTCCGCCGTCAGTGGTAATTCATTCAGTTCTGCGCGCGCTTCGCGCCAGCTTGGGTAGTGCTCCTGAAGGATGGCGATGAAGCGCTCGCTGTGGGTTGACTCCAGCAGATGAACCATCTCATGCACGATCACGTATTCAAGCAGGTCTTTCGGCTTCTTTACCAGCTCGGTATTGAGGCGGATGTTCCCGGCAACATGATTGCAGCTTCCCCACTGGGTTTTCATCCTTTGCAGAAAGTAACCCTCAACTTTTACCCTCAGTTTCTGTTCCCATTTCTTGATCAGCGACGGCACCACTTCATGCAATAGACTCTTGTGCCATTCGTGGATGACCTCGGCGCGCTTGACCTGATCACTGCCCGGCCGCACGCTCAGCGTGATGCGTTTATGATTGAGGCAAACAAATGGCTTGATCTCCCGCGCCTCAACGGACAGCAGGTAACGGCGCCCCCAAAGATAATGACTCTCGCGCTCAATGAACCTGCGAGGCGTTTCGCGCGCCTGCTTTTTCAGCTTCAATTGTTGTTCGCGTATCCAACCCAGTTTCGAGATCGCATAGGCGCGCGCTACCTCTGGACGAGTACCTTTCGGCGCGACTAGTGTTACGCGGCCGGAAGGCGATGACTTGCGTGTTGATCTTGTCCCCGATGTCGCTCTTGCCGCGCAGCTCGAGCATGTCCTTGAAGCTCGCGCCCTTCGGGATCGTGACCGACGGGGCGAAGTCGGCGCTATTGCCGTACTTGTCGGTGATGTACTTGATGAACAGCAGGAACAGCACGTAGTCCTTGTACTGACTGGCGTCCATGCCGCCGCGCAGCTCGTCGCACGAGGCCCACAGGGAGGAATAGAGATCTGATTTTTTTATGGCCATAACTGCTTCAGATCCTCTGATTAAATGATGGCGATGTCATTCGGGGTGGTTGTTCGATGGCGCAGGCTGCGTAACGCCCGGTTGCTTGGCTTCTATCACACCCGCCGCCTGCCCATCTACATATAAGAAGATAGTCCGCTTCGCCGTGGCCGGGCTTGAGGGAAAACTCCCGAACGGCCACGCCCCGGGCCGCATGGATATTCACCTGATCGCGATCCACAACATTCCATCCCGCAGCACTCAGCAGGCGATCAATGGTGTCTCGCGCTTGGGCTTCGGGATTGGATGGGACCACGGCAACCCTTTGTGGCTTGGCTGGATTTCGCCGGCCCGGTCCCTGGTGGCAATCACCATAATACGCCATGAAATAGTGCTGCCCGGCCCTTGGATTGCCTATTGAGGGCGCAGGAATGGCCGGATTTTTGGCCATTTCCAGCCCGCTGCTAGGGAATTCCCCCAGGCGCAAAGCGCTTTTAGGCAAGCGTCTGTGGGCAAAACCGCTCAGGCATTCGCCGCCGGGCGACCGCTAGCGCTGCCGGCGGCAATCCGGCAAAGGCTCAAGCCGCCGCGGGCCGCCGTCCGATGACCGCCAGCAGCGGCAGTGATAGCAGTTGCAGCAGGATCGCCGCCAGCACCAGCCATACCGGTCCGAGTGCGTATAACGCGCCCATCAGCACGCTGCCCACAAACCAGGCGGCGCCGTACACCGTGTCGAACAGGCCGTAGGCCGTGGCGCGCAGGTGCTCAGGCGTGAGCGTGGCCACCCCGGCGCGCACCGTGCTTTCCTGCACGCCCAGGGCCGCGCCCCACAAGGCTGCGCCGGCCCAGATCCCTAGCGGGTGTGTGGCCAGGAACAGCAGCGGCACGGCCGGCAGCGTCAGCAGCGGCAAGGCATACAGCACCTTGAGGCCGTGGCGGTCATAGAAATGTCCGGCCACCAGGGCGGCGACCGCGTCCGTGCCCATGGCCAGGCCGAACAGCAGCGGAATCATGGCCGGCGCCAGCAGGTGATGGATCTCCAGATGATAGGACACCAGGATGAAATGCGAGAAGCCCAAGATGGAGACGGCCGCGAACGCCATGTAGAGGTAGTAGCGCCGGCCGAACTTCGCCGGATCGGCTGGTGCAGGCGCCGGCGCCGGATCCGGTTGCAGGCCGCGCGCCCGCCACAAAAAAATTAATGCCAGCAGCGCCGGCACGATCAACACCGCAAACCCCCACCGGTAACCCGCATAGGCCACGACCGCGGCCACCAGCAGCGGGCCGAGCACCGCGCCCAGCTGGTCGAGGAATTCGTGCAGCCCGAAGGCACGCCCATGCCCGAGCTCGCGGCCGGCACGCGACAGCAACGCATCCTTGGCGGGATTGCGAATGCCCTTGCCGATGCGCTCCAGCATCACCAGCAGGCCGGCGAGCCAGGCCACCGGGGCCAGCGCCAGGGCCGGCACCGCCAGCATGTTGAGGGTGTAGCCTGCGCCCATCACCTGCCAGTTGCGCCGGGTACGGTCTACATAACGCCCCGAAAAGTACCGGATGGCATACCCCAGAAATTCGCCGAGACCCGCCACCACACCCACGAATACCGGACCCACGCCCAGTACCGCCAGATACGGGCCCACGATGCTGCGCCCGCCTTCGTACGTGAAGTCAGCAAACAGACTGACGATGCCGATGCTGACAACAAAACGGAAGGCCTGACGACGCGCGTCGTTTCCCGTTTTAACCCTTTGGCTGTTCATGTGATCCAGTTATGCGTACTTTCTGAGTCAGATGCTGCTTGTGGTTATTTTCATTGGGCGCCTCCGTGGGACATCACCAGCCATGACGCCACCTGCCCTGGCGACTACAGGCTTTACAGGGCGGTTAACCCGGAGACAGCCAGCGAGCGCATGCTGAGGATACGTGGGTGGACAACTCCCATGCAAACGGGGCTTTTGCAGGAGTGATCAGCCTCCAGTTCAGGCGGTTTGTGGCGAACAGCATCGCCGTGTTTAAAATATCTGCCCGCCACGTGGATAGAGAAATAACTGCCCTATTAAACAGTTGCCTCATGACCGGATATTGGCACCATTGCCGCATCACCAGGGCAAATACCAGAGAATCCCCCACAACATCTCAATATTCTCGAATTTCCGCAATTTAACCCTGCATATCCCGATATAAAAAAAGCCTGCTGATATCTCAGCAGGCTTATCTATGCGTCTTGGTTTATTTTTTATAGACGTAGGGCAGCCATTCCCTGGCGATTACGATCCCCCCAGGGTGTATTCAATTGGCACGGTGAAAATGAAGGTTTGTCCGGCAAATTCAGCTGGCGGAGGCGGACAGCTCGCCTGCAGGACCGCTTCTAAAGCAGCTCGATCCAGTGAGCGCGCATTGCTGGAGCGGACGATATTCGCATCGCTGATTTTCCCATCATGATACTTAAAGCTCACCTTCACGGTTCCAGTTTGGCTCGCCAGCAAAGCTTCACGCGGATAGTGCTGGATTGCCCGGTTCTGCAGGCATTGTTCCAATTCAGACAGGAACGACGCCCGTATCGCAGCCATGTCCACTTTGGGCTGTGGCCGTGGAATGATCGGCGGCTGCGGGGGCTGTGGCGGGATGGCATTGGGTACCGGCACAGGCACGGGAATGGCCGGAACCTCCGACAACGGCTGAGGCGTCGGCATCTTCGGCAACGGTGTCTTGGGCGGCGGCGGCGGCGGCGGCGGCGGATTCGGCGGTATGGTTACCACGGCCACCTTGGGCGGTGGTGGCGGTGGCGTGGGATGCAATTCATGCCAGATGATGAGGCCGGCGACCGTCAGCGCCAGAAGCACTTCAACAATGATCGCCAGGATGAACGATACGCCAGTCCGTGCGTTGAACAGACCTTCGCTAAAAACATGCTTATTGTCCACAGTTGAACCCTATGGATTAATCGTTGATATTTTTGGCGGCGATACCGATCTGGGTCACCCCCGCTTCGCGGCATGCATCCATGGCTATCACGAGATCCTGGAGAGACACGTCTTTGGCGCCAGCGATTGTGACGTTTGCATGCGCCGGATCCTGGCCAAGCAAATAGGATGTCAGCTGATCAGGCGTCATCAACTGCCCTTCAACCACGATTTGGCCGTGCGCCGGCAGGCTGATGATGATTTTCGGCCGCTCAATGGTCACCGCCGTGCTGCTCTGGGGCAGGTGAGAGGCAATGCCGGTGGCGGGTATCATGCGCAGCGTAATCATGATGAAGAACACCAACAGGAAGAGCATGATATCGATCATGTTGATGATCTCGATTCTGCCCTTCTTCTTTTCAATGTATGCATTTGCCATTTCAACTACCTGCCTTGGCCATTCGCAACGGCCAGTTGAGTATTAACCATGTTCCGAGACCAGCCCGAAAATCATCAGGTGAGGCGGTTGACCAACATCACCTTGATGGCTTCCATCTGATGCATGATCAGACGGACACGGTTGTTAAGGCCGTTGAAGAATACAAGACCGATGATGGCGACTGCGAGTCCTGCTGCGGTCGCAATCAGCGCCACCGCCACACCGCCGGTGACCTTGGTAGGCGCGGTGTCCGCGGCGCCCAGCACCTGGAAGGCTTCGAAAATACCCACGATGGTTCCCAACAGTCCCAGCAATGGATCGAGCGTGACGATTGTATCCAGCACCCACATGAACCGGTCGATACGCGGAGCCTGCAACAGTATGGTTTCCTCGATGAGCTCCGAAAGACGGATCGGGTCCTTGATCTCTGGATACTTCAAGGCTACTTCCAGTACCGCGCCCTGGGGGTATTTGGCGGTACGTACCGCAAGATCCATGAGAGCGTCGCGGTCAACTTCCTCTGACTGCAAGATCACGCGTGCAATCAGTTCGCCTTGCCTCACGACTTTGGCGAGGTACCAGGTCCGGTCGATGATGATCATGAGTGCGACCAGGAGGGTCAAGACGATGAGCCAGATCACGCCACCTGAGACATTCGCAATATGAAGAATCTCTTGAATATTCACTTATGGATCTCCTGCAATACCGGATTTTGGTGTTCGGTGTTAACCTACGCGCATCAGCGCCCTGTGACAATCGAATCCTGGCAGTCGCGCCTACGCACCATTCAGCTCATTTTCGGGCCCCGCTTTTTACTCGAATACACCACGTCAAGTCAATAAGATGCGGCAACCCCGGGCTGATTTTAATGCCGTTTAATCAGCTTGCAACCGGAAAAGTCTGGTTTGCTACCCAAGTACGAAGATTCTAGCACAGGCATGTGATTGCTATAAAAAGCCGGTTATTCGCCATTTGCTTGCCCCGCGCGGCATCAGCGAATCGCCGGCCGGATTTATAAATATATCGGGAATAAATCTGGAAAATGCAGGCCGGCATGCCGGAAAATCCCGCATCCACACCCCGCCCGGCCTCAAGCCAGCGATATCGCTTAACCCCGAGGCCGCCTGGAATTTGCAGTCCGGCTTGGGCAGGGCATGCAGTCTTGTGCCCATTCACAGGACAGCGTGTGTAAGATTTATACAGTCCACGCCATTTCCTGACGCACCGGCAGCTGCCGTTGGCCATAGCGATATCCGCATGCACTCGTGAAAACACCCTATGGCGCAAAGCCCACAACGGCTCCCGCAGCCAGCGGTTCCAAGACTGACAAGTTGCAGGCCATGGGCCCGCCGGGGACAGGGTCAGTCAGGCCGGACAGCCAAAATCATGCCGGGCGGAGCCTGTAAGACAGGATAAACTGGTACTATTTGCTGGTTATATGCGGCTGTACGCGCCTGCACACCATGCATCCCATAGTATATTTTCATGCGGTCAGTGCATGATCATTTACCCGCCCGCCTGAACGGCAGCATAGTCTTAAAATTACACAGGAAATTTTTCAGAATGCGCAATAAGCATTTCAATCTGTTGATTGCACTCTGCATGTTCGCCGCAGCGAATGTCCATGCATTCAGTCCGGCCCCTGCCGCAGGCACTGCGCTTGCGCAATTACCGGTTTTAAAACCGCAACCACGCCAGGCACTGGTGGATGAAGCGATAGCCGGCATTCTGACCCGCTATCACTACGGCAACCAGCCGCCGGCAAACGAACTGTCCAAACAGGTATTTACACACTACCTGGAAAATCTTGATCCAAACCGCAGCTATTTTCTGCAGTCTGACATCGACGGTTTTGCGCATTATGAAAAAGATCTTGTTGGCGCGATCCAAGCCGGCAACCTGAAACCGGCGTTTGCCATTTACAACGTCTATCAGCAGCGCGTGCAACAGCGCATCCAATACGCGCTGCGCCTGCTGAATCATGAACCGGATTTCAATGTCAACGAAGACTACGTGTATGACCGCAGCAAGCTGCCTTGGGCAAGCAGCGTGGCTGAACTGGATGAAATCTGGCGCAAGCGCGTCAAAAACGATGTCATAGGCCTGTTACTGGCGGGTAAATCGTGGAAACAGGCGGCCACAATATTGCATAAACGCTATGAGAATTTCGATTATCGTGCCCACCAGGTTGCACCCGAAGATGTATTCAACCTGTTCATGAACTCATACACGCTTACGCTGGATCCACACAGTAATTATTTTTCGCCCAGCGAATCGCAACAGTTTCAGATTCAAATGAGCCTCAAATTCCAGGGAATTGGCGCATCACTGGTTTCCGAAGGCGAATATACCAAGGTCGTGCAGATCATTCCGGGTGGGCCCGCCGCAAGGGACAAGGAACTGCATCCCGACGACCGTATTACCGGCGTTGCCCAGGGTGACCATGGAGAAATGGTGGATGTAGTGGGCTGGCGCCTGGACGACGTTGTGCAGCTTATTCGCGGACCCAAAGGCACGATTGTCAGGCTGCAAATACTGCCGGCTGGCGCCGCCCCGGGATCACCTGAAAAAACCATCCGCCTGGTACGAGATACCGTGAAGTTGGAAGCACAAGCCGCACACAAGAGCATTGTTACCATTAACCGTGGCGGCCAGACATACAAGATTGGCGTGGTAAACATACCAATTTTCTACAGCGACTTTGAAGGTCGCGCCGAAGGCGAAAAGAACTACACAAGTACTACTCGGGATGTCCGTAAACTGCTGCTGGAGCTCGAAGCTGAACACGTGAGTGGCGTAGTAATCGACCTTCGCAACAACGGCGGCGGGGCATTGGATGAAGCCACCAAGCTTACCGGCCTGTTTATCCCGCACGGCCCTGTGGTGCAGATCCGTGATACCGGCGGCGACGTTGAAGTGGATGACGACGATGACAGCTCAGTCGTGTATACCGGCCCACTGGTGGTGCTGGTAAACCGGCTAACCGCGTCGGCTTCGGAAATCTTCACGGCCGCGATACAGGATTACCATCGTGGACTTGTGGTGGGATCCACCACATATGGGAAAGGCACCGTGCAGCGATTGATTGATCTCAGCAGGTACTTGCCGGGGAGCGAGAGCGTGGGCGAACTCAAACTGACGGTAGACAAATTTTATCGTGTCAATGGCTCCAGCACCCAGATAAAGGGCGTAACCCCAGATATCGTTTTACCTTCTCCAGTCAGCTCCAAGGAATTTGGCGAAGAAACCGAAGAGGATGCATTGCCCTGGGATCAGATCGCACCTGCGAAATACACTCCGCTGAGCCTGGGCATCGACAAATCAATTCCCGAACTCAACAAGCTGCATGCGCAGCGCACCCTCAAAATTCCCGAGTGGGCCCTATACCTTGATGGGCTGCGTCAGTTGCAGTCCGAACGTGACACCAAATCGGTATCATTATTGCTCAGCGAACGGAAACTGCAGCAGCGCAAACTTGACGATGCCAAGTTGACCTTGGCCAATGACTGGCGGAAATTACGCAAGCTGCCCGCCGCAAAAAGCCTTGACGAGGCCTATAAGCTGCCCGCCTCAGGCACTGCTGCCGATGGCGCCAACGCTTCAAATCTACTGGTACCCGACATGCTGTTGCAGGAAAGTGCGCAGATCACCATTGACATGGAGAAGATGGGTATCGGCAGCATGCCGTCCATCCCGCAGGCGGCTGCCAAGCGGAACTAGCAGGTCAATCAGCCGCTTGCTGATCCTGCGAACCTTGGGATTTTGCTGGCGCCGGCGGCATCAGCAAAATTCCTTGGATATCCCAGTAGTTCATCCTCAGGATGTTGACCCCTACCGGCTGGGCTTCGGCGTCGATTGTGGGGGCAGTCTGTGAAGCCAGGGAAATATAATCAAGACAGGCTTCATCAGGTACAGTATCGGAATCACTCGCGTAAGTCGCTCCGCGACGCAAATGCTCGACCCGGAAGCGCAGTTTTTCAGGCCGGGTTTTGTCGCCGCGCAACTTAACTACGACCTCGTAGATGTGATTGCCGATGATCAAACAGTCGTTCAGCAAGCCGAAATTCACGTCGGATACCGGCTTGGTGCCCGCGCTACGCGCCATTTCAGCGATATTGTATTCCCTGAAATGCAGGTACAGATACTGCGCGAGCCCCAGCAACCAAAGATTTACGGTGCGTTTCGAGGCGGTCTTGATGCCCGGCCATGCCTGCTGTTTTTCACGGCGCATTTCCTCCATGGCAGCCAGCAGTTCTAATTTTTTAGATTCAATGGGTTTAAACTGTTTGGTCAGTTTTTCGATTTGAATCTGAATCTCAGCACGCTTGTTTTTATGCCAGAATTTCTGCAGGTTCGGCAGTTGCTTTTGCAGATCTCCGAGGTTATTGCGCAAATTACGACGCTCTCGCTCCAGCTTGTCGAACTGCTCTGTCAGCACATCGAGACGCCGGCCGCGATCCTTATCAACTTTTTCCTCGAAGCCCCCGCGTTCAGCCTTCTCGAAACGCCCCCCCAGGTCTTCCGCTAAAGCCAGAAGCTGCTGGCGACAGGTGTTCCAGACGGCACGCAAGCGGTAATAAACAATCGCACTTTGGCCACGTTCTGCATCCGCCAGCATCTGTTCAAGATTATTGAGCTGGCGAAGCAGTTCCTCGTTACTGGCACGCAGGTCTTTTGCTTCGTTTTTCAGCGAGTCCCGCTCAGCAGTTATCTGGTCAAGCTCACGTTTGATCAAATTACGGTTTTCAAATAATTCGACGAGTTTGGAGTTGTGTGCGGGAGATGCGCCGGCGGTTGACGCATCAACTGGGTCGTCTTTCCGGGTGATGAGTTTTTTGTATTTCGGAGACATTTGCCGCACCTGATAAAGTGTCAATGCTAGTGGATCTGCCCGTTTCCATCATGAGCCGCTAACCGGCTCTAGAATCCGCGCACCGTGCTTGCCTTTAACTTAACATAAATTTGAATACGGCATGGAAGCACATAAAAAGTACCGTGTTATCCGCTGCTTAGGTAGTTTATATATTCAATTGACCAGCACAAACAGCAGCAATCAACCCGTACCTGCGGCCCTGGTGCGCAACTGCCGTGCGGTTGGCGCAGCAATTTAATGTGCCGGCACGGCCGTACAAACCATGCAGAGGCAGCCAAGTTCGCCGGAGATTTACGCTCGAAAAAAAGCACGCGTACCCCTGAAGGAATACGCGTGCGCTCGAGTTTTTTACGTCGATACTCTACGAGTTAGTCAAGCAGCACCGACATCAATCCATTATTTGGATTTCTGCTGCCTGGCCAGTCTTAGCTGCCGGATTTGGGTTTGACTCTCCAGGAAGGAGGCACACTCGGAGTCCAGGAATCAAATCCATGCGAATCCCAAATGATGCCCGAGATACTTTCGCCTTCAGAGACCAACAGGATGCTGTTGGTAGCGCTCTTAGCAGAGTTTGCAACAATGAAAGGGCTGAACAACAGGGTCAGATCTCCGCGCTTGTTGGTGGTAACCACACAGTCAAGGTTATATGGCGGGTAGCGCACCTTGAACACCACCTGTAACTTGCAGGCACTGCCGTTGATGTCAATGCCGGCGCTTTTCACCAGATAACCCAGGTTTTGCGCCACCAGCTGCCTATGGCCGGGGAATAAGGCAAGTTTCCATTGTGTTGGAAATGCCTGGCCGGGCGCTGCCGAAGCCGCCGTTGCTGAAGTTGCGGGCGTTGGAGCTGCAGTCGGCGTTTTAACTTCATTGGGTTTCGGGTTCGGACTGTTTACTGCTTTAGCGATAGCGGCGGCAACCGCGGTTTTGGACGTCGGCGCGGCAGTCGCGGGCAGCGGCACTTTCAAAGACAGTTGATTGGATACCTTGAATCCATTCGCATCGTCTCCGACCAGATCCACTTGTTGTCCGTCAATTGTGAAATTTTTGTGTGTCGGCTGATCCTGGTTGACTGTACAGGTCGGATTCCAGGGACTCTCAGTGCTCCATGTAAGCACCGTGACATTGCACGCCTGGCCCTCAACATCAATTGCCGCCTGCATGATAAGTTGATCTTTGGAATTAGGCGGCAGTTGGGCCAGCAGCGTATATCCCTTTGGCGAACTGGAGCAGCCAAAAAGCCCAAGCATGATGGCGGCCATTCCCAAAATACAGAGCCCGGTCCGGTGGATAGTTGAATTCAGCATGTTATTTGCCTCCAGGTTCTACAAATTCTGTGATGGATCTCGAAAATAAACAAGCTGCCCGAGGTGAAAATTCATCGAGCCAGCCTGGGATATCCGCAATTGGAACCGATAATTTGGACTTTTGCACATGGCTAGTCAATATGCAGGATGCATGATTTGCAGGCTCAACTGAATCAAAGGTATCAAACCTGTTTCTTGGACAGAATATGATGACTGACAGACGCTCGACTAGACAAACACATGGCGATGATCGATGCAGTACTCCAGCCATTTACACAGCAGCATATTCAGCAACCAGCGCTTTTCCATAGGCTTGGCTCCCGGGGAACAGCCGCCGTTGAATACCGGATGCCGCGGATGTTCGCGGCAACTCACCGCCTCCGCCAGACGCGCATCGTGATAGATGCGCACCACCAGTTCCGGATCGCTTGATTTCACATCATCATCAAACCAGTAGGTCATGCATAAAGTCGAGGTGTACTTGCTGCGTCCATGCAATGACAGGTGAATACTCAGATCGGTGGCGCTTTTAGACATGAGCTGTGAGGGCAGATACCGCAGGTTACCAAGCAGTTGCCTCATTTTTGCATGGTTGCCTTCATACAGCGTCATCAACCCGGCAAAACTGCGGGGCTTTACCAATCGGATGCGTTGTTCTACTGTTTCAATGAGCATGATTCACTATAGCATAGGCCAAATACCCGGCATGTACTCGTTTCGAAACAGCAGCTGCTGATGAAAATTGCCACCGTTTCCACGCGTCCCTTCATCGACCAGAATCCCGGTACCGCCGGTCTGCGCAAATCGGTGCGCGCATTCCAGCAACCCCACTACCTGGAGAATTACATTCAAGCGTGTTTCGATGCAATACCATCGCTGATATCCGGAACACTGGTCATCGGGGGCGACGGCAGATATTTCAACCGTGAAGCCATCGGCACCCTGCTCAAGATGGCGGCTGCCAATGGCGTAAAGAAATCAATCATCGGCCGCGGTGGTCTATTATCGACTCCTGCTGCTTCCATGCTGATAACGCATCTGCGGGCCGCTGGCGGGTTTATTTTTACCGCCAGCCATAACCCGGGAGGCCAACAAGGCGATTTCGGCATCAAACTTAACCTGGCCAACGGCGGCCAGGCAACTGAAGCTAACTGCAACTCCATTTACCAGCGCAGCCGGGCAATAACCCATTACCGGATGCTTGATGTAACTTCCGCGATCGACTTGAACCGCATCGGCAGCCAGCAACTGGGCAGCATGTCCATCGAAATCATTGACCCCATCGCCCACTATGCCGGTGTAATGGAAAATCTTTTTGATTTTGAGATTATCCGTGCGCTACTCAGATCCGCTACTTTCCAAATGCATTTTGACGCCATGCATGCAGTTACCGGCCCATACGCAGTGGAAATTTTTGAAAAACGCCTGGGCGCCCGGCCAGGCACGGTCATCCATGGCACACCCATGGAGGATTTTGCCGGGGTTCACCCCGACCCCAACCCTCTGGAGATGCCCGGTCTCATCAAATTATTCAGTGCAGAAGACAGCCCCGATTTCGGCGCTGCTTCGGATGGCGACGGCGACCGCAACATGATCATCGGCCGCAAAATGCTGGTGTCCCCCGGTGACAGTCTTGCGGTTCTGACAGCAAACGCACATCTGGTGCCCGGGTATGCATCAGGCCTGATCGGCGTGGCACGTTCCATGCCCACCAGCCATGCCGTGGACCGTGTTGCAGAGAAGCTCGGCATCCCGTGCTATGAGACACCCACTGGCTGGCGTTTTTTTTGCAACCTGCTGGATGCCGGAAAGGTGAGTTTGTGCGGAGAGGAGAGCTTCGGTACCGGCAGCAACCATGCCCGGGAGAAAGACGGGTTATGGGCGATCTTGTTTTGGCTCAACCTCATCGCGGTGCGCTCGGAAAACGTCGGCATGATCCTTACCCGGCATTGGCAGGAATATGGCCGCGATTTTTTCCAACGCGAAGACTATTACATCAGTGATGCGGCCCAGGCTCAGGCACTCATGCGGCTTTTGAGTTCGCGTGTCGGCGGCTTGCCGGATGAAACCGTGGCAGGAGTCACGGTACGCAACGCAGAAAACTTTACATACCATGATCCAGTGGACGGCAGCATCAGCCACAATCAGGGCATATGGGTGACTACGGCTGGTGGCGGACGCATCGTATACCGTCTTTCCGGTACCGGCACGCGTGGAGCGACATTGCGAATCTACCTGGAACAGTACCTGCCGGACGCGGCGCAACATTCACAAACCCGCAGCGCTGTGCTGGCTCCGCTTTCGCGCATGGCGCAATCACTGGCACGGCTTGATACCCAGGGCATCCAATCCCCATCCGCAGTGATCTGACCCCTCAGAAACGGCGCTGGATGCCGGTTTGATGCAGAACGGTAGTGGCAATTTCCTCTATGGATGGGTGCGTGGTATTCATATACGGCACACCTACCGCCTTGAATATGTCCTCCGCCTTCTCCACTTCATAGTGCACCTGATCGGCTGAAGCATAGCGGCTGTCTGGCCGGCGATGGTAACGGATCTGCTGCAGGCGTGTCGGCTCGATGGTAAGGCCATAAAGCTTGGGCAAGAATGGCACCAGCACATCAGGCAGCTTGCCACGTTTGAGGTCGTCCTCGATTAAGGGATAGTTGCCCGCATAGATCCCGAATTGCAGCGCGAGGTACAGGCAGGTCGGGGTCTTTCCCGAACGTGACACCCCCACCAGTATCACATCGGCCTCGGGATAGCGTTTGGTGCTGATGCCGTCATCGTTTGCCAGGGCGAAATTGACCGCCTCGATTCGCTGGATATAGGCGGCGTTGTCCGCTGAAGCATGCGCCCGGCCAACCGTATGCGACGAGCGCATCCCCAGTTCACTTTCCAGCGGTCCGATGAAGGTCTTGAAAAAGTCCAGATACAGGGCATCGCTGCGCTCAATGACCGTCCGTACCTCGTCATCTACGATGGTGCTGAATACGATTGGCCGCAAACCCTGGTCTTTGCCCGCGGAATTAATCCGTTCGACTGCTTGATTCGCCTTGTCAAGATTGGCGATAAATGGCAAAGTGATTTGCCTGAAACCGTCACCATTGAACTGACTCATGAGACTGCGCCCCAGGGCTTCCGCTGTGATGCCGGTGCGATCCGACACAAAGAATACCGTTCGTTTCTTTTCCATACTTTACCGTAGGGACGGAACTGGTTTGAGTTGCGCCGATACCGGGAGTCATCCGGTGCTTCAGTATACAGCCAGTAACCTTGTCACAGGCCATTAAGGACACAACGATGGACCAGCGCTTTGTGATCGGATTTGAAAACCTCGGCATGCGGGACGTCGACAAGGTAGGCGGGAAGAACGCATCCCTGGGCGAAATGATCAGTCATTTAACCAGACTGGGTGTGTCGGTGCCAGGCGGCTTTGCCACCACTGCGGACGCCTATCGTGAATTTCTGGCGCATGACGGCATGGACGCAAGGATTAAATCGGAACTGTCCAAGCTCAACGTGGATGATGTGGTAAAGCTGGCCGAGACCGGCGCCCGAATCCGCGAATGGGTCTCCGCCCTTGCCTTTCCCGCCGGTCTGGAACAGGCAATCCGAAGCGCATATGCAGCATTGATTCGGCAGGCAGGCAAGGAAATCTCCGTCGCAGTGCGCTCCTCGGCCACCGCGGAGGACCTACCGGATGCCTCCTTCGCCGGACAGCAGGAGACCGTACTGAATGTACGCGGCATCGACGCAGTATTGCAGTCTGTCAAGCAGGTTTTTGCCTCGTTGTTCAATGACCGGGCCATCGCATACCGGGTGCATCATGGTTTCGAGCACGCAAATGTAGCGCTTTCAGCGGGCATTCAGCGCATGGTACGCAGCGATCTGGGCGCCTCGGGCGTGATGTTCACCTTGGATACCGAATCCGGTTTCGACAAGGTGATTTTCATTACCGCTTCCTATGGACTTGGTGAAACCGTGGTGCAAGGAGCGGTGAATCCGGATGAGTTCTATGTGTATAAACCGGCGTTGGCCGCCGGAAAATTTCCCATTGTACGACGCAGTCTCGGCAGCAAGGCCAACATGATGATCTATGGCGACGGCAAGAGCATCGGCCAGACCGTCAAGACCATCGAGGTGCATGCGGAGGCGCGTGCGCGCTTCTGCCTGAATGACGACGAAGTGACGGCACTGGCAAATCAGGCGCTAATCATCGAAAAGCATTACGCCAGGCCCATGGATATTGAATGGGCCAAGGACGGCAATGACGGCAGGATGTACATCCTGCAGGCCCGCCCGGAGACGGTTAAAAGCCGGCAAACACACAGCATTGAACGTTACGCTCTGAAATCACGAGGCGCGGTGTTGGCCGAGGGCCGCAGTATCGGCCAAAAAATCGGCGCTGGCACCGCCAAGATAATCAACAACATCAAGGAAATGAACCATATCCTGGAGGGCGACGTGCTGGTCACGGACATGACCGACCCCGATTGGGAACCGATTATGAAGCGCGCTGCGGCGATCGTCACCAACCGCGGTGGCCGGACCTGCCATGCGGCGATCATTGCCCGGGAACTCGGCATACCCGCTGTGGTCGGCTGCGGTGACGCCACCGCCAGAATCAGTGACGGCGAGCCGGTCACCGTGTCCTGCGCAGAAGGCGATACCGGCTACATATACGCCGGTAAACTTGCTTTCGAGCACCGCCATATCAGCCTGAATAACATGCCCGAAGCGCCGCTCAAAATCATGATGAATGTGGGCAATCCTGAGCGGGCTTTTGGCTTCGCCATGTTACCCAACAAGGGCGTGGGCCTGGCCAGGCTGGAATTCATCATTAACCGCATGATTGGCATACATCCCAAGGCACTGCTCAACTTGGATTCACAGCCTACGGATATCAAACGCCAGATCAGTGACCAGATTGCAGGCTACAAAGATGCAGTCAGCTTTTACACAGAAAGACTGGCCGAAGGTATCGCCACCATTGCTGCAGCCTTCGCACCGGAACCGGTGATCGTGCGCACCTCCGACTTTAAATCCAACGAATATGCCAACCTGATTGGCGGCCGCCAGTACGAACCTCACGAGGAAAACCCCATGCTGGGTTTCCGTGGCGCATCCCGCTACATCGCACAGCAGTTCCGTGACTGTTTTGAACTGGAATGCCGCGCGCTACGCCGGGTACGCGAGGATATGGGTCTGGACAATGTCCAGGTGATGATCCCGTTTGTGCGCACTGTAGAGGAAGCCCGCCAGGTCACCGAGCTGCTGGCGGCCAACGGCCTGAAACGCGGTCTGCACGGCCTCAAACTCATCATGATGTGCGAACTGCCGTCAAATGCCGTGTTGGCGGAGAAATTTCTTGAGTATTTCGACGGCTTTTCAATCGGTTCCAATGACATGACGCAGCTTACGCTTGGTTTGGACCGTGATTCAGGCGTGATCGCGCATCTGTTCGACGAACGCAACGATGCGGTCAAATCCATGCTGTCCATGGCGATCCAGGCATGTCGCAAGCACAAAAAATACATCGGCATCTGCGGCCAGGGCCCATCGGATCATCCGGATCTGGCGCGCTGGCTGCTGGATCAGGGCATCGAAAGCATTTCGCTTAATCCGGATACCGTAGTGGAAACCTGGCTGTATCTTTCCGGCGCAGTAAAATAAGAACCCAATGAATATTCAGCGCGATACCCGCTTCGAAGACCATTTCCCGATCCGCGTTATGGTGAGACATCATGCGGGAGCAGAACCAATCAACCGTGATGTACTCGGAATCCTTGCCAAGCTGCGGGACCTGCATGTCAAGGACAGCGTCGAGAATGAAGCCCTGTCCGGCACTATTACAACCTATGGCGGCTATCAGACCTCTAAAAAGATGATGTTCCTGGACCGCACGGAACCAGGCATTCGCGATCTGCGCGATGCAATAATCCTGCCTGGCATCACCGACTATCTCGAGTATGCCTATGACAAACAGGTGGAATCCGGGCGTACCCGGATAACCTCATGGGCAAATATACTGTCTGCTGGCGATTGGCAGGCGCCCCACATGCATCCCAGCGCCGGCAATCTGGCCAGCGGAGTGTATTACCTGAACATGCCGGAAAAGCCGGAGCCAGAAGGCTGCATAGAATTTCTCAATCCACATCCGGTCGCCCACCACCATGGTGTAAGCCTGACACGCCGGCTTAATCCTCGCGCCGGTGACCTGATCTTGTTTCCGCCTTACTACATACACTACGTGTATCCTTTTAAAGGTAGCGGTGACCGTGCAATCATCGCTTTTGATGTAATCCTGCAAAATACACAATTCATCTTCTGAAACCATTGGGTGCTGCAGGCTTATGAGTGAGACCACAGCTTCAGATGCACCCGGGGTCACCCTGCGCAATCCGGCCACTGGGGAACTTATCGGCCGTTTCCCATGGCAAACCGCCGAAGAAGTGCGTGCCACGCTGCGCCTGGCCCGCGATGCCCAGCCTGAGTGGGCCGCGTTGCCGCTATCGCAACGCCGGGAGATTGTGCGTGAATTGCGCCGCTGGATATTGGCGCACATGGATGAGTTCTCCACGTTAATCTCCAACTGTGTGGGCAAAACCCGGCTCGACGCACTCGCGACTGAAGTCCTGCCGACTGTTGCCGGGTGCCGCTGGTATGAAAAGCACGCATGGAAATACCTCAAACCAAAGCGTCTAAAAAACGGGTCATGGCTGTTCTTCGGCAAAAGCAGCAGCGTGATTCGCGTTCCCTGGGGCGTGATCGGCATCATCTCGCCATGGAACTATCCGCTCGGAATTCCAATGCATGAAATCGTACCGGCGCTGCTGGCCGGCAATACGGTGGTGTTCAAAACCGCGCCGGAAACGGTCGCTGTCGGCGTGTTTCTGCAGCGCATGTTCCGCGAGAGTGGAATTCCAGCCGGCGTGTTCTCTCATATCCATATTGACGGACCGCCGGCAGGCGACTTGCTGCTGCAACCGGGCAGCGGCGTGGACAAACTGTTCTTCACGGGTTCCGTGCCGGTTGGCAAGCTGTTGCTGGAGAAAGCCGCCCGCACGCTGACCCCGATATCAGTTGAACTTGGCGGTAAAGATGCCATGATCGTCTGCGCGGATGCCGACTTGGAAAGGGCCGCTAATGGCGCTGTCTGGGCTGGCTTGTCCAATGCCGGTCAAACCTGTGCGGCTGTGGAACGCATTTATATCCAGCAAGACGTCTATGCCGAGTTTGTGGGCAAGCTCACGCAAAAAGTCTCCGCCTTGCGCGTCGGCCCGGGCACGGAATTCAACGTGGACGTGGGACCACTTTGCACCCAGCGCCAGGTGGATACGGTGCAACGGCAGCTGGAAGAGGCGTTTCAGCGCGGCGCCAGCGTGGCCGCCAAGGCGGGACCTGCGCCAGCGCCCAACCCAAACTTTATTTCCCCCATGGTGCTCACCGGCGTCGACCATGAAATGGCCATCATGCGGGATGAAACCTTCGGCCCGATACTGGCTGTCATGCCGTACACCAGCGATGCCGAGGCCGTGCGCCTTGCCAATGACTCACGCTACGGCTTGAGTGCCTCGGTCTGGTCGCGAGACCAAGGCAAGGCCGCATCCCTGGCGAAGCAAATTCATGCCGGCGCGATCATGATCAACGACCATGTGACTTCCTACGGCATGACTGAGACGCCCTGGGGCGGATTCAAGGATTCCGGGTACAGCCGCGGTCACGGGCACTATGCATTCGAGGCGGTTACCGCACCCAGGGTCATTATCACTGATTGGTTCAAGCACCTGCGCCGCCAGCCTTTCTGGATGCCTTATGACATCAAAGCCTACGAGGGCCTGAAAGGAGCGCTTAAGGCCCTGTATGGCCGGGGTATTGCAACCCGGTTGACGGGATTTCGGCGGGCGCTGTCCTTGCTGCCGAGGATGTTCGGGAAACCCTGATCAGAAATTGCTGGCGGGCAGTTCTTCCAGCACTTCGATTTCACCATTACAGGTGATTTCATCGTCATATGATTCCATATCCACGCCATTCCAGTAATCCAGTGCGCGTTTGCGCCATTCCAGCAATGAGATCGTGTCTCCCATGACAACCTGCTGGGGTGCGCGATGCATCTCGCCAGTGGCACGCACACGGAAAACCCGCTTGTGATCGCCGCGCATATTCTCCAGCCAGAAACGCACCGCGCGTTCGTCTTCGGGGATCAGCCAGATGCAGTTGGCGCGGGATGGCAGATCCGGGTACATCTGTTTTCGCACCTCTTCCAGTACCAGCTCTCTCACCATGCGCGTGGACAAAAACAAGCTGTCCAGGGTCTCCGCCAGCGTCATGACCGGATTGTAGTGATAGAAACCCAGGTGTGGATCTTTTTTCCCCTGCTTGCGATAAACATGCAGGGCGCGGAAGGCCACCATGTCGACGGTGTATACCTCGTTGGTCTCCGGATTGGTAATGCCGCGCCGCGCCACTTCGAAAGCACGCCATGAATTATTGGGTTCGTCGCCGAACATGAAAGTGGCGCCTTCAACCCATTTAGGTGAATTGTGTTTGTGTATGTGGTAGTACTTTTCGCTTTCTATGTGCATGTTTTTTTAACTGCCCGGTCTAGTGGAAAACACATTCTATTATGCAAACGGCCGGCTTTCCCGTGCATCATGCAGGAATCGCCTCCGTGTCACACTCGCGTATATATAACCGTAATCATGTGAGAGCGGCCAATATCGCAGGCTCAACCCAAACCATTTGCAGCTTGGTTGATCCTCACCGGCATACGCCGCCGGCCCCAATGCCCTGGCTGCCCCCTGAATACTCCGGGCAATAGCGCGCCGCACTGCAGGCAGTGTCCATCGGTATCAAGCCGCCATTGCCCAAGCTCGTACCAATTGCGTTCGATCAATAACGCGCCGCAGTGATGGCAATAGGTGCTGCCACCGATGGCATCGTGCACATTCCCGGTATAGCAATAACGCAACCCATTCTGGATGCCGAGCTCGCGCGCCCTCAGCAATGTGTGTGCGGGCGTTGCCGGGGTATTCTGCATTTTCCAATCCGGATGGAAAGCCGTAAAGTGCAGGGGCACATCCGGTCCCAGCTTGCCTGCCACCCATTGGACCAGGCTTTCAATTTCCTGTTGTGAGTCATTTTCCCCTGGAATCAGCAGGCTGGTGATTTCCAGCCACACCTGGGTTTCATGCTTGAGATACATGAGCGTATCCAGCACCGCTTGCAGATGTCCGCCGCAGGTCTTCCAATAGAAATTTTCGGTGAAGGCCTTCAAATCCACGTTGACTGCGTCCATATGCCGGTAGAAATCCATGCGCGGCTCGGCGCACATGTAGCCGGCGGTCACGGCAACCGAGCTAATGCCGATCGCATGGCCGGCATCCGCCGCGTCCATGGCGTATTCCATGAAAATCACCGGATCATTGTAGGTATACGCCATGCTGGCACAGCCCAATGCCTTCGCGGCATGCGCCAGGGTTTCTGGCGTTGCTGCATCCATGAGCTTGTCCATCTCCCGCGATTTTGACATGTCCCAGTTCTGGCAAAACTTGCATGCCAGGTTACATCCTGCGGTGCCGAATGAAAGCACCGATGTGCCCGGCAGGAAATGGTTGAGCGGCTTTTTTTCCACGGGATCGACGCAAAACCCGCTAGAACGGCCATAGCTGAAGAGTTTTATCCGGCCGTCTTCGCAGCCACGCACGAAACACAGTCCGCGCTGGCCCTCATGCAGTTTGCAGTAGCGCGGACAGACATCGCATTGGACCCGTCCGTCCCCCAAGGCATGCCAGTAGCGGGTGGTTACAATCGTTTCTGCAGCGTCTTGCATCTGTAGCCTGGTATCGTACTAAGCTTAAGTATATGACCAAGCATGGCATGATTCGTCCTGCGGCCGTAGCCGGCTATTTCTACCCCCAGGAGAGCGCCGGACTCCTCTCCCAGGTGCAAAAGCTGCTGGCCGAGAATACCGTTCACACCCCCCCGCCCAAGGCCCTGATCGTTCCCCATGCCGGCTATGTGTACTCGGGGCCTATCGCCGCACGCGCTTATAACGCGCTTGCTGGCCTGAGGGGGACGATCCGTCGTGTGGTCCTGCTGGGGCCCGCGCACAGGGTCGCGCTGCACGGTCTGGCCCTGCCGTCCGTGGAGGCCTTCCAGACCCCCTTGGGGGATATCCGTCTGGACCGGCAGGCAGCCGCGCAACTCGAGGCCCTTCCCCAGATCATGGTGTCAGACCAAGCGCACGCCCTGGAACACAGCCTGGAGGTACAGCTGCCATTTCTGCAGGCAATGCTGGTTAATTTCACGCTGGTGCCATTGGTGGTGGGGCAGGCGCAGGCAGCGGAAGTGGCTGAAGTTCTGGAAAAACTTTGGGACGGCAAGGAAACGCTGGTGGTCATCAGTTCCGATCTCAGCCATTACCATCCATCGGATCGGGCCCGTCAGCTGGATGCTGCCACCGCAAACCACATTGAAAACCTGGATAGCCCCATCAGTGAACATCAGGCGTGCGGCGCACATCCGGTCAATGGCCTGCTGCAGATGGCGCGCAGGCTGAAGCTGCATGTGCAACGGCTCGATCTCCGCAATTCAGGCGACACAGCGGGCACTCCTGAACGGGTCGTTGGCTACGGCGCATGGGCTTTTTATGAAGTTTGATGGCGTCACACGTTCGCTGCTGTTAATGGCCGCGCTCCACAGCATTGAGGAGCAGCTTCGCGGCAGCGCATTCCTACCTGATGGATCCAATCAAAACCCTGTGTTGCGTGAATTACTTGCCAGCTTTGTAACCTTGAAGCGGCACGGCGCGTTACGGGGCTGCATCGGCACATTGGACCCCAGGCGCGCGCTTCTGCACGATGTGGTAGCCAATGCCAGAGCCGCGGCTTTCGAGGATCCGCGTTTCCCGCCGCTAGCGGCGCCGGAACTGGAAAACCTGCAGATTGAAATTTCCGTATTGACTACGGCAGAATCCGTCAATGTACGCAGCCGCGCGGATTTGCTGCTGATGCTTAATCCGCACGTGGATGGCTTGACAGTGCAGGACGGCAGACGGCGTGCAACTTTCCTACCTTCGGTATGGGAGTCGCTGCCTGAGCCCGATGAATTTTACGCCGCCCTCATGCGAAAAGCCGGTTTAGGCAGGGATTACTGGTCTTCGAATCTGAAATTTTTCCGCTACCATACCGAGTCATTCTGCAATTGATTCCCGGAATATCTGAATTGGCGAGGAGCAAATGACAATGAAAGTCCTGAATTTATTCACACTCTGCACCATCCTGGCCATGATAGCGGCGTGCGGTTCCTCCAGGGAAGACCAGGCAAAGCAAGCGCACAGCGCTCCGCCCCCGGTGAGTCACACGGTATTCGCACCCTACATCCGGGATCTTAACAAGGCCAAAAACGTTCAAAATACTGTGAATGCGCAACAGCAGTCACTGGACCGGCAAATACAGGCACAGTCAGCTGGCAGTGCGCCCTCTGCCGCCAGCCATTCACCACCGTGATGGTATTTAAGGGTTATGTGTGACAGCCGAGGCCGCGTTTGTTGCTGTATCGGGATGGTACCGCTTCCAGATTTCCGTGCGTCCGAAAAGCGGTATTCCCACATAGCCGCGGATCCGCAGTGATCCATCCTGCATGAGGGTAATATTGCAGCTGTACGTCTTGCCGCTCTCGGGGTCATAGATCGTGCCGCCGCGCCACACAGCATCGCCGGCATAATGAAATCCATCCAGCAATGGCAAGCCCATAATCGGGCGGGTGCGCAGTTTATTATCCGGATTTTTGCGGTCGACCTTGGGCTTGCCAGCCATGCCCTGCGGGTCGTTGGCGGGAAATAACGGTTGTTTCAACCAGACAATCCGACCCTTAAACCTGTTGTCTTGCTCCACGATCTGCACGCGCGCCTTGCCGTCCTGTGTGGACCACACACCCTCGATTGCAGCAGCCTGGTTTGCGGCATGCGCCAGGTTGATGATCGAAAACAGCATGCTCACCAGCAGGATTCGCAAACCGAAGGGCGCGTGCCACCGCATCATAGGCAAGGTGTGCTTCCGCACGTTTATTTCACACGCCTGACAAAAACCGTCTCGCCATGGCCAGGCAGCGTCAACAGGTAGCCGAAAGTCAGTTTCTTGATTACCACTTCTGGATTGTCCAGATCAATATTGGTGAAGTAGCCGGTGGCCGCCTGTTTCCAAATCTGACCGTTTTCAAGTTTGAATACTGTATTACCGGTCCATCCGGTAAAGTGGCCGGCAATATGAGATTCGATTCTCGAGGGTTCCTGCAATGGTTCCTTCGGCGTCATGGTATCGGCACCGAAGTTTGCAATGCCGGCTGCCGGCGATGAATGCGGCGGCTTTGCCGGGGTTGTGGGTGTCAGCGCAGTATTTGGAACAACAACCGTCGGAGTTCCCGGATTGCCGGCAGTGCTTCGGGATTTCAGGTACTGATTCAACCAGGCATTCAGGGCCTTGATTTCGCCGGCTGAAAGCTTGTTGAGTCCCGTGTTGTCGAACTGGGTCACGGTCATCAGGTCGCGAATATCCACCGGTTGGGAAACCGCCCCCGCGAGCACCGCAGTGACGCACAGCAACCCAGCCAAAACTGCCAGCTTTCTTGTCCACCTCTGCATGATTGTTAACCTCTTACCAGGGTAGCTGATCCAGGTCTACATTACCGCCGCTGAGAATAACACCGACCCGTTTGCCTTTCACGTCCACCAGCAGGTCCAGCATGGCCGCCGCCACAACTGCTGAAGAAGGTTCAATGATTATCTTCATGCGTTCCCAGATATAACGCATAGCCCGGATAATCGACTCATCGGATACGCAAACAATATCATCCACCTGGGAACGCAAAACCGCGAACGGTAACGGCCCAACCGTGGCGCGCAGGCCGTCCGCAATGGTTTCCGGTTGTGCCAAGGCAGTGATCCGTCCAAGCTCAAGTGAACGCCGGGCATCGTCCGCGCCCGCGGGTTCCACCCCGATGATGCTGCAGCCGGGTCGCAGTGCACGGGTCGCTACGGCCGTGCCGGATAGCAGTCCGCCGCCGCCCACCGGGGCCAGGATCAAATCCAGCTGCTCTACCTGTGCATGCAGCTCCAAGGCTGCGGTACCCTGTCCGGCCATGACCTTGATGTCGTTATAGGGGTGCACTACGGCAGCGCCGGTAGCCGACACATATTCCGCCAGGGCGGTTTCTCGCCCACGCATGCTGGATTCACAAAAGATGACTTTGGCCCCGTACTCCGTGACTGCACGCTTTTTGAAACTGCTGGCGTTCTCGGGCATTACCACGCATGCGGTGATCCCACGACGGCGCGCCGCCAGCGCTACCGCCGCACCATGATTACCGGATGAATGCGTTGCTACCCCCTTCGCAGCGGCTGTCTCAGGCAACGTGAAAACAGCATTCGTTGCGCCGCGCAACTTGAATGCACCCATTTCCTGGAAATTCTCGCATTTAAAAAATATTTCCGCGTCCAGCCTGTCATCCAATTGCGGGCATCGAAGTACCGGAGTAAGCCGGATGTGCGCGGCTATATTCGCGGCGGCGGCGCGTATGTCAGAAAACCTTAAACAGTTATCCTGCGGATGCTCTTGTTGCGCTTCGGAGTTCAAATGGATGCCTTGAAAAGATGTTCGCGGTAGTACTTGAGTTCCGCCACCGAATCACGGATATCATCCAGTGCCAGGTGGCTTGATTGCTTGGTAAAGCCGTTTATGACTTCGGGCGCCCAGCGTTTGGCAAGTTCCTTCAGGGTGCTGACATCCAGGTTGCGGTAATGGAAGAATTGTTCGAGTTCCGGCATGTAATGGGCGAGAAAACGCCGGTCCTGGCAGATACTGTTGCCGCACATGGGGGAAGTTTTGGGCGGAAGATATTGGCGAAGGAAATCCAGGGTGATGCGCTGCGCAGCGGCTTCACTGGTCTGGCTGCCAGCAACACGCTGGGTAAGTCCGGATTGTTGGTGCTGGTGCGTACACCACTCACCCATGGCCGATAAAATTTCAGTACTTTGGTGAACCGCCATGACCGGGCCTTCGGCGAGGAGGTTAAGATGTTTATCCGTCACCAGCGTCGCGATCTCAAGTATCCGGTCCGAATCCGGATCCAAGCCGGTCATTTCCAGATCCAGCCATACCAAATTTTCCGCATTGATTGCCATAGTCACGCCCTATTGACCTGCGGCTAGTTTAACGCCAGCAAAACAACCTGCCCATACTAGAGCACATCGCTTACAATTGGCTCTTCATTTTGGCCCGACCTGAACATGAACTACCTTACCGTCGTTTTCATAGGCATGCTTGCGCTATCCTCAGCAGTTCGCTCCTGGCTTATCGGGCGTCACATACGTTACGTCAGCGAGCACAAAAATTCCGTACCTGAAGCATTTCTTGATTCCATTGGATCCGAAGCACACCGCAAAGCCGCAGATTATACGGTTGCCAAAAGCCGTTTGAACCTGGCTGGCTTGATACTGGATTTAACCCTGGCACTGCTCTGGACGATCGGTGGCGGATTGAAACTGCTTGACAGCACCTGGCGCGCAGCAGGCGCGAATCAGATGAATACCGGCGTAATTGTGATCTGCTGCTATGCGCTGATCAATGCTCTGATCGCATTACCACTGAATATTTATTCAACCTTCGGCATTGAATCGAGCTTTGGGTTTAACCGCATCCGCGTCAAGACCTATCTGCTGGATATGGCAAAACTCCTGCTGCTGGCCGCGATCCTTGGCATTCCGCTGCTGTACGCCGCACTATGGCTCATGGGGTATTCCAAGCATCTGTGGTGGCTGTATGTCTGGTTATTGTGGCTGGGGTTCAGTTTGCTGCTTACCTGGGCATATCCGGTGCTGATCGCCCCCTGGTTCAACAAATTCACGCCGTTGGCGGATCCGGCCCTGAAGCAGCGCATTGAATCATTGTTGCAACGCTGCGGTTTCAGCAGCCGCGGGGTTTTCGTGATGGATGGATCCACAAGGTCGGCACATGGCAACGCCTATTTCACCGGTTTTGGCAATAACAAACGTATCGTGTTTTTCGACACACTCATGGACAAACTGATTCCGGAAGAAATCGAGGCGGTGCTGGCGCACGAATTAGGTCACTTCCGCATGAAGCATGTCATACAGAGGCTGGTGGTTGCCGCGATCCTCAGCCTGGCGGGATTGGGGATACTTGCGTGGCTGTCGGCGCATAGCTGGTTTTATCAGGGTCTAGGTGTGCCACAAGCGTCCAGCTACATGGCCCTGCTTTTGTTCAGTTTGTTGGCGCCGCCTTTTCTATCTCTCATTGAACCGCTCAGTTCAGCCTGGTCGCGCCGCCATGAATTCCAGGCAGATGCGTATGCGAGCCGCTACGCAAATGCGACCGACCTGGTTCATGCACTGGTGAAACTCTATCGCGACAATGCCACCACGCTGACACCCGACCCATTGCATTCGGCGTACCATGATTCCCATCCGCCGGCAGTTACCCGCATCGCACACCTGCGGCAACTGGCCCGTACCACGGGCCATTGATCGGGGAAAACCCAGCAGGACGGCTGTTAACCCGGGGGCCAGCCCATCGGTCTACCGCCTAACAGATGCAAGTGGATGTGGTAAACCGTCTGCCCCCCAGCCTGGTTGCAATTCATCACTAACCGGTACCCGGACGCGGCAATCCCCTGCTGATGTGCAATCGTACGCGCCGCTGAAACCATGCTTTCAATGATGCCAGCATCTTCCTGAGCAAGATCATTGAGGGTGCTGATATGTCTGCGCGGAACCACAAGTATGTGAGTGGCGGCCTGCGGGTTGATATCCCGGAAAGCGATCAACTGATCATTTTGCATGACCATATCCGGCTTGATTTCTCCCGCCACCATCTTGCAGAACAGGCAATCTTTCATTTTTCACCCGTGCAATTTGTTACTTGGGAACAGCGAACACGTCAAAATGCAGCCATCGTGTCATGTCGCCATCCGTAAGCACCTGTCCATAATAATTCTCATCGCTTTCCCAACGGTGAATAATATAGCCAAGGTCAGAAAGTTGGCGAAAATAGGCGATGCGGCGCTCCGCAGAAAGATGCTTATAAATTTCGGTCTTTATGTATGGCCGGGCGCTGGCCAGCAATTCCTGGATTGAGGCCACCACATCCGGATCATATCCCTCCGTATCAATTTTTATATAGCGTATTTTAGGCCAGATTTCAGGACAGCTGCTTTTAATATAAGTTACCAAATTCCGGCCAGTCACCTTCAGTTTGAAGAAATGCGCGTGTTTCCAATGGCTCACACCTATATGTAATCCACCATTACAGAATCCCGAATCGGAATATTCAAACTCATATTCCCCGTTCATTGCGGTTGCGGCAAACATCAGCGGCAGGATATTGGTCTTGGCCTTGTTCAGCCCGGCGTTTGCTTGAAGGACTTTGAATACGTAAGGATTCGGTTCAATTGCCAGCACACCACCGGTTGGACCGGTAGCCAGAGCAATCGGCAGTGCCGAGTCTCCGGTGTGTGCGCCGATATCGATGGCAAAATCCCCGGGATACAAAAATCCGCGGATTGCATCCACGCCGGCCTGTGAAAAAAATTTTGGCTTTTCAGACGGGTGCCGCCACACGGCAAAATCCAGCTCGCCATCCTTCTCGAGCCTGAAATGCCGGATATCGAATGCAAACTCCCTGATTTCGGGCCTGATACCCAGACCAAACAACACTTCTTTTAATTTCACGGCCTTCCCCCGTTTAACCTCCGCCGGCCCTGGCTGGCGGATCCGCCGTATCTATTGAACCTGAAACGCAAAAAGCGCTTGACTGGCATCACATACCCGCCGCTAGTGAATAACTCAGCGTATATCCTGTCTTCCACTGAAGGCATGCAGCAAGGTACCCCCATCCACGAATTCCAGTTCCCCGCCCAAGGGCACACCGTGCGCAATGCGGGTCGCACGCACGCCCCTGGATCTTGCGATCTCGGCGACATAGTGGGCCGTTGCCTCACCTTCCACCGTGGGGTTGGTTGCCAAGATCAATTCATTTATGCGGCCTTCCGCAAGTTGTCCCTCGAGGATTTGCAATCCCAGCTGCTCAGGGCCAATACCGTCCAGGGGGGACAAATGACCCATGAGCACAAAATATCGTCCGCGGAAGTCCGTGGCATCTTCAATCGCAAACACATCAGCCGGCGATTCCACAACGCACATAACTCCCGGATCGCGTTTCAAGGAGGCGCAGATATCACATAAGGGCTTGTCAGTCAGCATCCGGCAACGTTCACAATGCTTGATGCCGTCTGCGGCAGCCGCCAAGGCACGGGCAAGCGCCTTCGCACCGTCACGATTTCTCTCCATCAGGTGAAAAGCCATGCGTTGCGAAGATTTCGGACCGACTCCCGGCAGGCATCGCAATGCATCCATCAATTGCTGCAACAGAGGTACGTATGCCATGCGAATTAGAATGGCAGTTTTAATCCATCCGGCAACGGCATACCCGTGGCAAAACCGGCAAACCGTTCCCGGGTCACGGTATCGATTTTGTTGACAGCGTCGTTGATGGCCGCGGCGATAAGATCTTCCAGCATTTCCCTGTCATCAGCGGCTATTTTGGGGTCGATGCTGACACGCCGCACATCATGGCGTCCTGTCATCACCACGCTTACCATGCCGCCACCCGCGGTGCCAGTAACTTCAAGCCGTGCCAGTTCTTCCTGGGCTTTTTCCATGTTGGCTTTTAACTGCTGGGCCTGTTTCAAGAGACCGCCTATTCCGTTTTTCATTGCTGTATATCCTCCAGGGATTCAATCCAGCGGTTTTATCAACTGCGGGTTCACCTGTGTGCCGAAAGTTTCGCACAATTCACGGACTTTGGGGTCCGAGATTATTGCCGCCTGTGCAGCCTTCAGGCGCTCTTCCTGGCGTTGCGCATCCTGTTTTGCCGGTGTTGCCAACTCTCCGTCGGCAGGCTGGATGCGGAGTTTAAGCGTTTCACCAAAGTAGCGTGAAATCGCGTCTTCCAGGCGCTTGATCAGCTGCTCGGTTGCCATATGCTCATGCACGGAGTCCAGCTCCAAACACAGTATGTTGCCTTCCCTGCTGCGGTAAACGCAGTTAAGTGCCAGTTGCTGGGCTGCGCCGCGAATTTCAAGAGATTCCACCAGACCAATCCAGTCCGGTTCACGCCATTCGGCAGTCTTGTTTCCAGACGGTGGGTTAGCCGGGACCGTGCCGCGACTTGCATCAGGAAAACTGTTGCTGCCGCCGGTTTTATCGCCGCGCTCCGCAGGCAGCGAAACCTGCCATGACTTCGATTCCGGTGATGGCGGCGTAAATGCCATCATTCTCAGAAGCGTCATTCCAAAACCGGCGCGTGGCGATGGCGACAGCTGCAAGTCGCGCTTGCCCAAAATCGCAATTTGATAGAATAGCTGAACATCCTCAGCTTCGAGTAGCTCGCTGAGTGCATGCAAATCCTGCAAGTCAGTGAATTCCGGCAGCATTCCCGGCACTGCTTTAACGATGGCAAGACGCTGCAGGCAAGAAGCGATATCCGACAGGACGAGTTCATAATCCGGCGCCAGTTCATCCAATCTGGCGAGAGTTTCCATCAATAATTTACCGTTCTTGTTCACTACCGCTTCCAGCAACGAGCTCACATAGGAAGATTCGATCGTACCGAGCATCGTGCGTACTTCGGCTTCCTGCAAGTTGCCTCCGCAATAAGCGATCGCCTGATCCAGAATGCTCAATGCATCGCGCATACTGCCATCGGCGGCCGCTGCAATTAGGCCAACCGCCGGGCTTTCATGCCGAACATTTTCGGAGTCAAGGATGTGGCCAACATGTGCCTCAATGAGGCTGACCGGCAGACGTTTAAGGTTGAATTGCAGGCAGCGTGACAGCACCGTCACCGGCAATTTTTGTGGATCGGTAGTTGCCAACAGAAATTTCACATGTGGCGGCGGCTCTTCCAGGGTCTTCAATAACGCATTAAAGGAGTGGTTAGACAGCATGTGCACTTCATCGATCAAGTAAACCTTGTAACGACCCCTGCTGGGTGCATACTGCACGTTCTCAAGGAGGTCGCGTGTGTCGTCTACTTTGGTGCGTGAGGCCGCATCCACTTCAATCAGGTCCACAAACCGACCAGCGTCAATTTCCAGGCAGGCGCTGCAGTTACCACATGGTTTGGAACTGACGCCGTTTTCACAATTAAGCGATTTGGCGAGAATCCGCGCTATGGTCGTCTTGCCCACTCCACGTGTGCCGGTGAACAAAAATGCATGATGTAGACGGTCGTTGTCCAGGGCATTAATCAGGGCCTTAAGTACATGCTCCTGGCCCACGATTTCCGCAAAATTCCGTGGTCGCCATTTTCGCGCTAATACCTGATACGACATTGGATTTCCAGTTCCCGGATTTACAACAAAACAGCTTGGTTTAGATTACTTTACCAGACGCGTCAACAACCCTGCTTTGATGGTGACACATTGGGTGACAGCCTGCGCCAGCTGCACTCCGGCACACGAGGCTACTGCTGCCGCTGCTCCCTTCCGGGCCTGACGGGATTCACAGCTGGTCGTCGCGGAAAAGCCGGCGCAGGCTGCCATTGAACTGATCGCGAACCGCGGATTCACTCCACAGTACCGGATACGCGCGTTATCCACACTGCGTCAACTATAAATCTGGCGGAGAGGGCGGGATTCGAACCCGCGATACGGGGTTGCCGTATACACGCTTTCCAGGCGTGCTCCTTAGACCGCTCGGACACCTCTCCACACTGAACTCTTGGCCTTCCTGCCTCATATCATGGTCGCTGGCGTTTGGTGCTACCGGACAATCGGCATTGGGATTTCCATTTTCATATAAATGCAGGCCTGTATCCAGACATTTCCGCAACCTCTGGAAATCCATCCGGCAACCCGGCTAATTGAAAGCCGCTGCGCCGGATATCAAATCGCGGCGGCTGGAAACTCTGATGTTCCAGCCACCGGTGCTGGTAATGAGGGTTTTACTTGCTGTTTTAGCGTCGCCTTGTTGCCACCCGGAGCGGCCTTTTCCTGTCCCGGCGTCGGCTGTTCGGCTGTTTTAACTTTGGCCGCCGGCTGTGTGTCGACCAACTCAGGAGGTTTTATCAAACACGCGGCAACCGCGTCTTGCTTGGAAGCTTTGCCGGGGGCCGTATCGACGCCCTGGATTGAATAATTTGGATCTGTTGGTGGAACACTCATGCCAGGCGGGGCGTGTAATGCAGGGCTTACTGCGCTGCCGGCATAGGCATGTGCATCACCGCAGTACACCGTGCTGCAGCCAGATAAGCTCGCGGCCAGTAGGATGAACGCCAAATAGAGATTTTTTGTCATGCGTGTTTTTCCAGTTGCAACTGACGATAACTAAAGGATCGCCATGGATCGGAGAGTATTTCGAAGCAAGTCGTGATGGCTGGGTGCAAGCCTGGTAAGCGGCAAGCGTATTCCGGGTGGTATCCGGCCCATTTCTGTGAGCGCCCATTTTACCGGGATTGGGTTGCTCTCCAAAAACAGATTCTTATGCAATTCGGCAAGCCGTTGGTTGAGTATATCAGCCTGGCTGCGATTTCCCGCGCAAGCAGCCACGCTCATCGCATGCATTAATTTTGGCGCGACATTGGCGGTCACCGAGATCACGCCTTGTCCGCCTGCCAGCATGAATTCCTTGGCGGTCGCGTCGTCTCCGCTTAAGAGCAGAAAATTACCTCCGCAATCATCCCGGATTTCCTTTACGCGGTCCAGCTTGCCAGTAGCCTCCTTGATACCGATGATATTTTTAATTTCAGCCAGCCTCGCAATGGTGCCTGGCAGCATATCGACCGCGCAGCGGCTCGGAACGTTATATAGAATCAGCGGCAGCGATACCGCCTCGGCAATGGCTCGGAAGTGCTGATACAGCCCTTCTTGAGTGGGCTTGTTGTAGTACGGGGTCACAACCAGGGCAGCGGCTGCACCTCGAGACTGTGCGAGTCGGGTCAAAGCTATAGCATGGGAAGTGGAATTCGAGCCGCTACCGGCGATGACCGGTATACGTCCAGCGGAAGCCCGCAGGCAACTATCAAGCACCCGCATATGCTCGTGGGATTCAAGAGTCGCCGACTCGCCGGTCGTACCAACCGCAACAATCCCATCGGTGCCTTCGGCGACATGCCATTGCACGAGTTCCTCAAGCGCCGCGTAATCCACCCGGCCGTCCTCCGCCATGGGCGTGACTAGCGCCACGATACTGCCCTGAAACATATATATTCAGCCCCGTGAAAAACACCATATGTTACCGGTCAATGTGCCTAAGGCTCAAGATAAACACTCCATGGCGTGATTGCTTCATGGATGAAAGGCGGTAAACTGCTGGTGAATTCTGCACATCCGGATCTGGGTGCCGCGAGTCTGCATGAAACAGTATTTGGTAATGTCAGTTCTGTCCCAGGACCGGCCGGGCATATTGCAAGATTTAACCGCTGCTGTTAGAGACAGCGGCTGCAACATTGCCGAGAGCCGCATGATCGTTCTCGGCAAACATTTGAGCATGCTGGTTCTGGTTTCCGGCAATTGGAATGCGCTTGCCAAACTGGAGGGTCTGCTGCCAAAACTGGGGAAAACACATGCATTGACCTTGTCAGCACATCGGACCACAGAACGCACGCCGCGGCATGACCTGGTTCCATATGCCATTGACGCAGTTTCACTGGACCGGCCCGATGTTCTTTTCAAAATTACCAGTTTTTTCGTTGCGCGCAACATCAGCATCTCAGAGCTGACATCCCGCGGATATCTTGCGGCATATACGGATGCGCCCATGCTTTCCGTGCAATTGTCGGTTAGTTTTCCTGCTGACCTTCACATCGGGGGATTACGCGAGGAATTCATGGATTTCTGTGAGCAGCTCAACCTGGATGCAGTCATGGAGCCGATAAAGAATTAAACATTGATCTGCAGGTGACACCTAAAATATATCGCTGCCGATATGCTCAGGAGGCTACACATGCTGAAACCGGTGATAAACAAGCCAGTGCCTGATTTTGAATTGCCTTCCACCGGAGGTAAAACCATCAAGTTGTCGGAATTGAAGGGCAGTAACCTGGTGATATATTTTTACCCTAAAGACAATACTACCGGGTGTACGCTGGAAGCCCAGGCCTTCAATGCTAACCGCGCAAAATTCAAGCGACTGAATACCATTGTTATGGGAGTCTCCCGCGACTCGCTAAAATCCCATGAGGGCTTTCGCAGAAAACTAGGCCTGAAATTCGATCTGTTATCCGATGAAAAAGCCAGGCTCTGCAGGGCATTTGGTGTTATCAAACTTAAAAGCATGTACGGACGCAAATACCGGGGTATTGAACGCAGCACTTTTCTGATAGACGCCAAAGGTGTACTTCGTCACGAATGGCGCAAGGTTTCGGTGAGCGGCCACGTTAATGAAATACTCAAAGTTTTAAAGACCACGCTTTGAAGCCGGAGTCCCGTTCGTGAAAAAATCCCGTGAGCCGCGACGATTATATGTATTAGACACCAATGTGCTGATGCATGATCCGACCGCCATTTTCAGGTTTAAAGAGCATGATATCTATCTGCCCATGGTAGTTCTGGAAGAACTGGATACCAGCAAAAAGGGTATTTCTGAATTAGCCCGGAATGTGCGTCAAGTGAGCCGTTTCCTGGACGAGATGATGCGCCATGTCAGCAAGGCGGAGATCGACGCTGGTCTGACAATCTCCACTCTCCAGCAAGTCCAAGGCGTTAGCGGATCAACGACCGGTAGGCTTTTTTTCCAGACTGAACCACTGCCCGCGATACTGCCGGACTCTCTGCCGGGCAACAAACCGGACAACAACATCCTCTGTGCCACCTTGGCGCTGCAGCAAAAATACCCGGATCGCCGGCTGATCCTGGTGTCCAAGGACATCAACCTGCGCATCAAGGCCGCGGTGCTCGGCATCCATGCGGAAGATTACTTTAACGACAAGGCTCTGGATGACCTGGAGCTTCTGTTCACTGGCGTAGACGACTTGTCCAATGACTTCTGGGAGCACCATAGCCGGGATATGGAATCCTGGCAGCAGGATGGTCACACCTATTACCGAATTCAAGGTCCGCGAGTTGAAACCTGGTTCCCGAATGAATTCGTATTCAGCAATACCGACAATTTCGAAGCCATGGTCAGCAATATTGATGAGCGTGGCGCTTTGCTGGAACTCACGCGCGATTATCGTGGAGCACGCCACAACGTTTGGGGCATCAAAGCCCGCAACCGCGAACAAAACTTCGCCTTGAACCTGCTGATGAACCTGAATGTTGATTTCATCACACTGCTAGGCGCAGCCGGCAC
This sequence comes from Gammaproteobacteria bacterium, assembly GCA_028870845.1. Classification (GTDB taxonomy): domain Bacteria; phylum Pseudomonadota; class Gammaproteobacteria; order Natronospirales; family REEB76; genus REEB76. The sequence goes on along the minus strand of JAGWOR010000002.1, from coordinate 35,522 downwards.
CGGCAAAACCCTGCTGGCTCTAGCCGCAGGTCTGGCGCAGACCCTGGAACAGAACCACTACCGGGAAATCATCATGACACGGGTGACCGTGCCACTGGGTGAAGATATTGGATTCCTTCCGGGCACTGAGGAAGAAAAAATGACGCCCTGGATGGGCGCGCTTATGGATAACCTGGAAGTGCTCACCCAGTCGGGCGAAGGCAGCGAATGGGGGCGCGCCGCAACCAATGATCTGCTTCGCAACCGGATCAAAATTCGCTCATTGAATTTCATGCGCGGCCGCACTTTCCTGAACCGCTACATCATAATAGATGAGGCACAGAATCTGACGCCAAAACAGCTCAAAGCCCTGATAACCCGGGCCGGCCCGGGAACCAAAATGATTTGCATTGGCAACATATCCCAGATCGACACCCCTTACCTGACCGAAACCACCTCAGGCTTGACCTTCGTGGTAGACCGGTTCAAAAACTGGCCACACTCCGGCCACATAACATTGATGCGCGGCGAGCGATCGCGACTGGCTGATTTCGCATCAGATGCCCTTTAAACAGCAATGGAAAAAGCCATGCATGGGTGGGGCGGGTACTGACAACCAGGCCCTACCTATGCTTAAATCATTCGGACCAAACTCCCTCATATCCTTGAGGATCATAACGATGAAGAAACAACGGATTTTCCAATGTCTGCTTGCACTACTGAGCGGTTCAGCCTTAGGCGTGCTGCCCAGCCTGGCTGTGGCATCCAACTTCCAGCTCACGGAGCAAAGCGTTACCAGCCTGGGCAGCGCACATGCGGCAGGCGCTGCTTTTGCAGACGACGCATCCACCATCTGGTATAACCCTGCGGGTCTGACGCGCCTGTCTGATCCGGAACTGGATGCGGGGCTTAGCCTGATCCGTTTTGGCGCCAGTTTTACGCCTACCACCGCGGTAGATGGTTCCGGACAGCCCCTTACCGGAAATAACGGTGGGAATCCAGGAAAACTTGGGGCAGTACCATACATCTACTACTCGACACCGCTTACCGACAAGCTGGACTTCGGCGTCGGACTCGGTGTGCCTTTCGGACTGGCCACAAGTTACAACGCCAGTTCCATCTTCCGGTATCAGGCGATCTACACATCCGTCAGCGTAATCAACCTGAACCCCACACTGGCATACAAGCTTACCAATCATTTTTCTGTCGGCTTTGGCATTGACGTGCAACGCATGAACGTCAAGCTCACCAATGACGTAGATTTCGGCGCCATCTGCTTTGCGGAAGTTAACCCCGCAACCTGCAGCCAGAGCTTTGGTCTCGTGCCCCAGGGTCACGATGGATTCTTCTCGGCTACCGCGGACAATACCGCCACCGGTTTCAACTTTGGGGTGTTATGGGACTATGACACCACACGCGTCGGCTTTTCTTACCGCTCGCGCGTCAAACACAATCTGAGCGGCAGCGCCTCATTCACCAATGTGCCGTCCATTTTTGCCAGTCAGGGCCTGTTCCAGGACCAGGGAATCAGCGCCCAGTTCACCACACCGCAAATCGTTTCTTTGAGTTTGTTCCAGCAACTCAACAACCAGTGGTCACTGATGGCTGATTGGAGCTATACGGGATGGAGCAGCTTCCAGAACCTGACCATTAATTTTCAGAACCCGAATATGCCGCCAGTGGTTGTGCAGGAAGGCTTGTCTAATTCGAACCGTTACAGCATCGGATTGAACTATAAGTACAACGATGCCTGGACATTCCGTACCGGAATCGCACTGGACAAAAGTCCGGTTCCAAACCCCACGGCCGCCTCTGCCACCACGCCCAACAGCATTGATGCCAGCCGTACCGCGCGCCTGCCGGATGCAAACCGGAGATGGCTGGCCTTCGGCGCCAGCTGGCATGTGTCCGGTCACAGCCAATGGGATATCGGTTATGCCCACCTGTTCATTAACAGCCATATCCCCTACAGCCAGCTGGATGGCGTTAGCGGCGACTACATCGCTGGGCAGTTCAATGCAGACGCAGATATCCTGGGCGTCCAATACATCTATAAATTCTGACCTGCAGCCATCAATCTACGTATGACATCAAGCCCCCGTTCCCGGGGGCTTTTTTTTCCTGATCGTGGCGTAATCTCCCCGGCTGAACTGTCTACCCCGGTATGAAAGCCCTACCGGCGGTCAACCAACGTGCCATAATAGAGTTTAGGTCAGGTATCGTTATCAATATTGAACGTTTCTCGCACTGACCCAAGCATGCGAATCAAGCGCATACAGTCTGCCTGTTACCTGCTGTTCGCAGGTCTTCTTACCATCGCCGGTGGTTATGCGGGAGCGGCATCTCCTACCGCCAGCTCCAGTAAAGCTGGCGAACAACACGCTGCTGCAAGCAATAGTTCATTACCAGCCGGTTACTATGCCATGCCTGGCAATGAATCACGCAGCGACTTCAACCTGCCACAGATCGGCATGGCTGGCGCCAATGTGCTTTCACCACAGCAGGAATACCAGATCGGCGTGCAGATCATGAACCAGGCACGCCAGGCGGGCGTGATTGTGAACGATCCGCTGATACACGAATATATAGACAACCTGGGACATGAACTGTCTTCCCACAGCGACGATCCGACACTGCACTTCGAATATTTCGTCGTCAATGATCCGGAAATCAATGCCATTACCCTGCCTGGCGGCTTTGTCGGGGTTTTCACCGGTCTGATCCTGGAAACCGACAGTGAAGATGAACTGGCCGGCGTCATGGCCCACGAAACCGCGCACGTCACCCAGCGGCATATCGCGCGCAGCGCTGAGGACCAGAAAAACCACAGTTTGCTGGATCTCGCCACAATCCTGGGATCCATCCTGGTCGCCGCCAGTTCCGGCGACCCCAATGTCGCCATCGGTGCGCTTGCTACCGCACAGGGCTCCATCATCCAGCATCAGATCACCTTTACCCGATCTCAGGAAGAGGAAGCGGACCGCGTTGGCATACAAACACTGGCACGGGCCGGCTTTCCTCCGCAAGGCATGATCGAATTCTTTAAAAAGATGGAGCAAGACTCCGTGTTGAATGGCTACAACCATATACCGGAATTTCTGCTGGATCACCCCCAAGACTCAACTCGCATGGCCTATCTGGAAGAGCGCGCACTCAGCATGCGTGTACCGCCGCGTCCGGACAGTCGCAGCTATGCAATCATGAAGGCAAGGGTGCGTGTGCTGGTCAGTGACAATCCCAACAAGACACTGGAATATTTCAGGAATGGCGTCGCCACCACCAGTGGATGGAATCAGGAAGCCATGCGTTATGGTCTGGCTCTCAGTGACATCCTCGTTGGGCGGGATAAAGAAGCCGTGGAAATCATGCGTGTTCTTGCCGACAAATACAGCGACATCGTTGCATTCCGTATTGGGCTCGCGAATGCGCAGATGACATCCGGTGATATCAAAACAGCCAGGGTTACCTACGCACAAGCGCTGCAGTTGTTCCCCGACAGCAAGCCGCTGATTCTGAGTTACGCCAACGACCTCATCGAGGCGGATTTGCCGCAGGAAGCAATCTCATTGCTGATCCCGCAAACTCTGCATGTGGACAATGACCCGGAAATCATCCGCATGCTGGCCAAAGCTTATGAACGGGCCGGCGATGAGGGAGATTCACACTATTACATGTCCGAGTACTACTACAGCACCGGACTGCCGGCGGCGGCAGCCGACCAGTTGCGCATCGCCTTGGCTACGCCAGGAATTGACGGCATGCAGAGGCAGCGATACCAGGCCCGACTGCAACGCCTGGAAGCATGGGGTCGTGCCAACCGCCAGTCCCTGGTAACCCAGAACAATCCCTGATCGTGACTTCACTTTGTTCCTTGAGCTGCTAGGATAGGCAGCCCTGTTCCACTGGAAAGCCGATGCCAATTCATTCAACCCGCCTGCGACGGCGGTCAGCGTGGTTTTTGTGCTTTGCGCTGCTGATACTGCTGATGGCAGGTTGCGCATCCACACCCCCGGATTACGCCACCCAAACCAGGGATCCGTGGGAAAAAATGAACCGTGCAACCTTTGCCTTCAATCAGAAATTCGACAAGATCATAGGACGGCCGGTGGCCAAGACCTATGTACGTGCCGTTCCACGCCAGGCCCGGGACGGCATCCATAACGTCCTGCACAATCTGGGGGCTCCGATCAGCATCATCAATGACCTGTTACAGGGGCAATTCAAGTACATGTTCAAGGATACCGGCCGCTTCATCGTCAACAGCACCATCGGCCTGCTGGGCTGGTTCGATGTGGCCCAGCACATGGATCTGCCGCATCACAGTGCCGACTTTGGTGAGACCCTCGCCGACTACGGGGTTTCTTCAGGTCCATACCTGGTCCTGCCCTTCCTGGGCCCCAGCAGCGTACGTGACACCGGATCCCTGTATGTGGATTACGAGTATGCGGACCCGATACAAAGCAGTATGCAGCCCCGCTATAGAAACGCGGCAACTTTGACCAATGCGGTGGACACCCGCGCCGGGTTGCTGGATCTGGACAGCGCCATTGACAGCGCCTTTGATCCATATACATTCGTGCGTGACGCGTGGATACAGCACCGCCGCTTCCAGCTGTATCGCGGTAACCCGCCGATGCAATATCCCGATTATCCAGACCTTCCGCCGGACGATTCCGACAGTAATAGCGCTCCCAGTGCCGTCAGCCACACCAAATCTGCGGCCGCGGGCACCCAGGTCTCGCCTGCCCCGGTGAAACCAAAGCAACCACCGGCGGTTGCGGGCAGCAAGGAAAAAACCCTGATTAACGCCGGTGATCGTCAGTCGTAATTAAATCAGGTAGCCACCGGCAGCAACTTTTCCACATCACTGATTCGGGCGATGGCCATGGCCTGGGCAGGCACATTGCTGAAAACCAAGTTGCAATTGCCGCGTCTGGCGCGGCTGATCCATTCGACAAACAGCGCCAGTCCGGCGCTGTCGATGGCGCTGACCCCGGAAAGATCCAGTTGAACGGCGTGCAGCTCCGCGAACAGATGCTTGCTGGTTTCCAGTGCCTGGATAACGCTGTTGAAATCCAGGCGCCCGTCAACACGAAACCTGCCGCCTCCCAGGTCCTCGAACTTCACTTTATTATTGGGGTCCTTCATAAACCGGCGTTTTTAGCTTGTGCCGGGGGCGCCTTCTCCGATTCCGCATTCAGGCGCTGGATCAGCTCATCAATGCCCTTCTGCTGGATTTCCGGGCCAAACTGATTGCGGTAATTCATCACGTAGGAGATCCCTTCGATGGTTACGTCAAAGGCCTTCCAGCCATCCTTGGTCCGTACCATGGCATAGTCGACCTGCACGGGCTGGGCATTTCCGGCTCTCATGACCTTGCTGCGCACCATGGTGCGGCCATCCTCTGCATCGCCACGCCACGGCTCAACCTGAATGTTACGGTCGGTATAGTTACCCTCCAGCAATTTATTGGCGTAACTGTGCACCAGGTATTTGTAGAACGCATCCTGGAACTCCTGACGCTGCTGCGGTGTCGCGGTGCGCCAATACGGTCCCAGCACCAGGCGGGTTGCGTAGTTCAGGTCAAAACGCGGCAGCAGGATTTTTCCGATCAGGTCATAGAGGTTCTGCGGGTGTTTTTTCAAATCCTCGCGTTGGTTGTTCACGGCTGCCAGCATTTGCGTGGCGGTTTGCTTGACCACCTGGTCCGGCGCCAGTGTCGTGGCTGATGGACTCGTGGCGGCCATTGCTGAAAGGCAGCAAAAAGCCGCGGCTATGGCTGCAATACTGATTTTTTTGAGGTACATCACTTACTCCCGGAAGATGCTTTACTGGACAGGAATTGCCCAATGAGGTTCTCCAAGATGAGCGCCGACTGGGTGTACTGAATCTTGCTGTCATTCTTGAGGAACTTTTCGGATCCGCCGGCCGAAAGGCCGATATATTGTTCGCCCAGCAGTCCGGAAGTAAGAATGCTGGCAGTGGAATCATCCGGAATCTCGTTATAAGTATTGCTGATGCGCATGCTGACCACCGCATTGAAGGTCTGGGGATTCAGGCGTATGGCCGTGACCCGGCCAACATCTACTCCCGCCATGGTAACGGGAGCACGCACTTTAAGGCCGCCCACGTTGGTAAAGCTGGCCGTCACCACGTAACCGCCGGAGTCACCGTAGGCACCAATGTTCGTGGTTTCCGTGGCCAGGAAAAACAATGCGGCAAATCCCAGAATGATAAAGAAACCGGTACTGATCTCTATGGTTCGTGTCTGACGCATAAGTCATACTCCGTGAAACATTAGAGCTGTGAGTAGGTAGTCGAGCACCAACACCGCCAACGCGCTATTCACCACGGTGCGCGTGGTTGCGCGGCTCACGCCTTCAGCCGTTGGGTGTGAATAATAGCCTTCGTAGACCGCCAGCAGGCTGCAGGCGCCGCCGAATACCACGCTTTTTATCAGTCCGTTGATTACATCGTCCCATAAATCCACATTGGTGCGCATTTGCGACCAGAATGCCCCTGGGTCAACGCCCATGAGCGAAACGCCCACGAGGTACCCGCCAAGAAGACCGACGGCGCTGAATATCATCGTCAGCAGCGGCACGGAAATCGCACCGGCGAGAAACCGCGGGACCACGATTCTGCGAATCGGATCCACCGCCATCATCTCCATGCCAGCGATTTGCTCGGTAGCGCGCATCAGTCCGATCTCCGATGTCAGTGCCGTACCGGCACGCCCGGAAAACAGCAAAGCTGTAACTACCGGGCCCAGTTCACGCAGCAGGGACAATGCCACCAGAGTGCCCAATGCCGTGGTGGCGGCAAATTTGGACAACGTGTTGAACCCCTGGAGTCCCAGAACCATGCCGACAAAAAGTCCCGACATCATGATCAGAACCAGGGACATGGCGCCTACGGAATAGATCTGCTGCCAGATGATGCGCCAGCGCAATAAGGCTCCCGGGATACAGCGCAAAATCCGCAGCAGGAACAACCAACAGGCGCCCATGCTCTGCAGAAAATCCAGCAGGATGTAATACATTTCACGCAGTAGGCGCATGTTCAAAACCTCTCGCCGCCGAACAGCTGCTCGGCATAGTCAGGTGCGGGATAATGAAACGGCACCGGGCCATCCGCCAGACCCTTCATGAATTGACGCACCCATGCAGATTTATTGTGTTCCAACTGCTCCGGCGTGCCGTAGGCGACAACCTTGCCGTTTGATATCAGGTAACTCTGGTCGGAAACACTGTTTACTTCATCCACATCGTGGGAAACGATAATACTGGTTAAACCAAGACTGTCGTTCAGTTCACGGATGAGTCGTACGATCACGCCCATGGATATAGGATCCAGGCCGACGAAGGGCTCGTCATAGAAAATGATCTTGGGATCCATGACGATGGCGCGCGCCAGCGCCACCCGCCTGGCCATACCACCGGACAATTCCGCAGGCATCATGCCGGCAGCGCCACGCAAACCTACGGCCTGCAGTTTCATGAGTACAACATGGCTGATCAGGGTTTCAGGAAGCCGGGTGTGTTCGCGCAGGGGGAAAGCAACATTTTCATAGACGCTGCTGTCTGTAAACAGCGCACCATTCTGGAACAGGAAGCCCATTTCCTTGCGCAAATCATACAGTTCATCCGTATCCAGGCGCCTGACGTTCTTGCCATCCACGAATACCCTGCCCCTGTCCGGCAGCACCTGCCCGGTCATGATGCGCAGCAACGTGGTTTTGCCAGTGCCGCTGGGGCCCATGATGGCGGTAATCTTGCCCCGGGGTATGTTGATGTTGAGGCGGTCAAAAATGACTTTGTCGCCAACCCGGTATTTGAGGCCGGAGATCTCCACCACGTTTTCATTGTTCGTTTGTGTCATGTGGCTTGATTCCTGATTGCCGTACATTTTGCCCTGTACGGAGCATCGGTCTGATTAGACTGGACGGTCTAGTCTAGTTTTACCCGTACATCCCGTCAACGGGCCGCTGCATACACCATTTCCCAGGCCATCCAGGTGGCTTGTGAGCAGGTAGGAACCGGCTGGCATACTCGCATACCTGAGGGTTTATGAGGGGAATGCTGGATATGCCGGCATCCGTGCTTAAAATCGCATTAAACGCATTATAAGGGTGCTTCAGGCAGCCTTTTCCATCTGCGCCGTATAAGTTCCGGCACATGCAGAGCTGTTGCAGGCGGCCCGATGAATCAATGCCTTCTGACCCGCCATCTGCCGGTCTGCCTGACCCTTCCAGGCTTCCAGTGACTGGGCCTGCAGCGCCCGACCATAGGAAAAACTCAATTTCCATGGATGATTGCTCAATACATTCATGGCATTCAGGTGTGCGGTTGCCAGTTCAGCACTTTGGCCCCCGGACAGGAACATAATTCCAGGCACGGCTGCAGGCACCCTCTCTTTGAGCACACGCAGTGTTTCACGGGCTACCTGCTCCACTGAAGCCTGATGGGGGCACAACATGCCGCTGATGACCATGTTGGGCTTGAGGATCATGCCCTCAAGAGCCACGCCATGGGTATAGAGCTCGTCAAAAACCGCCTTGAGCGTGGAAACAGTTACTGCCGCGCAGCGTTCAATGCCGTGTGCACCATCCATCAATACCTCGGGTTCAACAATCGGGACAATTTGGGCTTCTTGGCATAATGCCGCGTAGCGCGCCAATGCCTGGGCATTTGCCCGAATGCAATATCCGGTGGGGATATTTTCACTGATATCGATCACTGCACGCCATTTGGCAAAGCGCGCGCCCAATTTGTAGTACTCCTGCAGGCGCTCCCTCAAGCCGTCAAGTCCTTCGGTGATTTTCTCGTCCGGGCTGTTGGCCAGCGGCTTGGCTCCCTTGTCGACTTTGATGCCCGGAACGATACCCAAGCCTGTCAGGTAATCGGCAAACGGGACATTGCTGAGGGTTTTCTGCCGGATGGTTTCGTCATACAGGATGACGCCGCTGATGAATTTCTCCAGTCCCGGAGCAGTAAACAGCATGTTGCGATAGGCACGCCTGGATTCTTCCGTGGAAGCAACTCCAATAGCCTTGAAGCGCTTTTCGATTGTTCCAGTGCTCTCGTCGGCCGCCAGTAACCCGCGGTTTCCGGCCACCATCTTCTGGGCAATTACCTCCAATTCCTGCAATCGCATAGCTATAGCACCTCCATATTAAAATCGCACGTGGTCATACCTGGGTTTGTGACCGAAATCCGCTTCAGGTATCAACACATGATTCTACCAGCATATGATGCCTGGCTGGCTACGCGGTCAACCGGCACGGAATTTGACGTTGACTCTGAATGGATTGGCTATGCTTGGTCAGCCGGTGTTCGACACCTGCCCCGTCTTGACCCTGGCTTCTGCCAAGCGCAGTTCCCTGGCTGTCGGGGTCACGACCACTCGCCCAAGGTTGATGACCGGGTCGGTATCCATACAGGATGACTTATCTGAAGCTTTTTGGACACAAGATGTATCCGCAGTTCGTATGGCTGCATGACGTGTATTGTTTATGTGATTAAAGAACAACACGCCTGCAGTAACACCCAATCCCGCAATAGCCGCGACTGACAACGTGCGCATTCTAGCCAACATAGTGGTGCCTCCGATCGTTCTGCAATTGTTCCTGGGTGAACAAATTTCGTTAACCCGGTTGCTGAGTGTGGACAGGATTCGCAATTAATAAGTTCCACTTATCGAGACAATGCTGTAACGTCGGTATGACGTATCGTTTAAATGCATATTCGAACTGCAAAGGTTGGAGTTCTTAGCAGAAATGAATTGCCAGTTCAGCCACGTGGAGTACTTAGAAGCCAGTGTGCGGATGGAATTAATTTTTTGTAATAAGCATCACACGGAACATGCGGACACTGAACCATAGCCTTGGGAAAATTGCCCCGGGACTGTTGTGTAAGCTGCAAAACTGGTGGGCCGTGGGCGATTCGAACGCCCGACCAACTGGTTAAAAGCCAGCTGCTCTACCGACTGAGCTAACGGCCCGGTTTTGTCTTGCCCCAAAGTCTCAGGCTACCGTTGGTTCACGGATCATACCTGGACCCGGTTGCGCGCGAAGATTATGCGAAGCCGCGCATAATAGCGCATATGCTTGCGATTACAACCCGTCGGCGTATCGCGTGGGATCCGCAATACCCGCTTCCATGAAGCCCTGCTTTCTTAAACGGCAGCTGTCGCAACGCCCGCAAGCCCGGCCAGCTGAATCTGCTTTATAGCACGAGACCGTGGAAGAATAATCAACCCCCAAGGCAATGCCCTGACGGATTATTTCCGATTTGCTGAGCTGCAGCAGCGGCGCATGGATGTGAAACCGCCTGCCCTCGACGCCAGCCTTGGTGGCGAGATTCGCCAGTGTTTCAAATGCACCGATGAACTCCGGGCGGCAGTCAGGATAGCCGGAATAGTCCACGGCATTGACGCCTATGAAAATATCCCATGCCGAGAGGGTTTCCGCCCAGCCGAGAGCCAAGGCCAGCAACAGGGTGTTTCTCGCCGGTACATAAGTCACCGGTATACCGGTGGACGGCCGGTTGGGCACCGGGATGCCCGTGTCAGTCAGGGCTGATCCGCCTAGGGAGGCAAGATCCGCTGAAAGTGTCTTATGTTCAAAGACCTCGAATCTTTGGGCGATGCGCGCAGCGGCGGCCAGTTCGGCGCTGTGCCGCTGTCCGTAGGCGAGGCTCAAGGCAAAGCAGCTATAACCCTCGCGGCTTGCTATGGCCAGAGTGGTGGCTGAATCCAGGCCGCCGGACAGCAACACAACGGCTTTTTTCATGCTGGCTGATTCTGTCAAATTTAGCGGCCTGGCACGTTGCCCCAGAGATACTTGTGTATTTGCAGCTGCAGACGCACCGGCAAGCGGTCGGCAAGCATCCACTCGGCCAGTTCAGTTGCATTCAACTGCTCATGGCTGGGCGAAAACAGCACCTGACACCGGCTGGGAAGCTTGTATTCCAGCAGTACATCGCAAGCCCATTGGTAATCCCGCCTGCTGCAGATCACGAATTTCACCTGATCTTTGCCGCGCAGGAACTGAATATTGGAATACAGATTGCGATGATTCTCACCGGAGTCCGGTGTTTTCAGATCCATTACTCGTATTACACGTTCATCGAGATTCTCGATTGGCAAGGAGCCGCCGGTTTCGATGGACACATGATAACCAGTGTCGCATAACAGCCGGAGCAGCACAGTACAGTTTGTCTGTACCAGAGGTTCCCCGCCGGTGACAGTTACATACCGGGGCGAGTACTCTGCCACGCGCTGCAGGATTTCATCGAGACTCGTCCATTTGCCGCCGTGGAACGCATAAGCCGTGTCGCAATAACGGCATCTTAATGGGCATCCAGTGAGCCGGATAAATACCGTCGGCCAGCCGACGCTTTCCGCTTCACCCTGAATGGAATAAAAAATCTCGGTGATTTTCAGCCGCTGATCCGCCGGCAACGCATCGCGTTGTGGCTTTACCTGCATCGCATCAGCATTCAATGGGGTTACCGGTCAGTGCCCTTCTTTTCGCATGCGCTGCAGGCGCTGCCTTGCCAGATTGGCCACATTGGTTCCTGGATATCGCTTGATCACGCTATCCAGGGTCTTGCGTGCATCTGCATAGCGTTGCATTTCATACTGTGAATAACCTACTTTAAGCAGGGCATCAGGCGCTTTATTGGAATTCGGATAACCTTTGAGCACCGCCTGATAATTGACCAGTGCGCCCTGAAAATCGCTCATTTGATAGTGGCATTCCCCCATCCAGAATTCCGCATTCGGCACCAGTGGACTTTGCGGATACTGCTGGATGAAATTGGTAAAGCCGTTGATGGCGTCTTCATAGCGCCCCTGTTTCAGCAAATTAAAGTTTCGCTGGTACGCGGTCTGATCGCCGCCGGATGTTGCCGCGTTCGAAGTCGTGCCGGCCGCTGATATCTGCGTGGTGGCGCCGGCAGCCGGCGTGGAAGCGTTGCTGGTCAGGCTCATTTCCAGTTTCTGCAGCCGTTTGTCCAGATCCGAATACAGATCCCGCTGTTGTTTGTTGGTGAGCTGCTGATCATGTTGCAGCACCTGTATGTCACCGCGCAGGTCGTTGATCTGCTGCTGCAGGTTGTCGATATTCTGCGAAAGGTTCGCCAGGCTCTGGTTGTTGAAGATCTGGTCGAGACGGTCAACCCGCGCTTCCAGTTGCTGCTGACGGATATAGACCGGATCGTCGGGCTTGACCGTGGTACTGCAGCCGCCCAGCAAGCCCGCCAGGCACGCAGCGATACCTATCCAAAGCCGGGTTTTCATGGGGACAGATACACCAGTACCGCACGGCGATTCTGCGACCAGCAGGCCTCATTGTGCTGGCTGCAAACCGAATGCGCTTCACCGTAGCTTACGGTGCTGATCTGGTCCGGATTTACACCCTGAAACAGCAGGAAGCGGCGTACGGATTGCGCCCGGCGGTCGCCCAGTGCGATGTTGTACTCCCAGGTGCCGCGTTCATCGGTGTAGCCTTCGATGCGGATCTTCTGGCTGGGATGGGCGATCAGGTATTTGGCGTGCGCCGTAAGCATATCCAGGAATTCGGGTTTGATGTTGCTTTTGTCAAAATCAAAATACACAACTTTCTTGTAAAGAATGTTGTTGGGATCGTCCAGCGGACTCAGCTGGGTGACGGATGGAGGAGCTGCCGTGGAAGTTGCGGGCGGCGTGGTTGCGGACGTCGACGGCGCCGTCGCCGGAGGCGGCGTTACCGGCTTCACAGTCTTGGCGCAGCCGGCGGCAAACAGCACCACCACGAATGCCATAAAACCATAGCGCAGAAACTTCATGACTGTCTCCTTATCAGGGTAACCGATCGCACCAAAATACATATGCATACTATTGTGACAGGAATGGCCCCCAAACGGGAGCATACACGCTGACGCCCCTTTGGCTTTCCGAAAGCCGCTCGCTTACCTGACCGTCCACAGAAACTTCCGCCAGCACGCCCCGATCATGGTAGTCGGCCTCGTAAATAATCATGCCGCCGTTGGGAGCAAAACTGGGCGACTTGTCCAGGCTTCCATCTGTGAGCGTCAGCAGTGCGCCGGTATTCAGGTTCATGACTGCGATCCGCAATTGCCCGTTTTCACGGTGTACCATGGCCAGGGTCTTGCCGTCCGGCGAGATTCGCGAACGCGCATTATAGTTGCCGTCAAACGTGATGCGTTGCGGTGCTCCTCCACTCAAACTCACTTTATATATCTGCGGGCTGCCGCCCCGGTCAGAGGTGAAATACAGGCTCCGCCCATCCGGAGACCATGTGGGTTCCGTGTCGATGGCTTCCGAATGAGTGATCCGCCGCAGCTTGTGTGTCGCAAGGTCCATCACATAGATATCTGGATTGCCGGGTGACGATGATAGAACCATCGCCAGCGACTTGCCGTCCGGCGAGAATGCCGGCGCACTGTTGAGACCCCGCCTTTCCGACAAAAGTTCGCGTTTGCCGGTGTAAATATCCTGCATGTAAATGGCGGGCAGTCCGCTTTCAAAGGAAACATATGCAATGTATTTGCCGTCTGGCGACCAGTCCGGCGACATGATGGGCTGACTGGATTCGAACACCGTCTGCGGATTAGCACCATCGGAATCCGCCACCACCAGCGCGTAATGGCTGTCTTTGCCGCCCTTGCCGGAGATTTCCACATAAGCGATGCGGGTGGCAAATGCACCCTGTTGGCCGGTGAGTTTCTGGTAAATCAGGTCACTGATCTTATGGGCAGTCCAGCGCAGTCCCTGGGGTGTGGTGAGTATGCTTAATCCCAGCAGCTGCTGTCCGGTATAGACGTTGAACAGCTGAAACTCCACCTGATAGTTGCTGCCGGCGGGTTTGATGCGTCCAATGACCAGGTCATTGACCGCCAGAATGCGCCAGTTGGTGAAGTTGATGGCGCTGGCCTGGGTGGGCTTTTCCAGCATGGATTTATCGGGGATTGCCTTAAAACGCCCGCTGCGGGTGAGGTCCGCTCCGATCACTGCCGCCACATCCGTACTTGGCGCCGGTCCCTGCACCTCCCAACCGAAAGGCACGATTGCTACGGGTACGGCAGTGTTCACGCCGCGGGTTACGGTAATTTCCAGCGTCGCGTGTGAAGCCACAATTGGCAACATACACAATCCGAAAACCAGCAATACTCTTCGCCACATATTTAGTTTCCTGGGTTGCATCCCGGGCAAAAGGTTATGGTCAGATTTCTGTCGAAAATGGACGGATCCGGTGGCGGTGGCAAGGGCGATGACTGATATACGGCATTTACGATCGATTGGCGTACTGCCTCATCGCCATTGCATGTACCGACGGCAGCGTCCGTAACAGTACCGCCGGGAACCTGCTGCACATTAACGATGCATTTTAGATCATCCGGCGCCGATGGTGGCTTCGCCCAGTTGTTCTCGATCTTCTGGGTAATCAGCGCCGCCCACTGCTGCTTATACGAGGCTTTTTTTGCGTCCAGGGCACGTTGCTCTGCGGCGATTTCGCGCTTCAATTCCGCCTGGCGGCGGGCATTTTCAGCGGTTTTGCGCTGCTTGGCCTGGGCTGCTGCCTGGGCCTTGAGCTTGGCGAGCCGGTCCTGCTCAGCCTGGGCCTGCTTTTGCAGATCGGCAAGTTTCTGATCCAGGGCCTGCTGAGCGGCCGCCTGCTGCTGCTTGAGCTGGGCGACCTTCTGTTCCTCCTGCTGGCGCTCGGTCTTGGCGGCCGCCGCCTGTTGCTGCAACCGCTGGGCCGCTTCCTGTTTCTGTTTCTGTTGGGCTTGCAGCAGATCCATCTGCTGCTGGATCAGTTTCTGGTCCACCACTGTGGCCTGCACCGGCTGGGCGACATCGCCGTGGCCGCCCAGGGACGGCAACGTGGAATTGGACCAGTGGATGCTGAGCACCAGTAAAACCACGAACCCCGCGTGCAGCAGCAGCGAATACAGCCAGGGCATCAGGACTTGTGCGCGTGTTTCCAAATAGCTATCCGTCAGCTTTTGCCGGTAATTTTTACCTGAGGCGGGTTATTGGGGTTGGTTTCCATGCCGACACTGGGCGCGCCTGCCCTTTGTAAGAGCACCATGGCATACATAATCTGTTCGTAGCGGGCATCGCGATCGCCACGTACCACCACATGGGTTCCGGGCCGCAGTTTCAGTACCGCCGCCACTGTCGCCACCACCAATTTTGCATCGATGGGCTGGTTCGGATGGGCGCCGATGTTCAGGTAATACTTGCCATCCGCGGTCACCGTCAGCACCACCGGGGTTTCATTGGGTTTCAGGTCCAATGGCCTGGCGCTGGCGTTGGGCAGGTTCACCTTCACGCCCTGGGTCAGCAGGGGGGCTGTAACCATAAAAATGATCAACAGCACCAGCATCACGTCGATGTAGGGCACCACGTTGATCTCGCTCATCATGCGCCGTTTGCTGCGTCCGCCGGCCATACCCGTCTACCCTTGCACTGCGGAGCGCCCGCCCACATGGCGTTGCAGGATGGTGGAAAATTCATCCAGGAAACTGTCGAAGCGTGTTTCCAGGCGTTCCACCTGATTGGCGAAGCGGTTATAGGCGATCACCGCCGGTATGGCGGCGAACAAGCCCATGGCGGTGGCGATCAAAGCCTCGGAAATTCCCGGTGCCACCATGGAAATGGTGGCCTGTTGCACATTCCCTAGGCCGTGGAACGCATTCATAATGCCCCACACCGTGCCGAACAGTCCTACATACGGACTGGTGGAACCCACGGTGGCCAGGAACGCGAGGTTTTCCTCCAGCCGGTCCACTTCGCGTATCTGTGCCACCCGCATGGCACGGCGTGTACCCTCGATAATCATGCCCTGGGCGTCCCCCTGCTTGCGCAGACGGGCGAATTCGCCAAATCCGGCCTCGAAGATGCTTTCCATGCCGTTTTCCGCCCCTGTACCGCTGATTTCCTTATAGATGGCAGCGATCTCCCCGCCTGACCAGAAGCGCTTCTCGAACTGGTCGGTGGCATTGCGCGCCTCCTTGAGCATGCGGTGTTTTCGGAATATCACCGCCCAGGATGCCAGCGACGCCGCCAGCAGGATGAGCAGCACGATTTTTACCACCAGGCTGGCATGCAGGGCGATTTCAACGAAGGATTCTTGGCCATTCATATTAAGCAAGCTCCGCCACGATTTCCCGCGGCAAGGGTTTGGGTTTATGGGTCACACTGTCCACGCACGCGGCCCGAACCTGGGCGCTACAGACCAGCGCGCGACCAGCCGTCAAATCCGTAATTGACTGGTCGAATATCATACTGGCTGGCCGCATGCCGGTAACCAGCACACTGACCTCCAGCTCATGGTTGAAGAGCGCTGGCTGGTGAAATTCCAGTTGCATGCCGACCACCACGAACTGGATACCCAGTTGCTCCCGCAATTTGTCCTGCTCGAAACCCAGGTGCCGCAGCCATTCGCTACGGCCGCGTTCCAGGAATTTGAGGTAATTGGCGTGATAAACCACGCCGCCAAAATCAGTGTCTTCGTAATAAACGCGCACCGGCCAGGTGAATGTCCCGGAAACCTCCGCTGCGCTACCGCCATGTCCTGGCATGTGACCCTGGGCCGGGTTGCTGGTTCCCCTTTCCACGAGGTTTAATCCCGTGCGCCATCAAAAAGGTCCGCAGATGCATCCCGCTGCGGCGGTTTCAGGCCGAAATGCTCATAGGCGGTCCGGGTGGCCATGCGCCCGCGGGCTGTGCGCATCAGGAAACCCTGTTGGATCAGGAACGGTTCCAGCACGTCCTCGATGGTGCCGCGCTCCTCGCCGATGGCCGCCGCCAGGCTGTCGACCCCCACCGGACCGCCGGAAAACTTCTCTATGACCGTGAGCAACAGCTTACGATCCAGCATATCGAAACCATGCACGTCCACGTCCAGCAGGTCCATGGCCAGGCGTGCCGTCTCGGCATGAATTGAACCATCCGCCTTGACTTCACTGTAGTCACGCACCCGGCGCAACAGGCGGTTGGCGATGCGGGGAGTGCCGCGTGAACGCGTGGCAATTTCGTGGGCGCCTTCCTGATCGATGACAAGATTAAGGATGCGGGCCGAACGCGTAATGATTCGGGTAAGCTCCTCGTGACTGTAGAAATCCAGCCGCTGTACGATCCCGAAGCGGTCACGCAAGGGCGAAGTCAGTAACCCTGCGCGGGTGGTGGCACCCACCAGTGTAAACGGCGGCACATCGAGTTTGAGGGAACGCGCCGCCGGACCTTCCCCGATCATGATGTCGAGCTTGTAATCCTCGAGCGCCGGATACAACACCTCTTCCACCACCGCACTGAGACGGTGGATTTCATCCACGAACAGCACGTCGCGCGGCTCAAGGTTCGTGAGCAGCGCCGCCAGATCGCCTGGGCGCTCAAGCACCGGTCCGGATGTCTGGCGGAGGTTGGCGCCCAGTTCATGGGCGATGATGTGTGCCAGCGTGGTTTTGCCTAGTCCCGGCGGGCCGAAGATCAATACATGGTCCAGCGCTTCACCACGTTTTTTGGCAGCCTGGATGAATATATCCATTTGGTCGCGCACCGCCTGCTGGCCGATGTATTCAGCCAAAGTACGCGGACGGATCGCACGGTCCAGGGCATCGTCCTCCGGAGTGTTTTTTGAAGTGATCAATCGTTCAACCGGCATAACTGCTCACTGCCCGCGTGCGGCGTTCTGCAACGCCCGGCGGATAATTTCCTCGCTGCTGATACCGGAATCCGGCACGCCGCGCAACATGCGGGCGGCTTCCTGCGGCTTGTAGCCCAGACTTACCAGCGCGGACAACGCTTCATCACGCGGATTCGGTTTTCCGGTGATGGCAGCGTCGATACTGATTGCCTCTTCCAGCCGGTCACGCATTTCCACGATCAGGCGTTCGGCGGTCTTTTTGCCGATACCCGGCAATCGCGTAAGCGCGGCAGTATCGTTATCCAGAACGCTGCGCGCGAAGGTTTCGACATTGACGCCAGAAAGTATGGTGAGCGCCAGTCGCGGTCCCACGCCATTCACGCGGATCAGGGCACGGAAAAGGCGGCGTTCGGTTTCCGTGGCGAAACCGAAAAGAATATGCGCGTCCTCACGCACCACCAGGTGGGTATACAGCAACACCTCGGCACCGGTGTCCGGCAGGTCGTAGAAAGTGGACATGGGTGACTCAATTTCATATCCGACTCCATGCACATCGATCAGCAGATGGGGCGGGTGCCGGTGCAGTATCACGCCTCGCAGCAGACCGATCATTGCTGACCGCCCTGGCCGGCCGCCAGCCGCAGGCGCATACCGCGGCTATGGGCATGGCAAATGGCGGCCGCCAAAGCATCCGCGCTGTC
Source organism: Gammaproteobacteria bacterium (assembly GCA_028870845.1). Lineage (GTDB taxonomy): Bacteria > Pseudomonadota > Gammaproteobacteria > Natronospirales > REEB76 > REEB76. The sequence goes on along the minus strand of JAGWOR010000002.1, from coordinate 17,186 downwards.
CGCTTGCATGACGCCCTGCAGCCTGAGCAGGCTCTTCACCATATGCTGGACCTGGATTTTGCTGGCGCCACCCCGGCCGGTAAGCGCCTGCTTGATTTCACGCGGCGTGTACTCATGCACCGGCAGCGCTTGGGGCAAGCTTGCGCAAATGGCAGCGGCGCGTGCCTGGCCGAGCTTGAGGGCGCTATCGGCATTTTTGTGTACAAAGGCTTTTTCCACCACCAGCTCCTGGGGCCGGAATTCATCCAATAATGCTCCAACCCCGTAAAATATCTCTTGTAGCCGTCTGGTGAACTCACCGCCGTTTGTACGTATGCACCCGCTGGCCACATGTTTCAGGTTGTCGCCCTGGCTGTCAATGATCCCGTAGCCCGTATACAGGGAGCCCGGGTCTATGCCTAGAATTCTGATGTTGTGGATCACTCAGTACCTGAGGTCATGAAGCCTGCAGCATTTCATCCGGGAATTCGGCGTTCGAATACACCGTCTGGACATCATCCAGGTTTTCCAGTGCCTCCAGCAGCTCCAGTACATTCTGGGCTTGGGCCGGTTCCAGCGGCACGGATATCGCCGCACGCATGGTGATCTCAGAGGAAAGTGGTTTCAATCCTGCATTTTCCATGGCTTCCTTGACGGCATGAAATGCCGCCGGGTCGGTCAAAACCTCAATTCCCTGATCGCCGTCTATCACATCTTCCGCGCCGGCATTCAGCGCTGCTTCCATGACCTTGTCTTCGCCTGTATCCGGACTGAAAACCAGGACTCCGCATTCGTTGAAAAGATAACTGACCGAGCCGTCCGCCCCCAGATTGCCATGATGTTTTGTAAAGGCGTGGCGTACTTCCCCAACGGTGCGGGTACGGTTATCTGACAGACAATCGACGATGATGGCAACGCCGCCGGGCCCATACCCCTCATAGCGAATTTCTTCCAGGGCTGCGCCCTGTAATTCGCCAGAACCGCGCTTGATGGCACGTTCGATGGTATCGCGGGTCATGTTGGCGGCCAGGGCCCTGTCCACCGCCAGCCGTAAACGTGGATTGGTATTCGGATCAGCGTCGCCCTGGCGGGCTGTGCTGGTAATTTCACGAATCAGTCGCGTGAACAGTTTGCCGCGCTTGGCATCCTGGCTGTTTTTGCGATGCTGTATGTTCGCCCACTTGCTGTGACCCGCCATGCATACACCCGTACCAAATAAATCAGAATGATAGGTTGAATCCGACCATGAATGTGCTGTCCAGAGTCAAGGTTCCGGTATGGGTGAACGCCGCTGAAATATGCCGGTAGCCCACGTACAGTTCCGCGTTGTGGAGAATTTCATATCCGGCATTCACACCAAATTCCAGATAACGGTCGGCATTATTGAATGACACAATACTAGGCGCGTAATAAAGCTCGCCGCCGATTATGAAGCGGTTGTAAGTTGGCCAGGTGTAATTAAAGTGGCCGCCAAGTCCAAGCACTGTACCATTGCCATAGTTCTGCTTGGGGCTTATGAAAAAAACCTTGCCCCCGACCGCGAAAATGAACGGCGAGCCCGCGGGATTCGAATCACCCACCACTTGCAAGCCGACATTACCGATATCCACCTGACTGGTATGATGCAGATAACCTGCATCAGCCTCCAAACCGGTGCTGGTCAGATTGGTGGAAAAATTAACGGCTGCGGCGTTACTGCCGAGGTTAATATCCAGGTTATTCGCCTGTACGGCAAATGCCGTGGCGGCCAAAGCTAGGAACAGGCCTGCGCTGCGTATAATCATGGAAGAGCTCCTGGAATGGTGCATAAACTGGTAGAACTGCCGTATATGATAGCGTTAAAAACACGAATACTGCAGTATTTTCATGCACTGTAGAGCCGGTACCCGCCCTCACAAGAATTCACCTAGCAAGTCATTTACAAACCTTAGTTCGAATACTCAGGAAAGCCGGAGCACAGGCCAGAAATTCACCGGCTGATGCTCACTTTGGTCTGGATACTATGCCGCCATAGCGTGCATTGTGCCGCGTACTTTGATCTTTCAAGCCAGCCTATGGCCCGCGGCCGACACCAGCAGGCATGGGCGGTAGGGAACCGGCGGCTGTGTAACCTATACTAGTTCAGTGACGCTTAATTACACGAGGAACCGCATATCCGAGCGCAGCGCGCCAATCCATCCCAGTCCAAGCTGGCCGTGCGCATCGCACGGTTTGTGGTGTATATGCTGCTCTCCACCGTGCCCTTCCTGGTGGCGGGCCTCATCGTATGGCATCAGCGGCACGCGCCCGGGGATCCGGTTGTCCTCATCGATAAGGTTGACCTGATACCCATAAAGCCGCCATCCGCCACGGCCTTGGAAAATATTTTTTTAAGCCAGGACTATTCCTGGCCTCCCCAGGATAGCGTGCCGCCATACGCCATCACCTCGCTACCCTACGGCCTCGACACCCTGGATAAGCAGCAGAAGAAGACCGTGTTTTTTCGCGCGCTTCTGCCCATCGTCCTTGCCGAGAATTTACGCATCTGGCGTCAGCGCGAATTCATATTGCAGCAATTCGGCCGCGGCGCCATCGATTCCCAATCTGATGCCGGCCAGGAAATCCTGGCCATCGCCGCCCAATACCATGTGGATGGCGACTTAAACGACCCGAAAGTGCGTGAAACCCTGCTTAATCGCGTGGATACGGTGCCGGTGGCCCTGGTGCTGGCGCAGGCCGCCCAGGAAAGCGGCTGGGGCACATCACGCTTTGCCCTCGAAGGCAACAATCTGTTCGGCATCTGGACCTGGGATACCGACCAGGGCAGCGTGCCGGTAAACCGCGGGGACGACGCCAATCACCTGGTGCGCGTCTATCCGGATATCCAAACTTCGGTGCGTGCCTATCTGAACAATATCAATGTCGGCTTCGCCTACGTGGATTTCCGCAATCTGCGGGCGCAGATGCGCGCCAGTGGTAAACCTCTGGATGCCCTCAAGCTTGCCGGCGCCCTTAACCGCTATTCGATCACCGGCGATGCATACATCGAGAATATCCGCGCCATGATCCGCAGCAACGAGTTGAGCAAACTGGCAAACTTGTCGCTTTCCAACACCGGTGATTAAACCGCTTTATTAATAAACAGCCATCCGGTAATTAGACGTCCAGAATACCGCGTAGCGGTCAGTACCCGAAAATTGATCAGTGGTTCATGACTTTGCTGGCGGCGCGGGCGGCAGCAGCCACATATGGCTATACCAGTAATAGCGCCCGCCTACGAGTGCGGTGCAATTGTAACGGCTGCGCCCTACTCCCACAGGCTGGCCAGCCTGCAGACTGAACTGTGTTTTGGATGTATTCAGCCAATGCACCGTCATGGGCGGGCCATTCAGGTAACAATGCAGGGCATCCGCCGGGATCACGCCCGGTTTCAGGGTCACGGCAAGGCTTGGCGGATTATTCATAGTGACCAATGGATTCCATGGTTTGAGGCTTATGATGGGCATCGGCAGGCTTTGCGCCTTCAAGATAAAACTCGGCAGGTCGCCATAATGTTCTTCGATGGGATAGCGCGGTAAAGCCCGCGGATCCAGCGGTTCATCCAGTGCGCCCGCTTCCTGCCCGAAGGCAACGAAACCCAGCCCGTTGACCAATTCAGCAAGATCCTTGTCGTACTCACCATACGGGTAGGCAAACAACTTGGGGGATTCATTGGTGTCCGGGCCGAGTTCAGCCTGGATGCGCGCCTGGGCCTGGAGGATATCCTTGCGCACCCGGTCAGCCCATATCATATCGGTCTCGCCCTTATACCTGAACGGCAGGTGCGCGTGATCCACCGTGTGATCCCCGAAGTTGGCGCCGTGCTTGGCCATCTCGCGGAGTTCATCCCAACTCATGAAATCGGGCAGGTGTTCATCCACCGCGGAGGTGCTGACAAACACGGTGAAAGGCCAGCCACGCGCCTTAAGCCGCGGATATGCATTCACGTAGGCAGATTGAAACGCATCATCGATGGTGATGGCCACTACGTGGTCCGGCATGGGCTTGTTTTCCTGCAGGTATCTAACGATTTTAGGCAATGGCCATACTTGATAGTGATTCTGTGCAAGCCAGTTCAGCTGCGCTTCAAACTGGTCCAGTCTGATGTTGGTTGAAGGGTAGCGGTCGTCTCCAAAGCGATGATAGATGAATACCACCGCATGCGGAGGCACTGCACACCTGCCCGCTGCCGGCAAAAGCAGCAATGCGCACAGTAGGCCGCTGTAATATTTATGCATGATGCACACTCCTCTTGCTGCACGGAATGCCTGGCGTATAAAAAAGAAGGCGCATTCAGCGCCCTCCATGGATTAAGGAATATACGCTATCTATGCTCATCTGTTTATGGCGTGGATAGCGCGTTTGTCTGCCGCCAGCGACGCCTCATGCATGGCTTCCGAGAGGGTCGGATGTGCATGGATGGTACGCTGAATGTCCTCGGCACTGGCGCGGAATTCCATGGCGACAACCGCCTCGGCGATCAGCTCGGAGGCCATCGGCCCCAGGATGTGCACGCCGAGTATTTCATCAGTATCGGCACGCGCCAGTATCTTCACCATGCCGGCGGGCGCTTCCATTGCTTTGGCACGGCCATTGGCGGCAAACGGAAAACTGCCTGCCTTGTAGCGTATCGCCTGCTTTTTGAGTTCCTCCTCGGTCTTGCCTACCCAAGCGATTTCAGGCCATGTGTATATGATCGATGGAATAACATCGTAGTTCATTTCCGCGACTTTGCCAGCCATCAGGTCTGCCACCATCACGCCTTCTTCCGAGCCCTTGTGGGCCAGCATGGGCCCGCGCACACAATCGCCGATTGCCCAGATATTCCTGACACCTGTCCGGCATTCATCGTCCACCTGAATGAAGCCCCGGGAGTCGGTTTTTACGCCGCATCCGTCCTCCAGCAAATTGGCGGTTGCGGGCTTGCGTCCCACGCAGACGATCAACTTGTCCACCGTCAGGTCATGCCTGCCATCCTTGTCTTCATATTGTACGCGCACACCGTCCTTGCCCTTTATCGCAGCGGTGACTTTTGACCCCAGGCGCACGTTCAGTCCCTGCTTTTTGAATTCCCTGGCTGCGGCCTGCGCAATCTGCTGATCGGCCATGAACAGGAAGTTTTCCATGGCTTCGATGATGGCCACTTCCGATCCGAGCCTATGCCAGACACTGCCGAGTTCCAGGCCAATCACTCCACCACCGATGATTCCCAATCGCTTGGGCACAGACGTGAATTCCAGGGCACCCCAGGAATCCACTATGTCCTTGCCATCGAATGGCGCAACCTTCAACTCCACAGGTTCCGACCCCGAAGCCAGCACTATGTGCCTGGCCTGGATGATGTCCTTCTTTTTAGGGTCACCGGAGTCGGATACTTCGACGCTGCCGTTCTTGAGCAAGCGTGCAGTCCCCTGGATGCCGGTTACATTATTGGATTTGAACAGCGCTGCGATACCTCCGGTGAGGCTGCTGACAATCCTGGATTTGCGGGCCTGCATTACCTGCACATCAACCTGCGGAGTACCGAGTTTGATTCCGTGGGAAGCAAATTCATGCTTGGCCTTGTGAAACATTTCCGAGGATTCCAGCAGCGCTTTCGAAGGTATGCAGCCGGCGTTGAGACAGGTACCACCAAGGGCATGTTTGCCATCCGGATTTTTCCAGTTGTCCACGCAGGCGGTTTTCAAGCCATTCTGCGCAGCACGGATCGCACACACATAGCCGGCAGGCCCGGCACCGATAACCACAACATCATATGATTCGTTCATGTTCGATTCCCTTGGTTAATTTCCAGGTGCCGCCTCCGGCAGGGCTGGCATAGGAAACTGTCAGCAGTTTTGATGCGATTCCGGGAGCTTCACGCCACAGGGCAGTCACAGGCAATCAGATTTGCAACAGCATTCGTGCTGGATCCTCAAGTTGCTCCTTTATTGATACCAGAAACAACACAGCTTCACGGCCATCGACGATGCGATGATCGTAGGTAATTGCGATATACATCATGGGACGGGCCTCGACTTTGCCGTCTACTACTACAGCGCGGTCCTTGATGGCATGCATGCCAAGAATTCCGCTCTGGGGTGGATTGAGGATTGGCGTGGAAAACAGCGAGCCGAATACCCCGCCATTGGTGATGGTGAAGGTGCCGCCAGTCAGTTCTTCCAGCGATATTTTGCCATCGCGTGCTCGCACCGCGAGATCAGCCAGTGTTTTTTCAATTTCGGCAAAACCCATCTGGTCCGCGTCGCGCAATACGGGCGTTACCAGGCCACGGGGAGTGGAAACCGCCACACAGATGTCCCAATAATCATGGTAAATGATGTCGTTAGCTTCGCATGCAGCGTTCAAAACCGGATAATTTTTCAGTGCCTGAACCACTGCCTTGACAAAGAAGGACATGAATCCGAGCTTGATGCCCTGCTGTTTCTCGAATTTTTCCTTGAAACGCGCCCGCAGGTTCATCACTTCACTCATGTCCACTTCGTTAAAGGACGTGAGCATCACGGTATTTGCCTGTGACTCACTGAGACGCTGGGCAATACGCGCACGCATGCGCGTCATGGGCACCCGGCGGTCTTCGCGCTGGCCTGCAGGCGACTGCATTTTTGGTATGGCAGCCGGTTCGCCGCCCTGCGGGGCATGCGGAGTATCGCCGGCAGTGCCAGCGTTCGTACCGGCGTGCTCGACGTAGGCCAGCACATCACCTTTGGTGAGGCGGCCGTCCGGACCACTGCCTTTGATCATTTCGGGATCCAGCTTGTGCTCCTCTACGAGCCGGCGCACTGAAGGACTGAGCGGCAGTTCATCGCGCATCGGCCTGGCAGCAGCGCTTGCCTTTTCCTGACCCGGCAGTTGCTCGGACCGGGCCTCGGGCATAGTGGCCGGCTTGGCGCCGGAGCCCGCTACATCCGTATCCAGAATGGCGATCACCTGCCCGGCGGTGACTGTCGCACCACCCTGAATCCGGATCTCCTTGAGCACGCCGTCGGCAGGCGCGGGACATTCCAGCACGACTTTGTCGGTTTCGATATCCACCAGGTTTTCATCCCGCTTAACCGCATCGCCCGCTTGCTTGTGCCAGCCGACCAGCGTGGCGTCCTGGATGGATTCAGGCAACTGGGGTACCTTGATTTCTATGCTCATGCCTACTCCGATTCAGCTCTGGCTTTGGCTTTGGCTTTCATTTTAGGCGCGTCTGCCGGCATCGGCACTGCGCCTTTGCTTAGCGCTGCACTGATCAACGCAGCCTGCTGTTGCTTGTGCAGCTGCGCGTAACCCGCCGCTGGAGATGCGGATGCCGGACGGCCAACGTAGCGCAGCGTGTGCAATGCCGTGAGCGGGTCCTGTAAACGATGCCGGATTTCATACCAGGCGCCCTGATTCTGCGGTTCCTCCTGGCACCAAACGATATCGCGGGCCTGTGAATAGCGCTGGATGATATCTGCATATTCCTCATGGGGAAATGGATAAAGCTGCTCAAGCCGCACCAGCGCTATGTCATCTATGCTTTTGTCCGCACGCCTGGCTTCCAGCAGATCGTAATAGACCTTGCCGGAGCAGAACACTACACGCCGTATGCGCCCGGTCTGGAGATCGTCAATCTCAGGAATAACCACATGGAAACGTCCATGTGTAAGGTCCCGCAACTGCGATACAGAGAGTTTGTGCCGCAACAAACTCTTGGGTGTCATGACAATCAGGGGTTTGCGGTATGGTCGCATGACTTGGCGACGCAGCATATGGAAAAATTGCGCGGGGGTGGATGGTATGCAGACCTGCATGTTGTGCTCTGCGCACAACTGCAAGTAACGCTCCAACCGCGCGGAAGAATGCTCGGGACCTGCGCCTTCGTAACCATGCGGGAGAAACAGCACGAGCCCGCACAGACGACCCCATTTGGCCTCGCCTGCAGAAATGAACTGATCAATAACCACCTGCGCGCCGTTGGCGAAATCGCCATACTGGGCCTCCCAGATCACCAGCGCATCGGGCTCTGCGGTGCTGTAGCCATATTCGAAGCCCATGACGCCTTCTTCGGAAAGCAGCGAATCCACCACCATGAACGGTTTTTGGTCCTTGGCAATGTGCTCAAGCGGGATGTAGGTGCTGCCATCTTTCTGATTATGCAGTACGGCCTGGCGGTGGAAAAAAGTACCGCGGCCCGTATCTTGCCCGGTCAGGCGCACCGGATAGCCACTGGTCACCAGGCTGGCATATGCCAGCAACTCGGCGAACCCCCAGTCCATTGGCAACGTGCCTGCCGCCATCTTGCGACGCGCATCATATATGCGAGCAACGGTGGGATGCAGGATAACATTATCCGGCACATGGTTTATCGCCTCGGCCAGCTCCTGGCATTGATTATCCGCAAGCTGGGTATTTACCTCTTCGTGCCAATGCCGCTGTTGATACCTCGACCAGTTAACCGTGTACTGGTTCGGCACGTGGGTCACGATGCTCGGGGCAACCGGTTTGCCGGCATCCAGCTGATCGCGATACTGGATCAGTTTGGCGTCTACCGCGGCCTTATCCGCCAGATTCTGTTGCTGGAGATTTTGCACATACAATTCCAAGGTAGTGGGATGTGCACGGATTTTCCGGTACATGATCGGCTGAGTAGCCGCAGGTTCATCCGCTTCGTTATGACCGTGACGCCGGTAGCAAACCAGGTCGATGAATACATCCTTGTGAAATTTCTGGCGGTAATCGAGAGCCAGGCGCGTGGCAAAAATCGCGGCTTCCGGGTCATCGCCGTTCACGTGGATTACCGGCGCTTCCAGCATCTTGGCGATATCCGTGCAATACGGCGTGGATCTGGCATCGTGCGGGTTGCTGATGGTAAAGCCGATCTGGTTGTTGAGCACGATGTGAACGGTGCCGCCGGTGTGGAAACCCCGGGTTTGTGAAAGCTGCAGCGTTTCCATGCCCACGCCCTGCCCTGACAAGGCCGCATCACCGTGAATCAGCACCGGCAGTACGATTTCCCCGCTGGCATCCCCGCGCCGGTCCTGGCGGGCCCGCACTGAACCCACAACCACCGGATTCACAATCTCCAGATGCGACGGGTTGAACGCCAATGCCACATGCATATTGCCATTGACCGTCTTTAAATCCGAGGCAAACCCAAGATGGTATTTCACATCTCCGGAACCGGTTTCGTGCTGCGGATCATAGCTGCCTTCGAATTCCGAAAAGATCTCACGCGGTGACTTGCCCAGCATATTGATGAGCACGTTCAGCCTGCCACGATGAGCCATGCCAATCACGGTTTCCTGCACGTGCAAGCCAGCGGCGTACTTGATGAGGTCGTGCAGCATGGCAATCAGCGCATCGCCGCCCTCAATGGAGAAGCGCTTTTGTCCCACATAGCGCGTATGCAGGTATTTCTCCATACCTTCGGCGGCAATCAGCGAATCCAGGATCATGCGTTTCTCGTCGGGTGTAAGCCGGGCATTGGCGCGCGCCGATTCGATCCGCTGAATGATCCACAGGCGTTCTTCACTGTTGCTCATATGCATGAATTCGAAACCCAGTGTCCGGCAGTAGCTGTCCTGCAAGATCGCCCAGATGTCCCGCAGCGGCATCCGGTCCGGCCCGCTGAGTGACACGGTGCTGAATACCGTGTCCATATCCGGCTTGCCCAGTCCATGAAACTCCAGGTCCAGATCCGGAACCGGCAGCGGCACGTACAGCTCAAGCGGGTCCAGTCTGGCGCGCAAGTGTCCGCGCTCCCGATACGCCTCGATCAAATTAATGACGGCAGCCTGCTTCTCAGCGGCCAGGGGATGCAGCGGCATTGCAGATGCTCGCTGATTGAGACGGCCGGTATGGGCCCGGATTGCCAGCTCCAATTCCACCGGGCTGCGGGGGGTATCCTTTGGTCCGGGCGTGCTTGCCTGCAACTCGCGGAAATAATCCGCCCACTCCTTGGGGACCGATTCTGGATTTTCCATATACTGTTCGTACAGGAATTCAACGTATGCAGCATTGCTGCCGGAGAACGGCGTTGTCACATACCGCTGTTGGTAAGAGTTGTTCATTGCGATTTAATGTTGAATCCCACGCCCAGCTGGCTGGCCGTGTCTAGTGTGGTTTGCCGGGTAATGCCGTGAGTGGGCCTGCGTCTGCCATGGGGGAAGATGCTGTAAAACACTATTTTATAGCATCGTCCGCCACCTGTGAAAGTCGCCGCCTGGCTGCCTATAATGCGGTCGCAATCTCCCGGCCACATTCCTAAAACCATGCTTAATACGAATTTAGACAGTGAAAGGCTGCATGCTGATTTTGCCCTTGCACAACGGCTGCAGATTTCCGATTTCCTGGTGCCGGATCAGGCGGAAGCACTGCACGAATGCCTGGCCAGGCAGGTGCGCTGGGACCTGGCGTATCAGAAGGGCAATAGCGGCGCCACCCTGCCAAAGGCCGTATTTGAGTCCATGAGCCAGGCTGAACGCATGGCGTTCATGCAAAATATCCAAAGCACCGCACGCGAGGGATATCAGTTCGCGTTTAACACCTACATGATGGTGACCGCATACCGGGAACAGCGTGATCCAGGCTTATATCTGCATCGGGCGACGGAATTCCTGAACAGCAAGCCATGCCTGGAATTCATACGCAAGGTCAGCGGAGTGGAAAATATCATTCGAGCCAATGCCCAGGCAACACGCTACATGCCCGGCCATTTTCTAAAGCAGCATACTGATGATTACGTGGAGCGTGGCCGTGAACTGGCCTATGTCGTCAGCCTGACAAAAAACTGGCAGGCCCATTGGGGCGGGTTGCTGCAATTCATGGACAGCGAAGGCAAAGTCATCGACAGCTATGTGCCACGCTTCAACGCACTCAGCCTGTTTCGGGTTCCGGCGCCACATTGTGTTTCTTTCGTGGCGCCGTTCGCCACCGGCATCCGCTACAGCATCACGGGCTGGTTTCTGTCCTGCTGAAGGCTAAATTTCCCATACGAATGGGCGCTGGCGAAACCAGAACGTAGCCAGCCACTTTTCACCTTGTATGACCGGGCGGCCGGCATGCAGGGTCATAGGATTGGGCATATCATCAGCGTCTAGATTCATGAATTTAACCGCTTTCCCCCGCGCTGGCCGAATCCGCAGGTGAAGTTCGGGAAAATCCGTTTCTCCGCCTTCCTGCACCTCGCTTAAATAGGTGAATACCGTCACTTTGCGTTGTCCGCCCTGCTGTTCAATGCGGGTATCACCAGCGGCTGTGCCGACAAAATAATCCTGGTGGGGTTTGTATTCCTGGCCGGGAGAATAATGCAGGATGGATATGGGTTCGGAATGGGATGCCGGCAGCTCCGCCAGTCCCGCCATCAGGCTGCTTACATAACTGACGACACAGTCGCACATATTTGGCGGCAAATACATTGAATGACTGCTCCTGACAGGGTTCACCGCCTGCCTGCCGGTCTGCGGATCCACCACCATCGAAGGCTTCAGGCGTGGAGCCGACAGGGTAATCAGGTACTCACAAGCCAAATACGGCAGTGCATCATGAATTTCATATACCACATTCTTAATCAGCGTTTGCGATTTTCCCGCAGGCTCAGTCGGAGGAATCACGGGCTCCAGCCGTTCCCAATCCGGTTCACCCATCGGTCTGTCCGGCGCCACGCCGGCGGGCGGTAAATCCGGATTCAAATGTCCGGCGATCCGGCCGTGTGCGCCTGACTGATCCAGCCAGTACCTGGCTTCAGCCAGTTCCTGAGCGGATCCATTTTGTGCCAGCCACACGGCCAGCATTGCCTGAGCCAGGCCATCGGCACGCTCAGCAGCAATTCGCAGCAAGCGGACCCCATTCATATCTCCGGGCCTGGCAATCAAATATAAGACGCCAGCGGCCCTGAGTGCCGGGGGATGGCCGCTCCGGCATGCACGTATCAAAAACTGCCAGGCATGCCGCGGATCGGCTGTCACACCGAATCCGGCGGCATGCATTCCGGCAAGGGTGTAGTTTGCCTCCCTTAAACCGAGTTCCGATGCGCGGCTAAGCAAGGTTGCGGCACGGCGCATATCCAATGGCACGGCAACGCCATTCAGGTGCATCACCCCCAGAAGGTTCAGAGCCAATACCTGTTCGGCAGCAGCGGCTTTTTCAATCCACGGCAAAGCTTCTTGAATTTGGCCCGCCTGGAACAGGCGTAACCCTAATTGCGCCTGTGCGGCATTGTCACCCGCACTGGCCCTGAGCGTGATTGTTTTTGTGTCGGCTTCGTCATGCATATATGGATTCCATGGACAGTGAACGCTAATATGCAACGGTAGTTTTACAGTATGCGATGGAAACAGGAACCTGTAAATGAACGACCAATTGGACGCCAGAGACGTCGTGCAAAATCCTGATTTCATGCTTTACAGGATGGACGTGGATCGCGCAGAACTCCATTTTCTCCAGGTGACCAAGGATACCTTCCTTAAATCAACATACCTGGACAATAGAATCCAGCACACCAGGGAACGGCTCGTGGCTTTGCCAGTCGACGAGGTTATAAGAGCTTATGGCCACATACAGGCGTCACAGGCCCCCATTCAATTCATATTTCATATTTCATTCTGCTGTTCAACCTTGCTGGCAAGGGCATTGCAATCACCGGGCAAAACTCTGGTAATCCGCGAACCCTGGATTTTTTTTCAGATGAGCTCGGTGAAATCACGCATGCAGGCGTCTGGGGAATGGAATCAAAAGGGACAGTCGCTTACCGACCTGATGCTGACATTGTTGAACAAGACTTACGCAGACGGCGAAAGCATACTAATAAAACCCACAAACCTTGCGAATAATTTAATTGACGATGTAATGAATGCCCTTCCTGCATCCCGCGGTATTCTTCTTTATACGGATTTGAGGGATTTCCTCATATCAAACCTGAAGAAAACCGACGATACCAAACAGAAAATACCATGGCTTGCATCCGAAGCCGCCACACTCGTCAACTATAAGAATGATTTTCCGGATATCATCCCCGCTCAGCTTCCTCACCTGCGTGCGGCGGCGGTTTTCTGGCATGCGCAGATGTTGCATTTCCTGCAATTACTGGCTAGCTGGCCACAGCGCCTGCGCGTACTCGATGCACGGAAGCTGCTGAAAGAGCCCGCCGTCAAGCTGGAATGCGCCTCAAACTGGCTGCAGCTTGGCCTGGACTATGAGCATTTCGTGCAAGTGATCAACGGTGACATTTGGAATACAAACGCCAAGGATCCCAGATATGAATACGGCTTGGAATTCCGGGAACGGGAAAATCGCGTTATCATTGATGAATTCGGCACGCAAATTGAAGAAACCATGGCATGGGCGGCAGATTTACTGAAAGCCAAACCAGTCAGCGGCATCGAACAACAAACAACACAACTTTAACACCCTGCATTCCTGACGCATGCTCAACAGATACCCACGCCTATGAATCGCAAAGCTATACCAGAACCCGGTACACCGGGATGGCACATCCACACCCTGACAGAAAGCGCGCGTCAGCTTGCCAAGAACGGCAACTACGCGGATGCTGAAAAAATATATGAACAGATACTGGATGCTGCGCCCTATCACATCCGATCCCTGAATTTTCTGGCCACACGCGCGATGGAGAGAGGCGATAGTGCGCGTGCGCTGGCGCTGTATGAGCGCGCTCTGGAAGTGGATTCCAAGCGGCCGATTATTCATCAAAATATCGGCATCCTGCTTCTGACGGAGAAAGATCCGGAAAGCGCGTTGCGCTGTTTCCAGAATGCCACAAGCATACGCGAAGATTTTATCTACTCCTGGATCTACCAGGGCAACATCCACCTGCAGGCCGGCAGAAAGGACGAAGCCATCACCGCATATGCCCGCGCATTGAAATTACTGCCATCAGTAAACGCTACGCTTGCTGACAGTCGAATCCCCGCTAGCAAACGCGAACTGGTCAGAAACGCGGCTGCCGCGCTGTACGGACTCAAATATGATTATTTCACTGCAGCGCTTGCCAAAAATATGGACGAACATGGCGAACAGCCCATGAGACGGGTGCTGAAAGCCGCCAGGATCAAATCGGGACTCACGACGCCCGAATACCTGCATGCCCTGCAACACCCGGATTGGTTGTACATGCCCGATGTTGAGCCCAGGCCGTTTTTTGATACTCGGGATTTCAAGTGGATGCATGAACTGGAAATCCGGCACACGGAAATACGGCGTGAATTAGATTCCCTGCTGGCTCATCCTGAAGATCTTGAAGCCTACGTTAACATTGAAGGCGAAGATACGCGCCAATGGAGCGAATTAAATCATTCCAAAGACTGGAGCTCGTATCATCTATACCGCGGCGGAGAGCCAATCACCGAAAATTGCAAACGCTGCCCGGTCACCGCAGATATATTAAGCGGACTGCCGCTGATCAAAATCCCCGGTCATGCAGCTGAAGCGTTCTTTTCGATACTACGCCCCGGGACGCACATTCCACCTCACCATGGCGTGGCCAATTACAAACTGGCAGTGCACCTACCGCTGGCGGTTCCTGATCAGTGCGCAATCCGGGTTGGCTACGAAACCCGCACCTGGACGGAAGGAAAATGCCTGGTATTTGACGATAGCTTCCAGCATGAAGCCTGGAATAAAAGCGACCAGTTGCGGGCGGTGCTGATCTTTGAGATCTGGAACCCATTACTGAGCCCCGCGGAACGCAGCGGCCTGACCACATTGGTGCAGGCAGTAGGAGAATTCAACCGAAAATTCGAAGTCTGATTATCCATTCTTAAATAATGATCAAAACTCCCTCGATGCTGTTTGTTCACCTGCACAAGACAGGCGGACAGTTTGTGAACCGGTTGCTGCTGCGATTTATACCGGGAGCAACGCGCATCGGATACCACTTGCCCCTCTCCGAGGCGCCACTCGCGCTGCGCACCTTACCCGTGCTCGGACATGTACGTAACCCCTGGGACTGGTACGTATCCTGGTATGCTTTTAATCACGCAGCACCCGAGCGCAACCCCATTTACCGGGCCGTATCCGCACATGGATCCCTTGATTTCACGAAAACGATTGCGAACCTCGTGATGCTGGCAGACGAGGATCATCAGCCCCTGCGCATGGAGATCGCAAATCAACTTCCCAAAAACCGTGATAACAACCTGGGCAGCGGCATCACCAGCAGCATTATGGCAAGCATGCAGGAACCCAATCGAGGCTACCTCAGCTGGATCTGGCGGTATATGTTTCAGGTCGAAGGCAAAATCCATGGGGTGACGTTTGGGCGCTACGAATCCCTGCGCCAGGAACTCGCGGGCCTGCTCACCCAGCACGGACTATTGGTGTCTCCCGCGATGCGTCATGAAATCAACACCGGCGCGGCCGTGAATGCTTCCGTACATGCGGAATACCGGAATTATTATTCCCAACCGCTCATGCAACTGATCGCGGACCGGGAGCGCGATTATATCGAGCAATTCGGGTATACATTCTAGGTTCCATGGTATGTTGATCCTGAATCAACCGACGCTGGCCTTCAGCCTGGCCAACAGGCTGGGATTCGTTATCCCGGCTTCCTCCGGTAAACTGTCTATCAGTCCCACGGTTTCTTCATCAGGAAACACGTCATAAATCAGGTGTATCCGGCTTTCGGTCGGATGATCATTGATCACCGCATGCGGAGCCAGATTATTGATTAACCAGATTTCCCCTGCCCGCATATGGAAAAACCTTCCATTGCAGAACACCAGGGCTTCGGGATTGGTAAAAACCGGGATATGAATGCGATAGGAACCGATAAAATAACCATTGGCGGCGTCCGTATGGGGATAAACAATGCCCCGCGGTTGCAGCGAAGCCAGCAGACATTTCCCGGGATTTCCTCTCAATAAGCCATAAATCAGCCGGCGTATATACGGGCATGTGCTCAGTGGCGGACGTTCCGGATCGCCTTCAACATGCTGCATCGGCGGATAACCCTTGAGAAAAACCGACACCGTTTCGCGGTGCACAGGGGCACGCTGGCCAGTCCAGGCAACGGCAGGGATTGCAGCAACCTCATGCTGTAACGCGGCAATGTCGATCTGACGCGGCAATCGCCGGCAAGCAACGATGTGGTTGCGTTTATCAAACTGGACGCTCATATGCTTCTATCCGGCAGCCGGTGGATATGCCCGGTACTGTAAATAATCATGGTGTTAACGTAACATGTTGAATATACTGCAATACCTGAGCGACTACATCACCTGAACCATGCGACTCCCCAGCCCATTTGCAAAGCTGCCTATTGTATTCGATGCCGGGATTCTGCAGGCAGAAGCCCTGCAGTTTCCTGAGACTGAGTGGCGGGTCCATCCTCAGGATTACCCAGGCAATTCCGCATTGATACTGGTCTCGCATGGCGGCACTGACAATGACGATTCATACGGTCCCATGGCGGCAACACCAAGACTGCAACACTGCCCCTATCTTATGCAGGTGTTTGCCAGTTTCGGCACCATCGTCGGACGCTCGCGGCTCATGCGGCTTGCCCCCGGCGCCGAAGTCAAGCCGCATTCGGATATTGCCTACTACTGGCATGACCACATTCGAATTCATGTCCCGATCATCACGAACCCCGGCGTCAGGTTTGTATGCGATGGCACGGAAGTACACATGGCCGCGGGCGAAGCCTGGATATTCGACAACTGGCGGCCGCACTACGTCCTGAATCATACCCAAACTACCCGAATACACCTGGTGATCGACACGGTCGGTACCGCCGCATTCTGGCGCCTGGTATCGAGCGGATTATTCATGCCTGCGCGGGCGCCCGGCGGTGATCATAATCTGAAACCAAGATTGATCGCGCATGAGCCGGCCAAAAAGGCCGAGCTGGCCATTGAACAGCATAATCTGGATGCCATCGCCCATCCAGACACCGTGCGCGGCGTTATTCAGGAACTGATTCCCGACCTGCGAAAAGCCAACAGCACGCATCCCAGGATTGGAGAGCTTGAGTTGCTGCTCGCGGACTTTACCCATAATTGGCGTTCGATCGCATCTGCATACGCGCAGAGCCATGATGGTTATGCCGACTATCAGGCATTAACCCAGCAGACCATTGCAGTGATATCCAGGAATTTCCCCGAAATCCGCCTATCCAGCAACGGCCTGCCCCTGGAACAGGTTATTCAAAGTTACCTGACCGCATTTTTGCAACCCAGAGAACCCAGGCCTACGGTATT
>JAGWOR010000023.1 GCA_028870845.1 Gammaproteobacteria bacterium | reverse complement strand
ACGGCAACGGCAGGACTTTGCTGGCTGCAGTCATGGTATACATGTCGTAGATGTCACCGTCCGAGGTGCGTGCGCCGTGGAATTTCATGCCGTACCAGGAAGCGATGCCGCGTTCATGATAACCGGCGCAGCTGGGAAGCACATGATAGGTTTTGCCGTCGACGCTGTATGTCGGGGCGTTGCCGTAGGGGCTTTTTGACACATATTTCGGTACCGCGTTGGGCACGTTCGACACATTCACGGGACTGGTGGGGCCGTGATCCTGGGTGGGAAACTGCGCGCACGCCGTCACCAGCGCCAGGATCGACGCAGAAACCAGCAGCCTGTGGCGCCCATCAGGGAGGCGCATATTGTCCATCTAGGGCGCGTTTCTCGCTGATGCGCGCACTCAGGTCGAAAACCGCCATGGCATACAGCGGGCTTTTATTGTATTGGGTAATGACCCGGAAATTATCAAACCCGACCCAGTATTGAGTGCCGGTTTTCAATTGTAGAGGTATCAACATGGACGGTGTGTCAGCGGCAGGGCCGGCGCTCAGGATCACACCCTGACGGCGCAAGACGCCAACCTGAGTGATTGTGAGTGTCGGCGGTACGGCATGTTTCGGTAACAGCGCTGCCGGCAGTGCCACCAGGCCGTTCTCCCGCCAGCCGTGGATTTTGAAATAATTGGCCACACTGTCGATGATATCGCCCCAGTTGTTCCAGATATCAGGATGCCCGCCGCTGACTGAAGCTACTGCATACTGGCGGTAGCTGTCGGGCATGAATTGCGGCACCCCCATAGCGCCGGCATAGGATCCGGTCAATGATCTCGGATCGAAAGATTGTTCACGGCACAGCAACAAGTACTGCTCCAGTTCATGCTGGAAGAACTGCGCACGTGGGGGATAGTCGAAAGCCAGTGTGGTGAGTGCATCCAGCACAGAGTAGGCGCCTTTTTCCCGTCCATAGAAGCTTTCCACGCCGAGGATGGCGACGATGAGATCAGCGGGTACTCCATATTCTTGCTGTGCGCGTGCAAGCATCTGGGCATGTGAATTCCAGAAATCCACGCCGGCATCAATGCGCCGGTCATTCACGAACAACGGCTTGTATTGGTACCAGGGTTTTGATTCATAGGGCTTGGTGATGGCCGAAATGACCAATGCATTGCTGTGGGCGGAACCAAGGATGTCATCCAGCCACTGCTGCTTGAATCCATCCTGCTGCACCAGCCGTGTGACAAACAACTGCACCTCAGGACGTGCGGCATAACCCTGCAGTGCAATTTTAGATGGCGGGGATCCCGGCACAGGCGCATGTGCGGATGAATTCGCGAGTGGGTGTGCGGGCAGGGGTTTTACATTACGGCTGCAGGCGGCCGTAAGGAGACCGGTAAAGATCAGCAGAAAAATGCTTGAATAACGCGTCAGATGGTTCACGAGGCCACAAGTTTGCGGTGTGAATGGATACTCATGAGTATTCCAAATCCTGCCATGAGTGTTACCAGGGAGCTGCCTCCATAACTGATGAGCGGCAAAGGCACGCCCACAACCGGCAGTATGCCCGAGACCATGCCGCTGTTGATAAACACATAGGTGAACAGAGCCATGCTCAGTGCGCCGCCCAGCAGCCGTGAATAAGTATCCTGCGCCCGCAGTGATATCAGTAGCGCGCGTCCGATGATGAACGCGTACAGCGCCAGCAGAACAATCGCGCCTATCAAGCCAAACTGTTCACCCAGAACCGCATAGATGAAGTCAGTTGAGCTTTCCGGCAGGAAGTCCAGTTGTGATTGGCTGCCGTGCAGCCAGCCTTTACCGAACAAACCACCCGAGCCGATGGCGATCTGCGATTGGATGATGTGGTAGCCGGCTCCCAGCGGGTCGCGTTGCGGGTTCAGAAACACCAGTACGCGTTCGCGCTGGTAGGCGTGCATGAAATGCCATAACAGCGGTGCGATCACGGCCAAAATCACCACCAGCAACAAGATCACCCGCCAGCGCAAGCCTGCCAGGAACACGCCAAACGCGCCGGCACTGAGTATCAGCAGCGCGGTCCCCAGATCCGGTTCGATGGCTACCAGCAACACCGGCACGAAAACGATGGCGGCCAGCGGCAGCAGCAGTTTCCAGTTGGGCGGCAATGGCCGGTCATGCAGGAACCAGGCCACCATCATGGGCACGGCGATTTTCATGATTTCCGAGGGCTGGACGCGCACGATGCCGAGGCTCAGCCAACGTTGCGCGCCACGACCGATATGGCCGGAATGCAGAGTGAACAGCAGCAGCAGCAGTCCAAGGGCGAACAGCCAGGGTGACCACAGGCGCAAAAATTGCGGGGAAATCTGCGCAACCCCGAGTAGAACCAGGAATGACAGTGCCAGCCGCATGGCCTGCCGGTAGACCATGCTGGCGTCCTGGTTGCTGGCGCCGTACAAAATGGCCAGACCGATGAGTGCCAGTATCAACACCGCCACCAGCAAGGGTCCATCCAGGTTCAGGCGGCGCAACAGACGCTCGCCGAAAGTCATTTCGCCGCGCGCAGGCATGAATGAAAGTTCACTGAATGTCATGGCGTTACAACTTTGCCGGTATTTTGCTTCAGGAGATAGGCGTCCATTACCTTACGCGCAATCGGCGCGGCCGTGGAAGCGCCGCCGCCGCCGTGTTCCACCACCACCGCTACGGCAATCCGCGGGTCCATGACCGGGGCGAATGCAATGAACAGGGCGTTATCACGCAACGCCTTGGGTATATCCGATTCGTCTTCCTCACCAAAGGTTCCCAAGCGTTTGCGGTGCACCTGGGCGGTTCCGGTCTTGCCACCGATGCTATAGCGGGCGCCTACGCCGATGCCGTGCGCCGTGCCTTCCCATGTGGCCACCACGTTCTTCATGGCATTTACGATGATGTTCCAGGCATTCGGATAGGATTCCTGGACTTGCGGCAATGCCCGCGGGGCTACATCGTGGATGATGCCGGACATGGGGTTGCCGACGGCGCGCAACAAGTGCGGGACGAAGCGCTCGCCATGCATGGATATTGCGGCTACTCCATCGGCAAGCTGCAGCGGCGTGACCAGCAAATAACCCTGTCCGATGCCCACGATCACCAGGTCACCCAGATACCAGGGCTGATGCAGGGTTTTGCGTTTCCATGCGGGCGATGGCACCACCCCATCACGTTCACCCATGAGGTCAATGCCTGTAGGCTCACCGAAGCCAAGCTGGGTGGTCAGATATTGATGGATGCGGTCAATGCCGAGCTTGAGTGACACGGTGTAGAAATACACATCGCAGGACTGGGTGATGGCATTCGGCATGTCGATTTCGCCGTGACCGCCACGCTTCCAGTCACGATACGGGTTGGGATTGCTTGGCAGATATAAGTAGCCGGGGCACATTAAGTCCTTGAAGGGGTTCATGACGCCGTAATTTAGTGCCGCCAGCGCCAGAAACGGTTTGATGGTCGAACCTGGCGGGTATTGGCCACGCAAGGCGCGGTCGAACAGCGGTTGATTGGGGTCGTTGTTCAGTCTGGCGTATTCACTCGGGCTGATGCCGCCAACAAATTCGTTGGGATCGTAGCTGGGGGTGCTTACCAGGGCTAGCACTTCACCGTTGCGCGGGTCGATGGCCACAACTGCGCCGTTATATTCGCCCAGTGCCTGTTGCGCGACTTCCTGCAGGTGTACGTCAATGCTCAGGTACAGATTGCTGCCGGGAACCGGCGGAGTGTAGGACACAACGCGCACCACACGGCCTTGGGCATCGGTTTCCACCTGCCGCGTGCCTACCGAGCCATGCAGCAGGCTCTCATACGCGCCTTCGATACCCACCTTTCCCACCTGCGAGGTATTGTTGTATTGGGCCGGATCCAGGGTGGCCAGCTCGTCAGGACTGATGATGCCGGTGTAGCCGACCACGTGCGCGGTCAGCACCCCCAGTGGGTAGTAGCGTGCCAGGGTGGCGCGGATGTCCACACCCGGAAAATCCTGACGGTCAACTGCGAAGCGCGCAACTTCGGCATCGGAAAGATTGGTGCGTATCGGCAGCGGCTGGAACGGCTTTTTGGTTTTCACAAGCTCGTTAAATTGCTTCAAATCCTCCGGCCGGATATCCACAATTTTCGAAAGCGCTGCGATCGTCTCCTGCATGTCGGCCACTTGTTCCGGGATGATGTCCAGCTCATAGCTGGGACGGTTTCCCGCCAATAACACTCCGTTGCGGTCATAGATCAGACCGCGTGGAGGCGTCACCGGTTCGGAGCGTAGGCGGTTGCCCTCTGCAAGAGTCACATAATATGAGTGATGCACAACCTGCAGGTAAAACATCCGCGCGGCCACCAACAACAGCAGAAAAACCGCGATTGCGGCGACAATCAGGATGCGGGTAGCGAACTGATGCCGTTCCAGCCACTCGTTGCGTATGCGGATGCCGGACATGGCTCAGGGACTCGGGCGGGTACGGGACATCAGCTCACCTGATAGCGCTGCTGCAGCATGTTTATGAGTTGCATGATCCAAGGCCAAAGAAGCGCGGTGATCAGCACTGGCATCCAGCGCAGTAATACACCTTGTGTGTAACCTAGCATGCCATCCACCCAGAACAGCACGAAGCTGTATAGCAGCATCAATCCAAATACCACCAGTGTCTGTTGCCACCACGGATACACGCGGATTTGCAGGTGCAATTTCAGTGTGACCCACGCCACCAGCAGCAATGCCAATGCATGTTCGCCCAGCAGGCTGCCGGTGAGGGTGTCCAGCAGGATTCCGACGCTAAAAGTCACCAGCAATCCGACCCGGTGCGGCAGAAACAGGCACCAATAGACCGTGGCCAGCACCACCCATGCCGGACGGTAGGGTTCCGCCCAGGACGGGACTGGCCATACGCTTAGCAGCAGGCATAAAAGATAGGTGACCACGATCACCCAGTTGGCGCGGCGTCGGACCGTATCGATCATTTGGTTTTCTTCCCGGCAGCCTTCGGTTTGTTGTGTCTGCCTGGATTCGGCGCCGGTGGTTCCGGAATCGCCGGAAAATACAGCAGAACTTCATGACCGTGATCCAGATCCGCGACCGCATGTGCGCTGATACTGGCAAACGGCTCGGCGGGGTCGCGATGCACCTGGGTTACAACCGCCACCGGATAACCCGCCGGGTAGCGGCCGCCCAAACCGGAAGTAACCAGCAGATCGCCCGGCTTTACATCGGCGTTGTTGGTGAGATACGGCAGGGAAAGTTCATTCACATCCGCACCACCGACGGCCAGGGTGCGCTGGTTGGTGCGGTTTATTTGCACCTGAATCGCCTGGCTTGGATCGGTGATCAAGGCTACCTGGGCTGAAACCGGGCCCACCTGGATAACCTGAC
Source organism: Gammaproteobacteria bacterium (assembly GCA_028870845.1). Taxonomy (GTDB): domain Bacteria; phylum Pseudomonadota; class Gammaproteobacteria; order Natronospirales; family REEB76; genus REEB76. Next base: position 36,212 of record JAGWOR010000023.1, on the reverse strand, counting down.
CGACAATGCCGTGGGCATCCAGCAGTGTCTGACCGTCGAATACCCCGTTATCGGTGCCCTTGTCGATCAAGATCAGATGACGAAACGGGTCGGTATCCACTGCCAGCATGTCGGCCAGCACCACATGGCCGCTGAGGGTTGCACCCGAGTGCATAAGTTCACGCAAGCGCGCATTTTCCTGCTGCAGTGCAGCGGTTTGCTGCAATTCGGCCGCATCCATAAGCAACTGCTTTTTGAGACGTGAATTCTCCCTGACCAGCGCGATGTGCACCGCGAGTGCATTTTCCGCCCAGCTTGCCAGCGCATATGGCGCATTCACAGCCGCCTGTACCGGATACACCAGGGTGGACAATGCGGCATGGACTTTCTGCAGGTGACCGCGCTGATGGTCATAGAACATTAAGGTGATGCAGGCTGCTATCAGTAACAGGGTGCGCACGGTTCCCGCCGGATTGCGGGTGAATAATCGGGGCGAACGTTGCCGGTGATGCAGGGCGAACATGCTGTTCAACCCGGGCAATAATGCGCGATGTGAAGAGGATTGGTCAGCAACAGTTTCGCATGCCAGCAGGTCTTGGAAATCACGGGCCTATATTCAGGCCGGATGCCGATTGTGTAGTGTAACGCGGCAACTGCCCGGCGCACCCGCTCAGGCATCCATCAGGTCATTCGACGGCAAACGTTTCCGGGCCATATTCATCGATCAGTTCAAGTACTTTGCCACCGCCGCGGGCGACACAGGTTAGCGGATCATCGGCCAGCAGCACAGGCAAACCGGTCTCCTCCCTGAGCAAGCGGTCGATATCCTTGAGCAGGGCGCTGCCCCCGGTCAACACCATGCCATTGGTGGCCACGTCCGATCCAAGTTCCGGTGGAGTCTGTTCGAGGGCCGTCTTAACCGCACTCACGATGCCAGCCAGAGGCTCCTGCAATGATTCCAGGATTTCATTGCTGTTGAGCACGAAGCTGCGCGGTACGCCTTCAGAAAGATTGCGGCCTTTTACCTCCATTTCCCGCAGTTCCTTGCCGGGATAGGCAGAGCCGATTTCATGTTTGATGCGCTCCGCCGTGGCTTCGCCGATGAGCGTGCCGTAATTGCGCCGGATATAGCTGATGATCGCCTCATCAAATTTGTCGCCACCGATGCGTACTGAAGCTGCATACACGATGCCATTGAGGGAAATGATGGCCACCTCCGAGGTGCCGCCGCCGATATCCAGAACCATGGAGCCCCTGGCTTCATGTACCGGCAGTCCCGCGCCGATGGCTGCCGCCATGGGCTCCTCGATCAGGTATACCTTGCGGGCGCCGGCGCCGGCAGCTGATTCACGGATAGCGCGGCGTTCCACCTGGGTAGCTCCGTAGGGCACGCATACCAGCACCCGCGGCGTGGGCCGGAAGTAACGATTGCCGTGCGCCTTCTTGATGAAATGCTTGAGCATCTGCTCGGTGACGGTGAAATCAGCGATCACCCCGTCTTTCATTGGCCGGATCGCCACGATATTGCCGGGGGTGCGGCCAAGCATGCGCTTGGCATCCGCGCCGTAGGCTTCGATGATTTTGCTGCCCCGGCCGGGCTCCTCGCGGATCGCAACCACCGAAGGCTCGTTCAGGATCACGCCCTTGCCACGCATGTAGATCAGCGTGTTGGCGGTACCGAGGTCTATGGATAAATCCGTGGAAAAGAATCCGCGCAGGCTCTTGAGCATGTTTGTTGGCTTGAGATTTGGGCCCGGTTACGGGAAGTTTTGGAACTCCACTACTGTAACAATGGAGAGCGGTGGCGGCAAGCCGGTTTATGCGATAATTGCCTGAAATCCGGAACATTTCCGGTCAGCCAGCCGCCTGATCCATTTGGAGTCGAGTATGCCGCTTTCCCCCGACGAGGTTCGAAACATCGCACATCTGGCGCGCCTGGGCATCAGCGAGGGCGATATTCCCCGTTACGCCGACAACCTGTCTCGCATTCTGGATTTCGTGGCACAACTGGATGACGCGGATACCAGTCGTGTGCCGCCTATGGCGCATCCCCTGGACATGAGCCAGCGTCTGCGTGAGGACCTGGTGAGCGAAACCAGCCAGCGCGAGCTGTACCAGAAAAATGCCCCTCAGGCGGAGGCCGGGTTATACCTGGTGCCGAAGGTAATCGAGTAACGCGGGCATGCGCTTATCATCGCCAGACCGAATCTGACCAACGAACTTCGACCCTTTATGCATAACCTGACACTGGCTGAACTGTCTCGCGAACTGCAAGCCCGCAGGTTTACCAGCGAAGAACTGACGCATGCATATCTGCAGCGCATCGGACGCTTCAATCCGCAGCTGAACGCTTTTATCACAGTGACGCAGGATGAAGCATTGGCGGCAGCGCGCGCCGCAGATGCTCGCATTCAGCGCGGCGACGCCGGCCCGCTTACCGGAGTACCGCTGGCGCATAAGGATATCTTTTGCACCGCTGGCGTGAAAACCAGCTGCGGTTCGAAAATGCTGGACAACTTCGTATCACCCTACGATGCCACGGTTGTCGAGCGCTTGAAATCAGCGGGCATGGTGATGCTAGGTAAGACCAACATGGATGAATTCGCCATGGGTTCATCCAATGAAACCAGCTTCTATGGGCCGGTTAAAAATCCCTGGGACCAGAAGCGCGTGCCTGGCGGATCCTCCGGCGGGTCAGCAGCCGCGGTGGCGGCCAGGCTGTCGCCTGCGGCTACCGGCACCGATACCGGCGGTTCCATTCGCCAACCGGCGGCGCTGACTGGACTGACCGGCATCAAACCTACATACGGCCGCGTGTCGCGCTACGGCATGATCGCGTTCGCATCCAGCCTGGATCAAGCGGGGGTCCTGACTGCCACTGCCGAAGATGCGGCCATGCTGCTAGGTGTAATGTCAGGTTTTGACCCGCGGGATTCCACCAGCGTGGACCAGCCGGTTCCGGATTACACCGCCGAGCTTGAACGCCCGCTCAAAGGCTTGCGTATCGGTTTGCCCAAGGAATTCTTCGACCGCGGTCTGAATGAACAGGTAGGCGCGGCAGTGCACGCGGCGCTCGATGTTTATAAAAAATTAGGCGCACAAGTGCACGATATCAGTCTGCCGAATTTCTGGCTGTCAGTACCCACCTATTATGTGGTGGCACCCGCGGAATGTTCCTCCAATCTGTCACGTTACGACGGCGTGCGTTTCGGTCACCGCTGCGAGAATCCCGTCGATCTGCTGGACATGTACACCCGTTCGCGCGGCGAGGGTTTCGGAGCGGAAGTGAAACGCCGCATCATGACAGGCACTTATGTGCTGTCAGCCGGTTATTACGACGCCTATTATCTCAAGGCGCAGAAAACCCGTAGTCTGATCCGCCAGGATTTTCTGCAAGCATTTAGCCAGGTGGACGTCATTATGGGGCCATCCACGCCGACACCGGCCTTCGGTCTCGGTGAAAAAACCGACGATCCCATCACCATGTATCTGAACGACATTTACGCCAATGGCGTTAACCTGGCCGGGCTGCCGGGAATATCCATACCCATGGGGTTTGTCGACAATTTGCCTGTTGGCTTGCAGATCATCGGCAATTATTTCGACGAAGCCAGGTTGTTGTGCGTGGCGCACAGTTACCAGAAGGAAACCGACTGGCACCGGCGCATGCCTCCCGGTTTTAGTTGAACGATGCACCGGCAATACGCGAGCGATTGACACATGCAATGGGAAACCGTCATCGGGCTGGAAATACACGCGCAATTGCTCACCAAGAGCAAGATTTTCTCCGGCGCTTCCACCGCCTTCGGCGCTGAGCCCAACACCCAGGCATGCCTGGTGGATCTGGGCTATCCGGGGGTATTGCCGGTGCTTAACCGGGAAGCAGTGCGCATGGCGGTTAAATTTGGCCTGGCCATCGGCGCCAGCATCGCGCCGCGCTCGGTATTCGCACGCAAGAACTATTTCTATCCCGACCTTCCCAAGGGTTACCAGATCAGCCAGTATGAACTGCCGGTGGTCAGCAAGGGCAGCGTAGAAATCGAACTGCAGGACGGCGCTGGCAGCCGCCGAATCGGCGTTACCCGCGCACATCTCGAGGAGGACGCTGGCAAGTCGCTGCACGAAGATATCGAAGGAGTCAGCGGCATCGATCTGAACCGCGCTGGAACTCCGCTGCTGGAGATCGTGTCGGAACCTGATATGCGCTCCGCCCGGGAAGCAGTCGCCTACATGAAGAAAATTCATTCGCTGGTCCGCTACCTGGAAATCTGCGATGGCAATATGCAGGAAGGCTCATTTCGCTGTGACGCCAACGTATCGGTGCGTCCAAAGGGAGAACAGAAATTTGGAACCCGCGCCGAACTCAAAAACATCAATTCGTTCCATTTCGTGGAAAAAGCCATAATCTACGAGGTGCAGCGCCAGATTGCCTTGATCGAAAGCGGAGGCCAGGTCGCGCAGGAAACACGCCTGTATGATTCCAAACGCAATGAGACCCGGCCCCTGCGCAGCAAGGAAGAAGCCAATGACTACCGCTATTTTCCGGACCCCGATCTGCTGCCTCTGGATATCAGTGAACCCTTAATCAATGAGGTCAGGCGCTCGCTGCCCGAATTACCGGACGAGAAAAAGCAGCGCTTCATGCAGCAGTATGAGCTGTCAGCCTACGATGCGTCCCTGCTTACCAGCAGCCGGGAACTGGCGGACTATTACGAGAGCGTAGTGCGAACGATCAGAGGGGAAGCCAAGCTGTGCGCCAATTGGGTGATGGGCGAGCTTTCGGCGGCTCTCAACCAGGATGGCAAGGACCTAAACCAGAGCCCGGTCACCGCCATGATGCTCGCCGGCTTGCTGAAACGCATGCTCGATAACACCGTTTCCGGCAAGCTTGCCAAAGAGGTGTTTCTTGCCATGTGGGCTGGTGAAGGCGATGCCGACGCCATCATCGCAAAGCGGGGCTTGCGGCAGATCACTGACACTGCCGCGATCGAAAAAATCATCGATGAGATCCTGGCCGCGAATCCTCGTCAGCTCAGCGATTACCGCGCCGGCAAGGACAAGTTGTTCGGTTTTTTCGTGGGCCAGGCCATGAAAGCCACCCAGGGCAAAGCCAACCCGCAACAGGTGAATGAGTTGCTGAAACGCAAACTCACCGGCTGATGCCTGGAAATTGTCGCAGGATCATAACTGCTGCTTGAAATGCATGTGTCTTGCCTCCATTTAGGCAGGCATGGCTCCGACACCAATTTACCGGCCACCACAGCAAATCATGCCAGAACACGATTCCTTGAGACGTTTCATTTTCGAACAGCTTCCCGTACAGGGCCGCCACGTGCACCTGGATGCCAGCTGGCAGGCGGTGCTCGAACGCCAGCATTATCCAGTGCCGGTACGTAGTTTGCTGGGCCAAGCCATGGCAGCCACGGCGCTGATGTCCGCGACCCTGAAATTCGATGGCGTAGTCACCCTGCAGATTCGTGGCAACGGCCCAGTTCACCTGCTGGTGGTGCAATGCACCAGCCGCATGATTCTGCGCGGTCTGGCGCGCTGGCACGGTGAACTTCCAGGCGCTGACTTGGGGTCTTTATTGGCTGACGGCCGGCTGGCGATCACCATTGAACCCAGCAAAGGCGAACGTTATCAGGGGATCGTGCCCCTCGAAGGTGAAACCCTGGCGGCCTGCCTGGAGAGTTATTTCCTGCGATCGGAGCAATTGCCCACGCGCATGTGGCTCACTGCGGACAATGAATGTGCGGCAGGCATGCTGTTGCAGATGATGCCTGCTCGCCAGAAGGACCCGGATGCCTGGCAGCATGTAACCTTGCTGGCGGATACCCTCAACCAGGAAGAACTCAAGATGCTGTCTGCGCAGCCGCTGTTGCAGCGCCTTTACCATGAGGACGATGTGCGTTTGTTCGAGGCAACGCCGGTGGCGTTTCGCTGCCAATGTTCGCGTGCACGCATCGAGGTTACATTACGCAGCTTGGGCGCAGATGAACTGCAAGGCATTCTCGTAGAACAGGGCGGCGTGCATGTGGATTGCGAATTTTGTGGTCGTGGTTATGATTTTGACAAGGTGGATGTGAAGGCGCTGCTGAGCGTCAATTCACTGGTGCACACTACGGATTCGAGGCACTGAATCTGAATTAGCTTTCTACAGTCTCCACCGGGATTTCCGTCAAGGCATCATTTTCGACGCGCCAGCCCCTGAGCTGCAGTACTCCTCGTGTTCCGAGGGAAACGGCCAGGAATCTGGTAATCCCCAAATCTTGCAGCACAGCAGGTTCCGGTAAAACCGGATCGCCGGGCGCCAATGAATAAATCGCCCAAGGTTGCTGTCCGTGTTTATCAAATTGCTGCATCAAGCAACTGAATTCAGCCGGCGACGGGAGGGGGTTGTCCAGCGCATGGCATTTTTCAGGCATACCATCGCGATCCGCAATGAACCCCCAGTGAACCTGTGAAGCTGTGGATTGCGCCGCGTGCAGTATCTGATTGACCAGCGTCCTGGGCAGCAAGATGGCTTTGTTCTCAGCCATTTCCACGGGTCGAGTGATACGCTACAAATCTGCCGCTACAGCGGGCACACACGGTTTCGCCGCATAGGATCGCGATCTCCAGATCCAGTCGCGCCTTATGGCGCCTGTCCAGCGTATGCATGAATTTCTCCCAGGTTTTTACTGTTGGTAAGGGACACACCGCCCGAAAAACGTCACGTACCGGCCGCAGGTATTCCAGGCGCACGTCGCGGACCACGATGGTGGTTCCATGACCATGGTCCAGCGCCAGCCACACCAGCCCCCAGCCGGCGAGCATCGCCAGGCTAGCAATACTGCCGCCGAAGGCGCTCGCCTGATGATTGTGATTGGGCGCCAGGGGTGATTCCAGCGCCAGGCCATTGACGTCGAGGCCCGCCGTGTTCACTTGCATGTCGCGCGTCAACGGGATGTGCTGGTGAAGGTAGCTAACCAGCGCAGGGCATTCCGTGTTCGCATTGGCAGTTAGCGTAATGAAACGTTCCGGGGTGCCGCTCATGGGCGTTTTCCGCACGCCGGGCATGCCGGGTCGCGCGTCAGCCGGCTGACTGATGTTTCACCGTTGCGCGCATCCAGCCGCAACAGCCGGCCGGTGAGCGGCCTGCCGATCCCGGTGATGAGTTTGATGGCTTCGACCGCCATGAAGCAACCGATGAAACCCGCCACTGGGGCCAGAATGCCGTTGCTGGCGCAGTTTTCCAGGGCTTCATTGCTTTCCGGGTAGAGGCAGGCATAACAAGGGCTGGTGGGGTCGCGAATATCGAACACGGTTATCTGGCCTGTAAAGCGGATCGCGGCCCCGGAGATCAGCGGGCGGTTAGCCTGCATGCAGGCGCGGTTAACTGCGTAGCGTGTGCCGAAATTGTCGCTGCCATCCAGCACCACGTCGGAACTGCGCACTGTTTCCAATAACTGGTTCTGGTCCATGCGGCTGTCGATGAGCTCCAGCCGGCACTCTGGATTGCGGAGCTTGAGACTGCGCGCGGCAGCCTGGGTTTTTTCCGCGCCGATGTCCGCGTCTGCATACAGTATCTGGCGTTGCAGATTGGTAACATCCACACGATCAAAATCGTTTAGTACTAGGGTACCGGCGCCCGATACAGCCAGGTAAATCGCGGCAGCGGATCCCAGGCCGCCGAGTCCGATGATCACTACCCGTGCATGCGCCAGTTTTTCCTGACCGGCGGCACCGAAGTCCGGCAAGGCCAAATGCCTGCTGTAGCGCAAATTGTAGCCAGTGGTGGTGTCCATGTGGTGCATTTTGGAATAATCCGTCTTCAATTTTAACCCGTTGACCGGCCTTATCACCGGATTTCATCCGGTAGAATACCTGTTGGCGTTTTATGTGGCATCTGGCCTTAGGTTTTATCTGGTGCAGGCAATACTGTGAGTGCATGGGCGGAATACCTCAAGTTTTTTGCCAGTCTGCTGGCCATACTCAATCCCATCGGTGTTATTCCGATATTTATTAATCTCACCCACAATCAGACAGGCGATGAACGGCGGCGCACCGCATTGACGGCAGGGATCACGGTGGCAGTAGTGCTGGCGGTAACCTTGCTGGCTGGCGAGTTGATTCTCAAGTTTTTCGGAATCAGCGTGGCCTCTTTCCAGGTAGGCGGTGGCATTCTGATCCTGATGAATGCGTTATCCATGCTGCAAGGCAAGGTAGGCCCCACGCGCCAGACTGCGGAAGAGGCCCAGGAGACTCAGGAGAAAGAACAGGTCGCCGTAGTGCCGTTGGGAGTACCGCTGATTGCGGGACCGGGAGCCATCAGCACCGTAATCCTTTACGGGCACAGGCCAGCGTTGTTCGGCCGTTATGTCATAATGCTGGTCGGCATCGCGGCGGTGGCCGGCATCGTGTGGCTGGTACTGCAGACCGCACCGCTTATCTCCAGGGCGCTGAGCCATACCGGTATCAACATTGTCACCCGCCTCATGGGGCTGATCATGGCCGCCATCGGCATTGAATTCATCGCTGCAGGTTTGAAGGTTCTGCTACCCGCCTTGGGTGGCTGATAACCCGCATGGAAAATGTCCGCATCTGTTCTATCTTCAATAGCACGCGGAGAACCGCCAAGCCGGATTCAAATGTAATTCAACAACTCTACTTGGGGTGATCAAATGGAAACCAACAATGAGACATTGATAAAAGAACTGGCGCAAAAAATGCAAGGTGCGCATTTCTGGATGTACCTTGTGGGTATCCTGATGATCATTGGCGGAGTGCTGGAAGCAATATCCATCGTGGGTATCGTTTTCGCATGGCTGCCTATCTGGCTTGGGGTGCTCCTGTGTATGGCGGCCTCGTCACTGAATAAGGCCAACATGACGGGCGATGCCGATCAGTTGCAGCTGATGCTGGGCCGCCTGAAGATGTACTTTGTAGTGCAGGGTGTGGTGTCGCTGATTGTCATCGTGCTGGGAATTGTCGGTTTTCTGTTTTTCCGCGGATTTATCATGGGCATGATGAGCAACCATCATTTCTGAGCTGATTTCCTGATGCCTGTGAAGTGCCGGCGGAAATGAAACTGGCCCGGTAAATTCAAGTACTGCAAGACCTTTGCAAGTTCGCTGACCGCCGGCTCGGGGAAGCCGGCGATCAGCGCTTCTGCATTGGCCGGCATGCCCGGCCGGAATATGCGGATTGTGCTGGATTCAGGTGACGATCGGCGACGTATTGATTTCATCATCATCCACTTCGTTGATGGTGACATTGGAAACCGATATTGAATAACCGTCAGACCAGAATACCTCCCATCCTTGTATGGAAAGGTCGCAGGCCAGCCAGGTGAGCCAGGTATCGCGGTCACATGTCATGTCTGGAATTTCGTGAAACAGTAGAAAGTCGTCGTACGGCACCCGCATGCTGGTGACTACGCGCAACAGTGCCTGCTTTACCCCGGTTTTATTAGCAACCAGACATTCAAATGCCTCGTCGGCCCGCCTTGCCATGAACGCAGGCCGTACATCAGTGATGTCCAGATCGCGTCCGTAAGCCAGCAAGTCCTCGCGCGTACCTATGTATGGCAATACAAGTGCCGGCTTGGTTTCCTCGGAAATAATCGGTTCCAAGGCGTTGTTATTTGTAAGGTCAGCGATCGCCTGTTGCGCAGAACTTATTTCGCTATAGCTGGATAGCGGCAGTTGTTTTACGCTCAGCCCGTGCTCATTAAACCAGGTTTCGCACAATACCGGCACTGGATCATCGTAGCCTTGCAGCGCAATCTCATAACCCATGTGGGTAGCCGCGATATCAATTGTTTCATACAAATACAGGCGTACAGGTTTCGCCAGACGGCGGATGCGCAGGCCGATGCAACTAAGACGGGTGATGGATTGCATTTGAATTCTGTTGCCGGATATTAAGGCAAATAAGATAGCACACACGCTGAGTTCGGCCGAAAACGCCGGCATAAAGCCGGTTTTCACCTTGGCCAGGAATCAGCCGGGCCGGCGCCAGCCGGTGTACCGCCGGCCAGGCTAGCTGTGTCGCCGCATGCTATTAATAACGACTGGATCCAAGGGAACGTCGGAATGCGGTCCCCGCCGGCCGGTTTTAACAGCGGCAATCCTGTCCACTACTTCCGTACCTTTCGCTACCTTGCCGAAAACCGCATAACCGAAATCACGAACTCCATGGTCCAGAAATGTATTGTTATTCAGGTTTATGAAGAACTGGCTGGTGGCGCTGTGGATCTCGGAGGTGCGTGCCATGGCCACGCTGTAGGGTGTATTCAGCAAACCGTTACCGGCTTCATTCATTACGGGAGCATGGTTTTTTTTAGAGTGCATCTCCTGGGTAAAACCTCCGCCCTGAACCATGAACTTTGGAATCACCCGGTGGAACACGGTGCCATCATAGAAACCTTCATCCACATAGACGAGGAAATTTTTCACGCTCACGGGCGCCTTGTCCGGATACAGTTCCAGGACGATGTCACCGAAGTTTGTGTCAAGCAATATCATCATGTGCACTCCATCTTGTAACGCTTGCAAATTATTCCTCAAAACGGCCGCTGCTCACGCGGTTGATCCCGGCCAGGTCCAAGGCGGTGTGAATATCCGTGAAGCCGGCGGCAGCCAGCAGGCTGCGTACGCCTTCAGCCTGATCATAACCATGTTCAAGTAACAGAGTGCCGCCGGAATCCAGGTGTGTCGGCGCGCGCAATACAATTTTCCGGATTGCCGCCAATCCATCTGGGCCCCCGGTGAGCGCCAGCCTGGGTTCGAAGCGCAGGTCACCTTCGCGCAGGTGCGGATCTTCGTTGGGTATGTAAGGCGGATTCGAAACAATCACGCTGAATCGCCGGTTGGCAACCGGAATGAACCATTCGCCCTCGAGAAACTCGACATTCTTGATTTGCAGGCGATCAGCATTTTCGCGGGCGACGTCCAGTGCGGGTTTGCTGATGTCGGTGGCAACGATTTTGCAGTTTGGGCGTTCGATCGCCAATGACAGTGCAATGGCTCCACAACCGGTCCCCAAATCCGCGATATACCAGTGCGCACCCACGGGTACGATGCGCAGCACTTCTTCAACCAGTAACTCGGTCTCCGGGCGCGGAATTAAAGTCGCTGGAGTGACTTTGAGCGTCAATGACCAGAAATCGCGACTACCGGTGATATGAGCTATCGGACGGCCTTTGCTGCGCGCCACCACCAGCAGGGCATACAAACGCACCTGTCTGTCTTCCACGATCTGCTCGGGGCGGGCATACAAGTGGCTGCGCGGTATTTCCAGCACATTCGCCAGAAGAATCTCCGCATCCAAGCTCGCGGTCAGGCTGGTATCGGCCAGTCTGTTGCTGGCCATGCGCAACAGCGTGGCTATGGTGGCACTCATGGCGGGCCCGTTGGGAATATAGGCTTATTTTAAACGCTTACGTACAATAGTAGCTGTCTTGCCGAATGTTTTCCGGAGAATACATGAAAGTCTATTCCAACGTGCTGGATATGGTCGGCAAAACACCAATGCTGGAATTACAGCGCCTGGACACCGGACCCTGCCGGTTGTTTCTCAAGCTTGAACTTATGAACCCAGGCGGTTCCATCAAGGATCGTATCGGGATAACCATGATTGAGGAAGCCGAGAAACGCGGTGACCTCAAGCCTGGAGCGACGCTGATTGAAGCAACAGCAGGGAATACCGGCTTGGGCCTGGCGTTGGCTGCAGCACAGAAAGGCTACCGTTTGATCCTGGTGATACCGGATAAAATGAGCCAGGAAAAGATCTTTAACCTGCGAGCCATGGGTGCCGAGGTGATATTGACGCGCTCGGATGTAGCCAAGGGACACCCTGAATACTACCAGGACCTGGCCAAGCGTTTGGCCCAAGAGCAGCAGGCGTACTTCATCAATCAGTTCAGCAATCCCGATAACGTCAAGGCCCATGAAACCAGCACCGCGCCGGAAATCTGGGAGCAGATGGGACACAAACTTGATGCAGTGGTGATGGGTGTGGGCTCAAGCGGCACGCTCACCGGTGTTGGGAATTATTTCAAACGGGTGGCACCGCACGTGGAGATCATCCTCGCGGACCCGCGAGGCTCAGTGCTTGCAAACTACATTCAAACCGGCAGGCTGGGCGAAAAGGGCGCCTGGCTGGTGGAAGGCATCGGCGAAGATTTCATCCCTGACATTTGCGACCTTTCGGTGGTCAAGCATGCCTACAGCATCCCCGACAGTGAATCTTTTGCCACTGCCCGTGAGGTATTGCGAAAGGAGGGTATGTTATTGGGTTCTTCATCCGGAACTTTGATCGCCGCGGCTTTGCGCTATTGTCAGGCGCAAAACACAGCCAAGCGTGTGGTGACCCTGGGCGCCGATACCGGCAACAAGTACCTCTCAAAGCTATACAACGATTTCTGGATGATCGAGCAGGGCTTCCTGGCACGTCCGGAACGCGGCGATCTTGGTGATTACGTAGGCCGTCCTTACTGGGAACGGGCCACTGTCTATGTGGGCCCATCCGATACCCTCGCCACCGCGCACACGCGTATGCGCAATAACGGCATTTCGCAGCTGCCGGTAATCGAGGGTAAAAAATTTTTGGGCGCGGTGAGTGAGCATGACCTGATCCATGCGGTACGCCGTGACCAGCGTGGATTTTCCCTGGAAGTGCGTGCGGCCCTGAATACCGCTTTCCCGCATATCAGTGCCGGACAGGGAATCGATGATTTATTCGCACTGCTGGACCGGGAAACCGCGGTGGCGGTCATGGACGGCGATGAATTTCTCGGATTGGTGACGCGCAGCGATCTGCTGAATCGCTTGCGGCTGCAGTAGACAGGGATTCTGTCCGAACCACAATATTACCCGCAAACCCCTGCCTGCATAACCTGAATACAAGGTAGAAAATCATGAAATCATCACGTAAATCACAGGGTTTTTCCACCCGCGCCATTCATGCCGGACAGCACCCCGATCCGAGCACAGGCGCTGTCATGCAGCCGATCTACGCCACATCGACCTACGCCCAGGAGAGCCCTGGAAAACACAGGGGATATGAATATTCGCGCACCCAGAATCCCACTCGCATGGCATATGAGCGTTGCGTGGCGAATCTGGAGTCCGGCGCTCGCGGGTTTGCTTTTGCATCGGGCATGGCCGCCACGGCCACCATGCTGGACATGCTGGATTCCGGCAGCCACGTGATTGCAATGAATGATCTGTATGGCGGTACTTACCGGCTATTCGAACGTGTGCGAAAACGCTCTTCCGGCCTTGCCTTCAGTTTCGTCGACCTGTCTGATTACAAGGCACTGGAAGCAGCGATCCGCCCTGAAACACGGCTGCTGTGGGTGGAGACACCCACCAATCCGATGCTTAAACTGGTAGATCTTGTCATGGCCGCTGAGATTGCGCGCAAACACCGGCTTATATCCGTGTGTGATAACACCTTTGCATCGCCGTATCTGCAGCGGCCACTGGAATCCGGCTTCGATGTAGTTATGCATTCCGCCACCAAGTACCTTAACGGGCATTCCGACATGGTAGGTGGAATCCTGGTGACTGGTGAGCGTACCGAATTGGCGGAACAGCTGGCGTTTCTGCAGAACTCTGTTGGCGCTGTGGCGGGCCCGTTTGACAGCTTCCTTGCGCTGCGCGGTTTGAAGACACTGGCGCTGCGTATGCAGCGCCATTGCAGCAATGCGCTGGAACTGGCCGGGTGGCTGGAAAAACATTCCAAAGTGGAGCGTGTTGTATATCCGGGCCTTAAAAGCCATGCGCAACATGAGCTGGCAGTACGTCAAATGCGTGCATTTGGCGGCATGATCACCCTGTTTCTCAAGGGCGGAGAAACCGAAGCACGCAAATTCCTGGAACGCGTGGAAGTATTTACCCTAGCTGAAAGCCTGGGCGGCGTGGAAAGCCTGATCGAACATCCGGGCATCATGACGCATGCATCCGTGCCGGCGGAAACCCGCAGAAGTCTGGGCATCAGCGATTCGCTGGTGCGATTGTCGGTTGGTATTGAGGACGTAGAGGACTTGCGCGCCGATCTGGATCAAGCGCTGGGTGATTGAAGAACACGTATGAATTAAGGGGGCAGGCCGTTACCGGCCCGCCCCCACATCATTCGTCTCCCGCCATCCGGGGATGGATGGCCAATCGCTGGTGCGGGCTGATTACCCGCCAGCTGTTTTATTTGTGCGGAGGCGAGGCTGGTTTGCCGGTGCTGGCGGCCGGGGCTTTCTTGCCGGTGCTGGCAGTCGGAGCAGCCATCTTGGTCGATGCAGCCGGAGCAGCAGGTGCCGCCGCAGGTGCCGCCGCAGGTGCAGAAGCCGCCGGCGTGGATTCCTGGCCGCTGTTATTGCCGCAGGCCGCCAGGGACAACCCGATAACCGCAGCAGAAAGAACAACTAGGTACTTCTTCATATTGGTTCACCACCGAAATGTGCCAAAAAAAACGTAAGTGCATGATACTACTCGACGATTTGATTGCAAACCGTGCGATCGGGTGCGCATTCTAGTCAAAATTGGCCGTGACTGGACAAGCTGGCAGTTAATTATTTATTTTCCCATTAGAATCATGGCGTTACGAATTTAAAACGGGTTGTCGCCCAAACACGCGTGAATTCGGCCTGGTGTGGCGCATTTGCCTCGTGATGCAGCCGCACAGCACAGGAAAACCTGGTATGAACACTCATTGCTTACACTGCAGCGGGCAACGGCGGAATGTGGCGGTGTATGCCGCTTTTTATACGCACAATACGTCTGCATGCTGCTTGCGGCCGTCTCCACTGGTCAGGCACACTGGAATTCATCACCCGTAATCTTGCCAGAGGAGTTTGCATGTTCGCGCTGGACGCACTACCGCAGAAACCAATGCGTGTATTTCTGCACGGCTTGGCGCTGGGGTTGGCAAGTTTCCGCAGACTGATAGCCTTAACCTCTGTGCTCGGATTCATCGGCTTGATACCCGCCATGTTTTTGGCTGAGAAAGCCGGTGATTCCCAGATATCAGGGGAGTTCATGCTGCAAATGCTGAAGCAGGGACACAATGCCATTGCGATACTGGCATTGCAGTTCCTGATTCTGACAATCAGCCTGTATATCAACACGCTTGTGATTTACCGTATTGATGGAACCGTGCATGACAAGCAGGATCACGGCGATCTGCTGCAAGCCCTGCATAAAATGCCGTCCTTGTTGCTGGCATTATTGTTGGTAATCGTCACGCTATTAGTGGGTTACCTGATTTCGATCTTGCTCGGGATGCTCTTCGGCGCCATTGCAGGCGTATTCCTTGGCCATGCTGCCGTAGTTGCTGTGTTCGTAGTCTGTATCGTCGCAACCCTCATTTATATTTGTATCTATATAATTTTTTTCCAGTTTGCCATTGTTCTGGACGGCAAAGGTGCAGTGGAAGCATTGAACTTCAGCACCTCTCTGGTGTTCCGCAACTGGTGGCGTACGTTCCAGGTACTGTTGTACCTGACGTTCATCATTGCTGGCATTGCAATAATGGCTGTACTGCCATTCGCAATCATCACTCCGCATGCGCATTGGCTTGAAGCGTTTACAGAAATGGATACAGGCAGGACCCTGCTAATCAAGGGCGTCCTACGGCTGGTTGCCACGGTGATCTTCGCGCCATTTGGCGCTGGTATCCTGTATGTGCTGTACCACGATTTGAAACTGCGCCGTGTGGTCCGGACCACGCCCACAAGCGCAATCCAAGCCTGAACTTTATCATCGAGACCCAATGATTCAATCCGGTAAATTGCCGGTCGGTTCGACCTTGTCAGAGGGCTGGAGATTGTTCGGCGCAGGTTTGTTCCGGGCCTTTCCATGGATACTGGCAGCAGAACTGTTGCCGGTCTTAGAGCCCGCCGGTGCGGCTAAAAATATCCTGACTTCGGACCTGGGGCAGTTTTTCAGCCTGCCGCATCTTGGCCTGGCATTGTTCATCGGCTGTCTGCAGGCATGGTTGTACGGCATCGCCATCATTCAATTGGCGGGGCTTGCAGGCCAGGAAATGAACTCTGCAATGCGGACAGCGACCCGAAGCATCTTGCCCCTGTTGATTGGGTATCTGATTTATGAAGCCATCGTTTTTCTGGGTATGGGATTCGCGCTCATCTTGTTTCTGCCAACGGCGATGATTGTCGGGTTACCTGCAGGCGTGCTGGTGACTCTTATTCCACTGGCCCCAACCGCTTATGTCAGCACAGCCTTAGCGCTGTTCGCCTTCCCTGCAGTATTGGAAAAAAAAGGTCCGCTTGCCGCGCTGGTACGCAGCGTCCAGCTGACGCGCAGCAACTGGGGCCGCAGCGCAGTAGTGATTTCGGTACCGGCTATCGTGTTGCTGGCCATCACAGCGGTGAAAGAAATCCCTTTCATTGAGGGTTTGCGCGCCAGCCTGCGGCAAATTGCCGGCAATACCTCGACTATGGGTTTGCAGCAACTTGAAAAGTTGTTAACCAATCAAAGTAGTGCTGGTGCCGCAGCCCATTCGGCTTGGTGGACGACCCTGTTTGTAGTCCTGACGGCGGTTGGATGGTGGTATACGCTGGTAGTTTGCTATGCCGAATATCGGGATTTGGCTGGCCGGGCGGCTCACTGAGCCGTCAAAGCAGCCAGTTCCTCGGCCTGAAACTCATTCATCAAGGGTTCAATAACCTCGTCCAGTTTGCCCTGCAGGATCTCTTCCAACTTGTAGAGCGTGAGATTGATGCGGTGATCCGTGACCCGTGCCTGGGGGAAATTGTAGGTGCGGATGCGTTCTGACCGGTCGCCGCTGCCCACCTGGAGCTTGCGCGATTGCGCCTGGGCATTGATGAGTTTGTGCTGTTCCGCGGCCAGCAATTTGGCTTTGAGCAGGGACATGGCACGGGCGCGGTTTTTGTGCTGGGAGCGTTCATCCTGGCATTCCACCACCATCCCGCTGGGAAGGTGCGTGATGCGAATGGCGGAATCTGTCTTGTTCACGTGCTGGCCGCCGGCTCCCGAGGAGCGGTAAGTGTCCACCTTGAGTTCAGCCGGATTGATGTCCACGTGGTCGGCCATCTCCACCTCCGGGAGAATCGCCACCGTGCACGCGGAGGTATGGACCCGCCCCTGGGCTTCGGTTTGCGGCACCCGTTGTACGCGATGCACGCCGGATTCGAATTTCAGGCGCGAAAAGGCGCCTCGTCCGGCAACTCGTGTGATAACTTCCTTGTAACCACCGTGCTCACCCGGGCTTTCACTTAAAATTTCCACCTGCCAGCCACTGGATTCTGCATAGCGGCTGTACATTCGCAGCAAATCGCCGGCAAACAATGCGGCTTCGTCACCGCCGGTACCGGCGCGGATCTCGAGAAATATGTTGCTGTCGTCATGGGGATCCTTCGGCAACAGCAGCTTCAGTAGTTCGGGTTCCAGAACCGACAGTCGCGCCGCGGCAGCCTGTTTTTCATCCTGTGCCAGACGGCGCATGCCGGCATCCTGGTCCCGCGCCATGTCATCCGCGGCCTGCAAATCCGCTTCCGCCACCCGGTAGGCTTGAAATCCGCGCACCAGATTCTCCAGACGCGCGTATTCCTGCGACAGTTCCCGAAACTGCTGCTGATCGTTAATTACTTCTGGGCTCGACAACAGCGCGGCCAGTTCCTGATGGCGTGCGCTTAACCGCTCGAGTTTATTGCGAATCGAGTCTTTCACGGGATCTGGGTGCCGGGATTAAGACCCGAATGGATTGGCTTCATTTCTGCTTATCCGGCGGTTTGTCCATCAAACCGAACAGTTCATGTGCCTGGCGGATTATGTGATCGCGGCCTTCATTTGCCGCCTGGCGTAAGTAGGCTGTGGGAGCGTGCATTAAGCGGTTGGTGAGTGTTTCCGCCAGGAAGTTGAGCACTTGATCCGGCGGTGTACCTGCGTGCAGCATTTGCTGCGCCTGCTGCAAAGTCTGTTCCTTGAGCGCGCTGGCACGGTTTCGCACCGCGCGTATCGCAGGAACTGCATCCAGCCCGCGCAGCTGTTCGATGAAGCTGGTTACCTGGGAATCGATGAGCAATTCCGCCTGTTTGGCGGCTACACGACGTGAATTCTGGTTGTTCTCCACGACCGAGTGCAGGTCGTCTATGGTGAACAGGTACACATCGCTCAATTCCATGACTTTCGGGTCAATGTCCCTCGGCACCGCGATATCCATCATCAACACCGGGCGGCGTTTGCGCGCTTTCAGTACCTCGGAGACGGTGGCATGCGTGAGCAACAAATTCGGGCTGCCGGTGGCCGAGATCACGATATCGGCCTCACCCAAATGAGTAGGTATCTCGTGCAGTCCAATGGCGTAGGCTCCGAACCGTTCGGCCAGCTCATGTCCGCGGCTTAAGGTGCGGTTGGCGATGATCATGCGTTGGGTGCCTTGCTCCCGCAGGTGCTGGGCCACCAGCTCCATGGTTTCACCGGCACCGATCAAAAGCGCGGTGAGTTTGCTGAAATCCGCGAATATCTGCCGTGCCAGGTGCACACTCGCGTAGGCAACGGATACCGGGTGTTCCCCGATGCGTGTATCGGTACGCACATGCTTTGCGACTGCGAAGGCAAACTGGAACAGGCGATGAAGAAAATGTCCGGTGGTTTTGCTCTGCTGCGCCTGCTGGTATGCGTCCTTGATCTGTCCCAGGATCTGCGGTTCCCCGAGAATCATGGAATCGAGGCCGCAGGCTACCCGGAATAGATGGCGTGCCGCATTCAGTCCCTCATAGGAATAGAAACGCGAGCTGACGCCGGGGTCATCCGGACTACGCAGGCGCGTCAGCCAATCGGTGATTTGCCGGTGATTTTCATTTTCAAGGTAGGTATAGATTTCAGTGCGGTTGCAGGTCGAGAGAATGGCGGCTTCGCGCACACCTTCAAGGCCGCGCAGTTCACTTAAGGCGACCGGTATCTGTTCCGGGCTGAAGCTCATACGCTCGCGGATGTCGACGGGCGCGGTAGCGTGGCTTATGCCGAGGATGAAAAATGACATTGGGACGTCTGGGTCGTGCAGAATATGCGGATTTTGGGGGAATCCCGGCGTCCTAACAAGCGCCTGGAGCCGGACATGCCTGTGGTCCGGGGCCCCATGGGAGTATAGTGGATATGCGGGATTCAGTGCCCAAACCCCCATGAAGAACAGCTTTCATAGCGCTCTCGTATGCGCGGCCTTGGTATTGGCCGGCTGCGCGATGCATCCGGCGCAGCCGCCGACGAATCATGCCTCAGGCGAAATTTCCAGCCTCGGGCAGGCGCTCACTTTCCACGTGTTCATGGGTGAATTGGCTTTGCAACGCGGTGCAGCGCAAATAGCCGTACATCAGTACGCGGATGCGGCGCAACTCAGCCAGGATCCGGCATTGGCGCAGTTTGCGACGCTACTGGCATACAGCAGTGGCGATGATCCGCTTGCAATGCAAGTAACCCACCGGTGGCTGCAGCTGGCGCCTGGTGATGCCGCTGCCAGGCATTACCAGGCGGTTCTCAATGCCCGTCTGGGCAACACGGACGCGGCTGTCGCTGAATTCAAAAAACTGCTGGCGGATACCGCCGGCGAGAATCTGCAGCTCATCGCCAGCCTGCTGGGCCAGGAAACCAGCGTCAATCAAGGTCTGCCGGTGATGCAAAAACTGGTGGCGGACGATCCCGGTTCAGCGCAGGCGCATTTTGCGTTAGCGCAGCTGGCCATGCACTTTAACCAGCCACGCATGGCTGCGGATGAAGCCAGGCGTGCGCTGGAACTTCAGCCGCGCCTGGATCAGGCCGCGGTATTGGAGGCGCACGCATTGCTGGCCCTGGGCAACAGCAAAAAAGCCCTGCAGCTACTTAAAACACGCACCCTTGCACAACCGTCCAACACCAGTTTGCGCCTGGCTTATGCCGCGCTCCTGGTCGGGTCTCAGCAACTGCCGCTGGCGCAGGCGGAATTCGACGCTGTCCTGCGGCAAGACCCGAATCAGCCCGATGCCCTGTATTCGCTCGGACTACTGGCGTTGCAGGGTAACGCTCTGAGAGCCGCCGCGGATTATTTTACCCGCCTGCTCAAAACCGGGCAGCGTGAAAATGAAGCCAGGTTTTTTCTTGGCGATAGCTACGAACTTTCCAGGCACTATGACCAGGCCCTGCACTGGTACCGGCAGGTGAACGGCGGCAGCCAATGGCTGGCCGCGCAAATCAGTATTGCGCGCATCTTCCTGCTGCAGAGAGATATGGGAAACGCGAGGAAAACCGTGGATGACGCCGTTATCCTGGATCCCGATGCCGGTGTGCAGTTGCGCATCGCTGAGTCTGAGCTTTTCAGCGATCACGGTGATAATGATACGGCTCTGGTGGTATTAAACCAGGGCTTGCTGGAAAACCCCGGCAATACGGACCTGCTGTACACGCGCGCGCTGCTGCGGGATAGCAGCGGAGACCCAGAGTCTGCCGAATCCGACCTGCGCGAAGTCCTGTCCCGGGAACCGGATGATGCGGATGCGCTTAACGCACTCGGCTATGTGATGACAGAGCACTCCGGAAATTACCTGGAAGCACGCGCTTACATCACCAGAGCCCTGAAATTAAAGCCGGATGATCCCGCCATCATCGACAGCATGGGCTGGGTGGAATTCCGGCTGGGTAACTACCCGCAGGCCCTGGATTATCTGCGTAAATCATATGCAAAAACGCCTGACCCGGAGGTAGCTGCGCACCTGACTGAGACGCTGTGGGCGAGTGGCAACAAACAGGAAGCGCATCAAATCTGGAGCGGCGCAATGCAGCAGCACCCGGGGAACGCAGCGCTTATCAAAATCGGCGAGCGGTTATTTCCGTGAATACCAGAGTGCTATTGCTTGCCAGCCTTCTGGCAATTACCGGGTGCGCCAGTGTCCCGGGAGCCCCGCCCAGTGGCGCCCCAAACGAAGCTGCCTGGCAGAATCGGAGTCAGCAACTGCAGAAAATTACCGATTGGGAGCTTCAGGGACGCGTGGGAATCATCAATGGCAAGCAAGGGGGCAGCGGCTCCATGGAATGGATTCAGCGCGGCCGGCAGCTGACCTTCAGTTTCCGCGGCCCTTTCGGCGCCGGTTCCCTGCTGGTACAGGGCGATGCCGATGCCTTATGGGTGCGCAGTTCACGCGGCGACAATTTCATCAGCACAAATCCTCAACAGGATTTCAGCGAACGCCTGCATATACCGCTGCCGATACTAAGTATGCGCTACTGGATGTTGGGCCTGCCGGATCCGAGAGGGGCCTTTACCAAGAGCGTGGATGCCCGGGGCCATCTGGTGGTGCTTGTGCAGCGTGGTTGGCAGGTGGACTACCAGGACTACGCCAGCTTCGACGGCACAGATCTGCCGACCAGGCTTTTGATATCGCATGGCATAGTGCGCATAAAAGTGGCTGTTAATGACTGGCGGATATGGCCCGTAGGCACGCAAGCCCATACACATCCCCCATGATAGACAGCTGCAGCCGCGGCTGGCCGGCACCAGCCAAACTCAACCTGTTCCTGCACGTCACCGGACGGCGCGCGGATGGCTATCACCTGGTGCAGACACTGTACCAGCTGCTGGATTATGGCGACGTTTTGGATTTTGAGCTGCGCAGCGATGCCCGTATCCTCAGGACCGGGGGACTGCAGCACATTCCTGAAGAGCACGATCTGGTGGTGCGCGCGGCCCGGCTGTTGCAGTCACGATCTGCCGGCCGGCGGGGAATCGCCATTCATCTCCGCAAGCAGTTGCCCGAAGCCGGCGGGCTGGGCGGCGGCAGTTCCGATGCCGCCACCACGCTGGTGGCTCTGAACCATCTCTGGCAAACGGGATTGAGCCAGCAGGAACTGATGCGCCTGGGGCAGGAACTGGGGGCGGATGTACCGTTGTTCGTGCTCGGCCAGACTGCCTGGGCCGAGGGCATCGGTGAATTACTCCAGCCTGTGGAGCTGCCAGAAACCTGGTTTCTTGTGGTTCAGCCACCCTGTAAAGTCAGCACCCGTGAGATGTTCCAGGCGCATGATTTGACACGAAATTCTCCGCCAATCACAATATCCAGCTTTTATGCGGGCGCCACCCGCAATGATTTCGAGCCGCTGGTACGTCTGCGCCATCCGGCCGTAGCAGAAGCCCTGGATTGGCTAGGCCAGCGGGTACCGGCGCGCCTCACCGGTTCCGGTGCATGTGTGTTCGGCGCCTATGCCCGGGAAAGCACGGCACGCACGGCGATGCAGGAACTTCCAGGCAAGTGGCGTGGGTTTGTTGCCCGGGGCCGAAATCGCTCACCCCTGCTGGACCGGCTGGTGGTGGAAGACAACCGGTAAGGTAAATGGGGCGTAGCCAAGCGGTAAGGCAGCGGGTTTTGATCCCGCCATCCCCAGGTTCGAATCCTGGCGCCCCAGCCAAGTTTGAATCATGCATGGGCTATTGCTTGCGCCAGGATGAGAACCCGGAAGGTTCGACAAATTTGTCTGGAACACATGAACCGCCGAAGGCGGGCCCCATAGGGGTGGAGGGCAGGATGCCCGGAATAATCCGGGCACCCCAGCCAGAATGATTTTGCAGTGACTTGCCGGTTGCGGATGAGGCACAGGAATCGCCAACACCCCGGATCGCAGAGATTGCCGTTGGGTTAGGCACGACAGACAGGAGAGGGCGCGGTGGCAACAGGTAGCATGATGGTGTTCGCGGGCAATGCCAACCCGCAACTGGCCGGCAGGATTGCAAACCATCTGCATTTGTCCCTGGGTAAGGCCCAGGTGGGACGGTTCAGTGACGGCGAAGTGGCGTTGGAATTGATGGAGAATGTGCGCGGGCGCGATGTTTTCATCGTGCAGTCCACATGTCCGCCAACCAACGACAACCTCATGGAATTACTGGTGATGGCGGATGCTTTGCGGCGGGCATCCGCGGCGCGCATAACCGCGGTGGTGCCCTATTTCGGCTACGCGCGCCAGGATCGCCGCCAGCGGGCGGCACGCGTGCCGATCAGCGCCAAGCTGGTGGCCAACATGATGGTATCCGCGGGCATCAACCGCGTGCTGACGGTGGATCTGCACGCCGACCAGATTCAGGGATTTTTCGATATCCCGGTGGACAACGTATATGCATCGCCGGTATTGCTGGGCGACATGTGGAAACAGAAGTTCAAGAACCTGATCGTGGTATCTCCCGATGTGGGCGGTGTGGTCAGGGCCAGGGCTCTGGCCAAACGACTGGATGATGCGGATTTGGCGATCATCGACAAGCGCCGTCCACGGCCCAATGAAGCCCAGGTGATGAATATCATCGGCGAGGTGGAAGGTAAAACCTGCGTGATTGTCGATGACCTGGTGGACACGGCCGGCACCCTGTGCCTGGCGGCCGGGGCCTTGAAAGAACAGCGCGCGGCCAAGGTATTGGCCTACATCACCCACCCGGTGCTGTCGGGCAAGGCCATCGACAACATTGAGGCTTCGGCGCTGGACGAGCTGGTGGTAACGGACACCATACCGCTGCGGGGCAGGGCATCGACCTGCAGCAAGATACGCCAATTGAGCATCGCGGAACTGCTGGCAGAAACCATGCGCCGCGTGAGTGACGAAGAGTCAGTATCGTCCCTCTACATAGATTAGGAGTCGCTGGCCTGCTGATTTCTGGCACACGGGTGCCGGGCCGGCGATGATTATGGGAGCCGAACCTGGTCGCGGGGAGGCGTTTGTTAACTTAACTGGAGATATACAACATGGCTATCAGTTTCAATCTGAGCGCTGAAGCACGCAACGACAAGGGGAAAGGTGCGAGCCGCCGCCTGCGTCGTTCGGGCAAAGTGCCGGGAATCCTCTACGGAGCGGGTGAACCGCCGGTGGAACTGGCTTTCGATCACAACGAATTGCGCAACAACCTGTCATACGAGGCATTTTATTCCCACGTGCTCAAGATCAAGGTCGGTGACCAGGAACATCAGGCCATCGTGAAGGACCTGCAGCGCCACCCGGCCAAACCGGTGATCATGCACCTGGATCTGTTGCGCGTGAAGGACGACGTGGAAATCCGCGTGCACGTGCCATTGCATTTCCTCGGCGAGAAAGATGCCGTTGGCGTCAAGCAGCAGGGCGGCGTGGTGTCACGCAACCTGATTGAGGTGGAAATCGCCTGCCTGCCGCGTTACCTGCCCGAGTACATCGATGTGGACGTCGTCAATCTGGAACTCAACCACTCGCTGCATCTTTCCGATCTTAAATTGCCCGAAGGCGTGCGCATCGTGCAGCTGGCCTACGGCGAGGAGCACGACCTGCCGGTGGTGGCCATCCATCATCCGCGCATCACGGTCGAGGAGGAGCCGGTGGCGGAAGCTGCGGCGGCCGCCGAAGGTGCTGCTGCGGTCCCGGCCGAAGGCGCG
This sequence comes from Gammaproteobacteria bacterium, assembly GCA_028870845.1. Classification (GTDB taxonomy): domain Bacteria; phylum Pseudomonadota; class Gammaproteobacteria; order Natronospirales; family REEB76; genus REEB76. The sequence goes on along the minus strand of JAGWOR010000023.1, from coordinate 11,863 downwards.
GCTCCGGCACCCGCAGGCGAAGGCAAACCGGCTGCCGATGCCAAGGCCCCTGCGGGCAAAGGCGCCGCCCCGGCTGCCGCGGCCGGCAAGGGCGCACCCGCCGCATCTGGGAAAGGCGCCCCTGCGGCTGCGCCGGCTGGCAAGCCGGCTGCTGGAGCCGACAAGGGCAAGGACAAGAAATAAGCGTGCACCGGCCCGCAAGCGGGCCGGTGATCGTTTGTTTTTCCTCGGAGCATGACCACTTCCGTTCCCATCCAGCTCGTGGTCGGCCTCGGCAATCCCGGGGCCGATTACGTTTTGACTCGCCACAATGCCGGTTTCTGGTTTGTGGATGCGCTGGCGCGCGCCCACGGCGGCAGCTACCGGCATGAACGAAAATTCAGCGGTGAAGTTTGCCGCATTAAGCTGGACGGGCATGAACTGCGGCTGCTGAAGCCGGATACCTACATGAACCGCAGCGGCCAGGCGGTGCAGGCCATGGCGGCGTATTTGAAGCTTCCATCGCAGGCAATCCTGGTGGCACATGATGACCTGGACCTTCCGGTGGGCAGTGTGCGATTGAAACAGGGCGGCGGTCACGGCGGCCACAATGGCCTGGGTGATGTCATCCAACATTTGGGAGAAGATTTTCCACGCCTGCGTTTTGGAATTGGCCGTCCGCCATCGGGTGCGGATGTTATCGACTATGTGCTGCAGCGGGCCAGCGAGCAGGACCAGTCCAGCATCATGGAAGCGGTTGGCGCGGCCATCACTGCCATGCCGCTGATCGCGGCAGGCAGCCTGGAAAAGGCCATGCAGCAGCTTCATAGCCGCGGCGTGGAGCCGCGCCGCTATCGCAAAGATTCCGCCGGCCATGGGAGCGGGAACCAGGCGGACGGCAAATGAGCTTGAAGTGCGGCATCGTAGGCCTGCCGAATGTGGGCAAATCCACGCTTTTTAACGCGCTGACCAAAGCGGGTATTGCTGCGGAAAATTATCCGTTCTGCACCATCGATCCTAACGTGGGCGTGGTGGCGGTGCCGGATGGCCGCTTGCAGGAACTGGCGGCCATCGTGCAACCGCAGAAAATCATTCCGGCGGCGGTGGAGTTCGTGGATATCGCCGGACTGGTGGCCGGTGCATCCAAGGGCGAGGGCTTGGGCAACCAGTTCCTTTCCCATATCCGCGAGACCGATGCCATTGCCCATGTGGTGCGCTGCTTTGAGAATGACGATGTGACGCACGTATCCGGCAAGGTGGACCCGGGCTCGGATATCGAAACCATCAACACGGAATTGGCGCTGGCTGACCTGGAGGCCGTAAGCAAGGCCGTGGATCGCAATGGCCGGACGGCCAAATCCGGCGACAAGGAAGCGCTGGCTCGGCAGAAGGTGCTGGAGGCGTTAAAAAGCCAGCTGGATCAGGCGAAACCGGCGCGTTCCTTGGGATTGACTGCCGAGGAGCAAACACTGGTGAAGGAATACGGGCTGCTCACTCTCAAGCCCACCATGTACATCGCCAATGTGGATGAGCACGGGTTTCAAAACAACCCAATGCTGGACAAAGTCCGGAGCATCGCGGACAGCGAGCATTCGGAAGTGGTGGCGGTGTGCGCCGCCATGGAGGCGGAAATCGCCCAACTGGAGGAGGCCGACAAGGCCGAGTTTCTCAAGGACATGGGCCTCGCCGAGCCCGGACTGAACCGGGTGATCCGCGCGGCCTACAAGCTGCTGGGGCTGGAAACCTATTTCACCGCCGGGCCCAAGGAAGTGCGCGCCTGGACCATACACCAGGGGTTTACCGCGCCCCAGGCCGCCGGCGTGATCCATTCGGATTTCGAGAAAGGCTTCATCCGCGCGGAAGTGGTGGCCTATGAGGACTACGTTAAATACCAGGGCGAGGCCGGGGCCCGCGAAGCCGGCAAGTGGCGCCTGGAGGGCAAGGACTACAAAGTTCGGGAAGGCGACGTCATGCACTTCCGCTTCAATGTCTGACGGCGGCCCTGAGAAACCTGGGCTTGGTTTGCTGCAGAGCCGCAGCGAATCAGATCCGCCGCTAATCTTTATATAGCCAGCCCGCCACCAGGGTGGCGATGATCATGCCCACCCACATGTCCAGCGACCACCACAGGGCCACGGTGCGCGTGACCGGCACCCAGGATGTGATGCTGAAATTAACCGGAAAACCGGCGACGAATCCCAACAGCACTCCCAGCTTGAGGGCGGATTTCGGACCCACACCCCAGTTTTTACGGACTGCGGCATACAGCAGGGCGGCCACTCCCGACAACAGGAATAAAACCACGATCCAGGTGATCATGAATGCAGATAGCCCGTAACGCGGTTGGGTCAAAAGATGTCCGGAGGCTTGCTCAGCCATATAAACACTTTTCAGAAACCCCATGTTGACGGTCATGCTCCAGATGGTCCAGGCCACGCCGCCCACGATCATGCCGATGAATACGCGCTTGCCGTTCATTTTCATGCTCCGCTGGGAACGTCCCTTGGGGACAATACGCGCCAGTGTACGCCGGGTGTGGAAACACGGCTAAATCCTTGACTTGCAAGGCAGGAAAACCGAGAATCAGCGCCCTCCCAATTTTCCCATGGCTACGTAGCTCAGCTGGTTAGAGCGCGGCACTCATAATGCTGAGGTCGGTGGTTCGAGTCCACCCGTAGCCACCAATAACTAACATACTGTTTCCAAAATAGAACCTGGACGGTTATACGCCGACCTCAGCATTATGATGCTGATATGAAAGGTCGGTGTTTCTCCGGCGGCTTTGCCGCCGGTCCAGGGCAGGCATGTTGCCTGCCCGCGCGCAGCCGTGCTTCGCGCCCACCCGTAGCTGCTAAATCCTGTTTGTTCGGTTCGCGGCTAATCTGGAATAATCGAGTTGCTTGCCATTACTAACTTACATATATGAGGAGCACAGCCATGGTCTGGACTTCACTGGTTATCCTGCTGGCATTGCTTGAATACAGCCTGTTTGGCGCTTTGGTCAGCCGGGCCCGAGGACAGTACGGCATCAAGGCGCCGGCGGTCAGCGGCAATCCGGTGTTCGAACGCTATTTCCGTGTGCAGCAGAACACCCTCGAGCACCTGGTCATGGTAATCCCCGCGATGTTCATATTCGCCTGGTTTCTGAGCGACCGGTGGTCGGCGGTCTTGGGCCTGCTGTATGTGATATCGAGGATCTTTTATGCCTATGCCTATATAAAGGAACCGGCCAGCCGCCATTATCCGGCTATGGCCGGTGGTTTTCTGACTTTGGCGCTAATGCTGGGCGGGCTGGTGGGTGTAGTGGTGAAGTTATGGCGCTAGGCCGTTAACGGCCGTATTCAAGATTAACTGCGTTCAATCCGTAGTTTCATTCGCTGCGGCGTGGCGGAACCGCATGGATTTCAAATTGTAAATAATACTGGCGTTTGACGCAGGTCAAGGCTGCCTTAGTAGCCATAGGGCAGACTTTGCCCACATGGACGCTCCTATTTCGGAGACAACCAGGCAGCTCACAGGGATCACCCGCCGCTATTGGAAAGTGGGCGGTGCTGCTCTGATTTTGATTCTGATTGCATTGGCCTACTGGTATGTCAGCCATGCAAGGCAATCCGGCGCCAGCTATACCACCGCAGCCGTGGCTTACGGCGACGTGACCCAGACGGTCTCCGCCAACGGCACCTTGAACCCGGTTATCGAAGTCAACGTGGGATCGCAGGTTTCCGGCACGGTGCAGAAGCTGTACGCGGATTTCAACAGCCGCGTTCACAAGGGCCAGGTCCTGTGTGTCCTGGACCCGACGTTGTTCAAAGCGCAGGTGGCCCAGAGCCTGGCGAGCCTGCACAGCGCCGAAGCCAACTTGGAACTGGCTGTCGTCAACGAGCAGCGTTTGCAGAAATTGCAAAGCAGTGGCTATGCGGCCCAGTCCGATCTGGACCAGGCAGCCGCCACCCGCAAGTCAGCGCAAGCTCAGGTGGAGCTGGCTACGGCGCAGTTGCGTCATGACCAGACCAATCTCGCCTATACGGTGATCCGCTCGCCGGTGGATGGCGTGGTGATCAACCGCGTGATCGACGTGGGCCAGACCGTGGCGGCGAGTTTCCAGACCCCCACGCTGTTTGTGATCGGCCAGAACCTGCGCAACATGCAGATTGACGTCACCGTCGATGAGGCGGATATCGGCCAGATTAAGGCCGGTCAGGCAGCAAATTTCACCGTGGATGCCTATCCGGAGCGGAAATTTTCCGGCCGCGTGACCCAGATCCGGCTGAATCCCACCATCGTGCAGAACGTGGTCACCTACGACGTGGTGATCGGTGTGGACAATCGCGATGAACTGCTGTTGCCGGGCATGACCGCATACGTGAATGTGGTGGTGCAACAGCTCCACCACGTTTTGCTGGTGCCCAACGCGGCCCTCAGGGTGCGCATTCCCGGTGCCGGGCCTGCACCCGCCCAACAGGGGGAGATCACGGCTTCCTCCGGTATTGTGTATGTTTACCTGGACGGCAAGCTGCGCAGCGTGGCGGTGAAAACCGGCGCTTCCGACGGCAAGCAGACTGAGATCGCATCCGGAGATCTGCGTGAGGGTGAACGCGTGGTGGTGGGTTTCGCCAGCCCTGAGCAAGCTGCAAAACGGCATCCCTTCCAGCTGTTCTGATGCATGGATGTTCCGCTTATACACACCGTGCACATGGGCAAGCGTTACCAGCTGCTGTCCGGCGACCTGCATGCTTTGACCGATGTTAATGTGAATGTCCAGGAGGGCGAATTTATCGCCGTGATGGGGCCGTCGGGCTCCGGAAAATCCACCTTCATGAATCTGTTGGGGTGCCTGGACGTTCCCAGCGAGGGCGACTACTACCTGAGCGGCAGAGTGGTTAAGTCCATGACGCTGAAGGAACGCGCCCATTTGCGCAATGCGCTGATCGGTTTCGTGTTCCAGGGTTACAACCTTCTGCCACGGTTGAATTGCGTGGAAAACGTGGCGTTGCCGCTGGTGTATGCCGGCATCCCGACACGCGAGCGCAGGGAACAGGCTCGTGAAAAGCTGGTGGACGTGGGGCTGGAACGGTATACCGAATTTCTACCGCCCCAGCTTTCCGGCGGCCAGCAGCAGCGTGTCGCCATCGCCCGCGCTCTGGTGAACAACGCCTCCCTGCTGCTAGCAGACGAGCCAACCGGCAATCTGGATAGCCGCACCAGCGATGAGATTATCGCGATTTTTGAACGCCTGAACCGTGAACGCCGGCTGACCATCGTTTTGGTGACCCACGAACCCGATGTAGCCAGGCATGCCCGGCGTTTGATCCGTTTCCATGACGGCTGCGTAGTTGAGGATGGCCCGGTTTCGCCATCGCCGCCACTGCGCCAGGCGCTGCCATGATCTATTCCGAACTGCTGCGCGAGTCCTGGCGCGCCATGCGCGTGAACCGTATGCGCACCATACTCACCATGCTGGGCATGGTGATCGGGGTTGGTGCCGTTATCGCCATGCTGGCGATCGGCAACGGCGCACGCCAGTCCGTGAACGCGATCATATCTTCCATGGGCAGCAACATGCTGATCGTGATTTCGGGGGCGCGCACCAGCGGCGGCCTGCGGTTCGCCACCGGCAGCACCCCGACCCTGCATCTTTCCGACGCCGATGCCATCCGCGAGCTGCCGGGTGTGGCGGCGGTTGCACCCGGCAGTCCCGGTACCGCCCAGATCGTGTATGGAGCAAACAACTGGAGCACCATGGTGCTGGGAACCAACCCCGCGTATCTGCGCATCCGCGACTGGCAGCTCAAATCCGGTGCCGGTTTTTCAGGCAGCGATATGCGCAGTGCCGCACGCGTGGCGATCCTCGGGCAGACGGTGGCCAACAACCTGTTTGGCAGCATCAACCCTGTGGGACAGACTATCCGTATCTCCAACAGTCCATACCAGGTAATCGGCCTGCTGACCCCCAAAGGTCAGAGTTTCGGCGGCCAGGACCAGGATGATATCGTCCTCGTTCCTGTCACCACCGCGCAACGCAAGCTGTTTGGTGCGCAGTTCGCCGATACGGTGCGTTACATCATGGTGCAGACCGACGGCCCTGAACTGCTGTCGCCGGTTCAGGAAGAGATGGATGCGCTGCTGCGCCAACGGCATCATATTACCGGCTCGCAGGATCCGGATTTTGACATCCGCAATCTGACCGAGCTGGCCAACGCCGCTGCTTCCACCACCCGCATCATGTCACTGTTGCTGGGTCTGATCGCATCAATCTCGCTGGTGGTCGGCGGCATCGGCATTATGAACATCATGCTGGTATCGGTGACCGAACGCACTCGTGAGGTGGGGCTGCGCATGGCCGTGGGGGCGGAACCGGCGGACATCCTGGGGCAATTTCTGACGGAAGCAGTGCTGGTGTCCACACTTGGATGTCTGGCAGGGCTGTTGCTGGGCATGTTGTGCGTGGCCATGGTCAACCAGCTGTTCCACATGCACGGCGTGATCACGTTTGCATCGGTTTTGATCGCCATCACGGTGTCGGTGGCGGTGGGCACGTTCTTTGGCCTGTACCCGGCCCGCAAGGCGTCGTTACTGCAGCCCATCGAAGCGCTACGCCACGAATAATTTGCCTGTTGTGGCGCAAGTGTGACATCTGCAAATGGCGGCCGGAATCAGCGCAACTGCAATTCCTGCATCAGAATCTGGCGGACGTTAACTTGCACTGTCTTGGGTTCGACGATTTCGCGTAATCCCCATTCCGAAGAAAGCCCCTGGGATTCAATGAGGCTGAGGTTAAGCGTGCGTCTCGGCATCAATGCATTGTCGTCGCCGTCGCGTATCAGAAGTACGGTAGGGTGCAGACGTTTCTTCTCATCGGATGCCACCACGATGGCCAGATAATTGTTGCGCAGGTAAACCAGGCTTCCCAAGGGGTAAATCCCGATCCAGCGGATAAAACGCTCCACCAATTCCTTGTTGAAATGCCTGAGGGAACGTTTCGTGATGCGGGCCATGGCTGCCGATGAGGTGAGTTTCTCCCGGTAGCACTGATCGGTGGTGTAAGAATCATATACGTCGCATATGGATACTGCTTGCACATAATCCGGGATCGTCTCATCCTTCAGACCATCAGGATAACCGCTGCCATCCAGGCGTTCGTGGTGGTGACGGACGATTTCCAGCACCCTGGGATCAAGGCCTTCATTATTGGCGAGTTTGCGCGCGGCATAGCCCGGGTGCAATTTGACCAGGTTGAATTCGGTTCTACTTAGCCTGCCGGGTTTGTCGCGAATCTGCTTGGGAATCCGCGCCATGCCGATGTCATGCAGCATGGCGCCTTCACCTACGACAGCCTTTAGTGATGCATCCCAGTTCAAGGCGGTCGCAAAGCCAACCGCCAAAGTCGTGGTATTCATGGCGTGGCGGCCCAGGCTGGCGTCTTGTTCGGACAACACCCGCATCCACTGGCTGGTATTTGGGTCCGCCGCAATGTTGTCAATCATGCGTGTGACCGCGTTACGCGTTTCCCGATAATGCTCCCGGGTATCCACAGCATCGCTTTCAGCATACCGGGTAAGCCTGACAACGGTCTCATCGCTCTGGGTCTGGAGTTTGCCGATGGTCTCTCGAAGTTTATCCAGGCCTTTCCATTCCTGGAATTCAACCGTAATGGCGCTGCCACGTACCGCGCTGTGCAGTTTTTTCTGAATTTCCAGATCAGCGCTGGATTTCAGGTCATCTACGAAAACATGCTTGCAAAGCTCGCGAAGCTGGGCGAGTTCTTCGTCCGTTTCGATGGTAAATCCCTGAAACATGAAAGGCGTGCCGATCCATGGCCGGTCAAGCTCGGCCACATACATGCCTTTTTCCAGATGTTCTACCTGATACTGGATTTTCATACAAATTCACCAGCGGAAAATGCCACCGGGAATGCCGCAACTTCTATGTATGGATATATTAACTGCTGGCGGCACCGATTCCTATGCCTGTTGCTAGGTCCAACCAGCACTTGGGTTGACACGATCAGGCGCGAGTGCGGGATAGGGAACGGGCGCGCCCAGTACCAGGTTTAAGTGGTCAAGTTTATTGATCCTGGCGTTGGGCCCTTGAATACAGTTCAGTGCCCGTTGCCGTGATCCAGGTGCCGCTGCAAACCGGGAAAACGGCGCTGGCGTTCGGCACGGCGGTCTGCGGCGAGTTGCAGGGTCTCGCGCTTGATTTGATCCGGCATGTCTGACCAGCGGCGGATTTCGTCCAGCGTGCGGCCGCAGCCGATGCAAACATCGGCCTCATCCAGGCAGCAAATGCGTGTGCAGGGAGAAGCAGGTGGTTCGGCCATGCCAGTCAGACCAGCAGGTAGAACAGTGCCGCATATGCAAACGCGCTTACGACCAACAGCGCGGGTGTAAAGCGCCGGCTCACTTTCAGCAGCAGCACCCACAAGGCAGCGGCGAATGTCAGGCCCATGGACCATAGGATGTCCGGCTGCGGGCGCCAGACCGAGAGCTGGATGCCGAATGCGGTCAGAAGTGTGCTCTGAAATACCAGCGCACCGGTGATGTTAGAAAAGGCCAGGGTATCCTTGCTGCGTCTTATCCACAGGATGCTGTTGATTTTTTCCGGCATCTCGGTGGCTACCGGTACAATCAGCAGTGAGAGCAGCAGCGCACTCAAGCCGGTCAACAGTGCCAGTTGCTCCACGCCATATACAAATATTTTTGCGCCTGCAACTATAAGCACGAGGCCCAGCGCCAGTTGTGTTATTTCCGACCACAGCTTGTGTGCTATGCCGATACGGCCAATCCACAATGCAAACTCGCTGTGGGTGCCATGACCGTCGAGCACCAGCATTTTTGAGGCGCGCACCGTGTTGGTGACATAGACGACATAGAGAAACACCAGCGAGATGCTGGCCATCACGCGTGCGGCACGCAGCTCCGGGGGTATCAGCAGTGAAAGCAGCGCTATGGTGAAAGCCACGATGAAATACATCAGATCGCGCAGGAAACCGCTGGATTCTGGTTTAAGTTGCGCGGTCCAGCCGCGTTTCAGTGCGGCAAACAGTGCCAGCAGTGACATGGCGATGGATACCAGCATCAATGGGGCGCCAAGAATGGCGCCTACGCCGATGTGTCCGCGCATGGCGGTGTTTGCGCCGCCAAAGAAAACCGCCACAACCGGTACCAGTGTCTCCGGCAGAGCGGTGGCGACGGCGGCGAACACCGAGCCTACCAGGCCTTCCGAGAGCGACAGGCGTTGACCCACGTGTTCGATCGCGTTGGTGAAAAGCTCGGAACCGGCAAGTATGACGATAAGACCCGCCAGCAATACCAGAATATCAACGCCAAGCACCGGTCACCTCACTGTGAGTGATTAAAGTTGATTTATCCCGGTTGAGTATTGCCGGCATGTCCGGGTTGGGTTAAAAATCAGGCCATTGAATTTCCGGGTACCGCAGGGCCGTGCGTTGCAGCGCGACATACACATGGCGTTTCCCAATGAAACGCCACAGGCAGACTGGGCCGGAAAATACCCCAATGCACATGTATCAGCGGCTGACCTTGGTGTAAACCACGCTCGCTCGGTCGCCGCGGCGTGAATATACATGCTCACGGCTGTAATCTTCAAAATCAGCATCGCGCTGCTGCTCGGTTTGGTACCAGCGGTAGGCTTCCCAGTCAGGTCCGAGGAGATGCGCTGCACTCATGGGGTCGTCTGCTGCCAGGCTGCAACGGATTCCAAAGCGTTTGTGTTGTTCGCCGGGATTCATATATTCCACTCTAAAACCTGAATGCCGGATATTTTACCCCACCACTGTCACAGAATGGCAGCAACTGCGGCATGTTGGACGTCAGGTCTGGGCAAAGTAATTTTGCAGATATGCGTCAAAATTGAGAGTTTCAGCGGCTTCCATCTGTTGCTGTTTTAATATGGATTCGAGCGTTTGTGCTTCAAATTGCCGCTCTGTGGCGGTGGGCAGACGGCGCTGCATGAAATATGCACGCTGGGACAGCGAGAGACGCCTGGCGAAGCGGAAGAAACTTTCACCATTGGCACGCATCTCGGCAAGCACGCATGCGGAAGGCAGCCGTGAGGTATCCGCCAGATCCTGGCGGCGCGCCAGGAGGCTGGCGCGGTAGGCGCCATTGGCATCGCCGGCATCCAGAATTTCGCACACGCCGTCCATCTGTCCGAGGATATCAGCGGCCCATTCCCGCAGGGGCAATTCCCGCCCATCTCGCAGCAACTTCAGCCCAGGATCGCGACCCCGTCGCGCGGTTTCCGATTGATTGTGGCTCACAGCCTGCTGTTCGGCGGCGCTCATTGGCGGACTGTCAGACAGCAGGCAGCATGCGAGCAGCGCTTCGATAAAGCGTAATGCAGGCGCATCTGCACCTGCTGGGTCGTAAGCGTTGACATCCACGGCCCGCACCTCGACATAGCTGACACCGCGTTTTTTCAATGCCAGAATGGCGCGTTCACCGGGAAGTACTGGCTGCTTGGGACGTGCAAACGAATAAAATTCGTTCTCGATCTGCAGAATATTGGCATTCAGCTGGCGATATTCGCCGTTAACCTTGACGCCGATCTTCTGGTATTCGGGTACCGGGGTGCCGGTGGCGTGGGAAAGTGTGCTTATGTAATCGTCGAGGCTGTTGTAGCTAATCCCCACCTGTGCCTGGTTCTTGTTCTTGTAGCCGATATCACTCATGCGCAGTGAAGTCGCGTACGGTTGGTAAAGCGTATATGGGTCGAATTCCATGAAACCCGGCTCTGTCCCATGGAAAAAGCTTTTACATACGGCTGGTGAAGCCCCAAAAAATAACAGCAGCAACCAGCTGATGCGCTGGAAGTTCCGCAGCATGCCGAAATAGCGGTCATCCACAAATTGCCGCAGATCCAGCCGGTCACCATAAAGTTCTTTGAGCGCAGGCCAGAGCGTCTCCGGAAATGAATAGTTGAAATGCACGCCCGAGATGGTTTGCATGCTGCGGCCGTAGCGCCAGCCCAGCCCGCGGCGGTACACATGCTTCATCATGCCCACATTGGATTTGCCATACTCCGCAATGGGAATGCTTAAATCATCTTCCAGCTTGCACGGCATACTTGTGCACCAGAGCATTTCGTTGTCTAGGTGCTGATATACAAAACTGTGGATATCGGCCAGGAACCGGATGACATCCGCTGTTTCCGGCAGCGGCGGGGTCACCAGCTCCAGCAGTGCTTCCGAGTAGTCCGTGGTGATGTGCGGATGGGTGAGCGCGGCTCCGAGTGCAGCGGGATGGGGTGTGCGGGCGAGATGGCCGTCCAAATCCACGCGCAGGCTCTCCTTTTCCAAACCTTTGAGCCCGCCGCGCAACAAACCGGCATTGCCGGTATTGAGAAGCCGGGTGAGCCGCTGTTCATGATTGGTATTCGGCATGGGAGAAATCCGGGGTGGGGCACGTATGTTGGCGTAAACCAGGCCGCATGTGCAAGCCGGAGTTTTGGATTTACATTCCGGATCATTGGCTAGCCGCAATTCGTCAATCGCAATTGCTCAAGGGTGCGCATTTTGCAGGAACGGGCTGCAAAAAAAGGCCGGCAAAAGCCGGCCGGGAGGCGGGAGAAGTTTGCCGTTCAGGAACCCCAGCAGGAAGGGTTGCTGGCGCCGGCCTGGTTGGTGGCGGTGCGATTACCGGTCTGGTCGATGCTGAATTTTTCGCAATCCGTGTCCTTGGTCTGGTTGCCCACGGCGACGGCCCGCAGCACATAGGATGTGGCGGACACCGAACCCGTCGGCGGAGTCAGGGTGTAATAGCCATATTGGGTGCTGCTCAAGAGCACCGGGCAATTAGCGTTGTTATAGGCAAAATACTGGGTATAGCAGCGCTCCAGGATCTGGGAATCGGTGCTCAGCAGG
>JAGWOR010000001.1 GCA_028870845.1 Gammaproteobacteria bacterium | reverse complement strand
GTGAAGTTTTTACTGCTGTAGCGAAGCGTTCAATATTCTCCGGGATCGTGAACTCAGATAAACCCCATTCGCCAAATGTCGGATACAGCCAGGTTACAAACCCACATTCTGGTGGAACGACAATTTGCGGATGGCTGGTAAGAATCAAGCGCAGTAAAGTGGTACCAGATCTTGGGCTGCCTATTACAAAAAATGGTTCAGGTGATTGAACCTGTGTATCAGCATTACTCATGATGAAGGATTTGATACCAGATATCGTAGCACTGAGCTGATCACTGGAATTGCGGATTCCGGGAGAGTCGTTCCATTAGGCAATATGATCACTCTGCTGGCTGTTTTTTCGGTATTTGCAAGTGTTAAACCCGCATTGGGGAACAGTTCACGATATGGCGCCATCTTATGACAGCCGGGCCAAAAATATTTACGCACCAGGATATTCTCCGCGTGCAGGGCCTCCACAATCTGGTCGCGGCTCACGGGACAGGCCGGATCCACTTCGATCACCACGTAATGATAGCTGTTGCGTTCATTTGGATCGTAATCGAGCACCGTCATGCCGGGGATATTTGCCAAGGCTTTTTTGTAATCGGCATGGTTGCGCCTATTGACCGCGACCACGTCCTCCAGCGCTTCCAGGTTGGTCAGCCCCATGGCCGCGCACACCTCAATCATCTTGCCGTTGGTGCCTGGGTGGATGACATTGTCGTAGCCCTTGAAACCGAAATTGCGCATGAGGCGCATGTCTTCCGCCAGCTGGTCGTCGTTGGTGACCACGGCGCCACCTTCCATGGTATTGAAGGCCTTGGTGGCGTGAAAGCTCAGCACTTCACAGCTGCCGAAACGCCCGATGGTTTGGCCCTTGTAGGTGCTGCCGAACGCGTGCGCGGCGTCGAACATCAACTTTATTCCACGCTCGTCAGCAATGGACTGTAATTCTGCAATCGGCGCGGCTCGCCCCCAGAGATGCACACCGATGATGCCGGTGGTTCGCGGCGTGAGCATGCGCCGTACGGCATATGGGTCCAGGTTGTGTGTCTTGGGATCAATATCCGCGAATACCGGCGTGATACCTTGCCAGTACAGCGCATGCGCAGTGGCAATGAAAGTCCAGGAAGGCACGATCACTTCGCCCTCCAGGCCGAGCGCACGGATGGCGATTTCCAGGGCGATGGTGCCGTTGCACATGGCTACGCAGTGCTTGACGCCCAGGTATTGCGCGACGCGCCGTTCGAATTCCTGCACCATGGGACCGTTGTTGGTCAGCCAGTGGTTATCCAGGATCTGATTGATGTGCCTTAGAAAGACATCACGCTCGCCGATGTTCGGCCGGCCCACGTGTACCGGTTCATGAAATGCTGGAGGCGCCCCGTTGATTGCCAAGTCCAATCTGCTGCGTATTTTCTTTATTGCCAAGAAGATGGCTCCTGTATCGCAATTTCAACAACACCAAATATATTTGAATATCTACGCTTGATGCGGGTCACTATATACCATGCTTTGCAACAATCAGCCGGCAAACTACTGTACCTGGAAACGCTAAACTTCACTTTAAATATGAGCCTGTACACAACAGATTTCCGCTGTGATTGCACGGTAAAGACACGCACCTTTAGACAAGCCTCTATTACTGCCTTCTTTTTATATATCGCGAAATCAAGTGTCGCAGACAGGTTTTTCTACACCCGGCATTTGCTCACTACGAGTCGATTAGTAAGCAGCACGGCTATTGGTTTCAACAGGCTTTTGAGCGTGATCTAGACGTGGGATAGAGCCCCAGGCGAGCCCTCAGGCGGCATGGCGCCCTCTTGTTGAGGGCCCGCCGGAGCTTTGAGCCGCAGGCCCCTGCCAGACTTGGACATTTTAGCCCGATACTCTACTATTTAAGGTTCGCGGCCCTGGGGTTTCGGGCCCCGCGGAAACAGAATTATAGAGGGATCAGGGAACAGCGTAATGGCCACCACTACCGTCCGAATCAATCTCACGGGTCTACCCCGCCGCCTGGTGGCGGACGGCATCCTCAATGAAGCCCAGGCGCTGGACGCCCAGCGCGACGCGCTGCAGGAAAAACTGCCGCTGGTCTCCTACCTGGTGCGCAACCTAAAGCTCAATGCCCGCGCCATCGCCTTCGCGGCCTCCGATGAATTCGGCGTGCCGCTGCTGGACCTGGATGCGGTGGACATGCGGCATGCGCCCCTGAAGGAAATGGAAGCCCAGCTCATGGAAAACTTCCACGTGCTGCCCCTGTATCGCCGCGGCCGCAGGATTTTCATGGGGGTATCCGATCCCGCCACCCTGCCGGCCCTGGACCAGATCCGCTTCAACACCGGCCTCACGGTGGACGCGGTGGTGGTAGAGGAAGACAAGCTGGTGCGCGCCATCGAGAAGGCCATCCGTTCCTTAGGCACCAGCATCGGCGACCTGGATGAAGAGATCAACAGTCTGGATACCGAGAGCGCCAACGAATATTCACCGGACGATGATGAAAATGCCGACGTGGAAGACGCGCCGGTGGTGCGCTTCGTCAACAAGATCATGCTGGACGCTATCAACCGCAACGCCTCCGACATCCATTTCGAGCCCTACGAGAAGTTCTACCGCATCCGCCTGCGCCAGGACGGCATGCTGCAGGAAATCGCCCAGCCGCCGGTGAACCTGGCCATGAAGATCGCGGCGCGCCTCAAGGTCATGTCGCGCCTGGATATCTCCGAGCGCCGCATTCCCCAGGACGGCCGCATCAAGCTCAAGCTCTCCAAGTCGCGTTCCATCGATTTCCGCGTCAACACCTGCCCCACCCTGTGGGGCGAGAAAATCGTGATGCGCATCCTGGATCCCTCCAGCGCCAAGCTCGGCATCGACGCCCTGGGCTACGAGGATTTCCAGAAGGAACACTACCTGCGGGCCCTGGCGCGCCCCTACGGCATGATCCTGGTGACCGGCCCCACCGGCAGCGGCAAGACCGTGTCGCTGTACACCGGCGTCAACATCCTCAACACCAAGGACCGCAACATCTGCACCGCGGAAGACCCGGTGGAAATCCAGCTGCCGGGCGTCAACCAGGTGAACGTGCATCCCAAGGTGGGCTTGACCTTCGCCTCGGCGCTGCGCGCCTTCCTGCGCCAGGATCCGGACGTGATCCTGGTGGGCGAAATCCGCGACCTGGAAACCGCCGAGATCGCGGTCAAGGCCGCCCAGACCGGCCACCTGGTGTTGTCCACGCTGCACACCAACGACGCCCCCAAGACCCTGTCACGCCTGGCGGACATCGGCGTGCCGCCCTATTCCATCGCCACCGCCGTTAACTTGATTATCGCCCAGCGCCTGGCGCGTAAACTCTGTGAAGCCTGCAAGCGCAAGGCCAAAATTCCCAAGGAAGCGCTGCTCAAGGAAGGCTTCAGCGAGCAGGAGATCAAGGACGGAGTGGAAATTTACGAACCGGTGGGCTGCGACCAGTGTGCTGAGGGCTACAAGGGCCGCACCGGCATCTACCAGGTGCTGCCGGTGACGGAAAGCATCAGCCGGCTCATCATGCAGGGTGGCGGCGCCATCCAGATCGCCGACCAGGCCCTGAAGGAAGGCGTCTGGGACCTGCGCAAGTCCGGCCTGCACAAGGTCAGGAACGGCGTCACCAGCCTGGTGGAGCTTAACCGGGTCACTACCGAGTAATTCAGAGTCTCGAGGTCATTATGGCAGTCGCAGCAGTCAAGCAATCCAACTTCTTCTGGGAAGGCACCGACAAGAAGGGCGCCCGCGTCAAGGGCAAGACCATGGCCTCCAGCGAGACCGCGGTCAAGGCCGACCTGCGCCGCCAGGGCATCGTGCCCATCCGCATCCGCAAGGAAAGCTTTTTCTCCGCCTTCGGCCGCGGCAAGCGCATCACCACCGGCGACATCGCCTTCTTCAGCCGCCAGCTGGCCACCATGATGACCGCCGGCGTGCCGCTGGTGCAGGCCATCGACATCATCGGCCGCGGCCATACCAATCCGCGCATGCGCGACATGGTGCTGGGCATCAAGGCCGACGTGGAGTCCGGCAATACCCTGGCGGATTCCCTGGCCAAGCAGCCGCTGTACTTCGACGCCCTGTTCGTAAACCTGATCCGCGCCGGCGAGCAGTCCGGCTCCCTGGAAACCCTGCTGGACCGCATCGCCACCTACAAGGAAAAGACCGAGGCCATCAAGAAGAAAATCAAGAAGGCCATGTTCTACCCGGCGGCGGTGCTGGTGGTGGCCTTTATCGTCAGCGCCATCCTGCTGATCTTCGTGATTCCCCAGTTCCAGTCGCTGTTCGCCAGCGCCGGCGCGGCCCTGCCGGCCTTCACCCAGTTTGTGGTGAACCTGTCCGTATCCGTGCGTACCAAGGGCTGGTTCTATCTCATTGTGATCGTGGCTATCATCGTGGGCATCGTCCAGGCCCGCAAGCGCTCCCAGCGTTTCCACGAACTCATGGACCGCGCGCTGCTCAAGATCCCTGTCATCGGCGCGGTGCTCACCAAGGCAGCCATCGCGCGTTTCGCCCGCACCCTGTCCACCATGTTCGCCGCCGGCGTCAACCTGGTGGAGGCCCTGCAGTCGGTGGCCGGCGCCACCGGCAATATTATCTACGAGAAGGCTACCCTCAGGATGCGCGACCAGGTGTCCACCGGCCAGCAGCTGAACCTGGCCATGGCCCAGGCCGGCATCTTCCCCCACGTGGTGGTGCAGATGATCGCCATCGGCGAGGAGGCCGGCTCCATCGACACCATGTCTGCCAAGGTGGCGGATTTCTACGAGGAGGAAGTGGACAACGCCGTGGACAGCATGTCGAGCCTCATGGAACCCTTCATCATGGTGATCCTGGGCGTGCTGGTGGGCGGCCTGGTGGTGGCCATGTACCTGCCGATCTTCAACCTGGGCAACGCGTTCTGAGAATCTTCCCGCAGGCGGGCGTGCCGCGTATTCCGGCCGCCCTTGCAAAGGCACGCGCATGTACCTGGTGACTTTCCTCGAAGCCACGCCCTGGGCCTTTGTCTCGGTGGTTTGCTGTCTCGGCCTGATGGTCGGCAGTTTCCTCAACGTGGTGATCCACCGCCTGCCCATCATGCTGGACCGGCAGTGGCGGCAGCATTGCGCGGAACTGCACGAACAGCCGGTTGCGGAAACCGAGCCGTACAATCTGGTGGTGCCGCGCTCCCGCTGTCCCCACTGCGGCCACGCCATCGGCGCCCTGGAAAACATCCCGTTGCTGAGTTATTTGTTTTTGCGCGGCCGCTGCAGCGCCTGCAAGCAGCCCATCTCATTGCGCTACCCGCTCATCGAGCTGCTCTCTGGAATCCTGTGCGCCTGGGTAGCCTGGCACTTCGGCTTCGGCTGGCAGGCGTTGGCTGCACTCTTGCTCACCTGGGCGCTGCTGGCCCTGTCGGTCATCGACCTGGACCGGCAACTGCTGCCGGACAACATCACCCTGCCGTTCCTGTGGCTGGGCCTGCTGTTCAATGCCGCCCAGGTGTTCACCGATCTGCGCTCGGCGGTCATTGGCGCTGTGGCAGGCTATCTGCTTTTATGGTGCGTGTATCAGCTATTCCGGCTGCTGACCCGCAAGGAAGGCATGGGCTTCGGCGATTTCAAGCTGCTCGCCATGCTGGGCGCCTGGCTGGGCTGGCAAAGCCTGCCGCTGATCATCCTTTTGGCGTCCGCCGCCGGCGCTCTCTTGGGCATCGGCCTGATCCTGGCGCGCCGCGTGCAGCGCGGCAATCCGATCCCGTTCGGCCCCTACCTGGCGGCAGCCGGATGGATCGCCATGCTGTGGGGGCCGCAGATCACCCGCGCCTATTTCCATCTCATGGGCGGTGCCTGAAGCCCATGCTCAAGGTGGGCCTCACGGGCGGTGTCGCCAGCGGCAAATCCACGGTGGCAGCGGAATTCTCCCGCCTCGGCGTGCCGGTGGTGGACGCCGACGCGTTGGCGCGCAAACTCACCTCCACGGGCAGCCCAGCACTCAGCCAGCTGACTGCCGTGCTCGGACCGGAGATCCTTGATGAACACGGCCGGCTCGACCGCAAACGCTTGCGCCAGAGGTTATTCACGGATGCGGGCATCAAGGCCAAGGTGGAGGCAGTGCTGCATCCTCTGGTGATCCGCGAACTCAAAGCCGGGCTGGAATCCAGCCATGGTGCTTATGCCATCGCTGTGATCCCGCTGCTGGCGGAACATCCGGAAACCCGGGCGCTGGTGGACCGGGTGCTGGTGGTGGACTGCCCCGAATCCCAGCAAATGGCCCGTCTTATGTTACGTGACGGTGAAAATACCGAGAGCGCGCGAGCCATGCTGGCGGCGCAGGCCGGGAGAAAGCAGCGCCTGGCGGCAGGAGATGATATTCTGGGCAACGTGGGCGGACTCGCTCAATTGCGTGAATCCGTGCGCAGGCTGCATGCGCACTATCTGAAAATCGCCAGGCATCCGGCCCAGCAATATCCGGGGATACGATTGCCCTGAAGGGGCGCACGGCTTTTCATGCTGAACTTCGAACAAAACACGGTGGAGGACTTGCTACCGGCGGAATGGCTGGTGTATGAGCAGCCGCTCACCGAGCGGGTGCGCACCTTCCTGCGGCTGGAATTCCTGTTCGAGGAATGCAGCCACCACCTGGGACTGACCTCCGCCTGGAACAGCCGCGCGGCCATCAGCGCGCTGCTGGAAATCAGCGCCCTGCTGACCCGCGGGGATGTGCGCACCGAAGTGCTCAAGGAACTGGAGCGCTGCCTGCTGTTCCTGGGACGCCTGCAGGACAGCCCGGAGGTGGATGGCGGCCGCCTGCAATCCGTGCTGGGCGAGCTGGAGACCCTGCGGCGCGCCATGAACGGCGACGGCCGGCCGCTGGGTCTGGGTCTCAAGGAAAATGAATTCCTCAACACCATCAAAAACCGGGCCGCGATTCCTGGCGGCACCTGCCAGTTTGACCTGCCCCTGTATCACACCTGGCTTACCCAGCCCCACGCCAGACGCATGCGCGACCTGCAGCATTGGCTGGATGAAATCCGGCCGTTGCGGGACACCATCAACCTGCTCATGGCCCTGACCCGTGAGAGCGCCCTGCCCAGCCGCGAAGTGGCCGAACAGGGCATGTACCTGCGCATGTTCGACACCCCCATCTGCCCGCTGGTGCGCGTCATGGTTCCGGTCAACAGCGGCGTATATCCGGAAATCAGCGCCGGCCGGCAACGCATCACCATCCATTTTCTCGAGCCCAACCCCGCCGATGGCCGGCCGCAGCAGGCCAAGCGCGACATCAGTTTCAAGCTGGTCTGCTGCCAGCTGTAGGCTGACGGCAACGCAGTTTGGTCACAGCGCCAGAAACCCACGAATCGGTTAAATGTCCGCATTGCGGCGCCCTGGTGCCATGGACCGCGGAGTCAAAATTCAAACCGTTTTGCAGCGAACGCTGCCGGCTGATTGATCTGGGCGACTGGCTGCTGGAGAAACACGCCATCCCCGACCAGCCGCCGCCCGAGTCTCAGGACGAGTCCGGCTCCTGAATCCCCCACAGGGCACGCATGGCGGCGACCCCCTGCGCGCCTGCCTGCTGTGCCCGCTGCAAGTCCCCGGCCGACAGCCCGCCAATGGCGTATACCGGCAATGTAGTCTGTGCCGCCAGGCGCCGGAATCCATACCAACCGAGGGGCACGGCGTGCGCATGGCTGGGAGTGGCCTGCACCGGACCCAGGATTACGTAATCCAGACGATTGGCGTCCGCCATGCGCAAACCGGTCTCATCATGGCAGGATGCCCCCACCAGGAAAGTCTCGGGCAATGGGCGCGCCTGGATGCGTGCCAATCGCGCATTGCTCAGGTGCAAGCCATCGGCGCCCGCGGCCAGTGCGGTTTCGGGCTCGCCATTTAACAGCAGACGCGCGCCGCGTGAGTGGCAAACCTCGACCGCAGCGCGGGTCAGATCCAGCAATTCCCGGTGCTTGAGTTCCGGTGCGCGCAGCTGCACCAGTTCCACGCCTTGCCGCAGCGCGCGCTGCAGGGCGTGCAAAAACGCCTGATGGTCGGGGCCGGGCGACGGCGTCACCAGCATCAATTCAGGCATCCGCAGGGCCGTGACGATGGGTGCATCCGCCGGCAGCAGCTTCCAGGTGGAAAGTTTCTGCGCTTCCACCCAGGCAAGCGCCTGGCCCTCAGCCGAATGGGGTTCGCCCTGGTAGCGGGTAACGCGCCACACATCCAGTTCCACCTGCAGGGCCGGATAGGCATGGGAGAGGCGCATCAGCGGCCGTGCGCTTTGAACTTCAATGCCGAGTTCTTCACGCAGCTCACGCTTCAGTGCCGACTCCGGGCTTTCGCCGTCCTGGAGTTTGCCGCCGGGGAATTCCCAGAAGCCGGCCATGAATTTTCCGGCCGGGCGCTGGGTGATGAGTATGCGGCCACGGGAATCCGCCAGCACCGCCGCGACCACCTGGACGGCGCGCATTTCAGTAAGCCGCCGGCCGCCGCGGTTGCGGCCGGCGAATCAATTCAGCCGCCCATGGCACTGCTTGTATTTGAGTCCGGAACCGCAGGGACAAGGCTCATTGCGCCCCACCTTGCGGCCTTCACGCACGAAGGTGGTGACCGGTGGAGCCTGTTGCGGCTGGCCTTGTGCCTCGGCTTCACCGCCGGCGCCTGCGGCGGTGGCGCTGGCGGCTTCCGCATGCTGGAACTGCATGGCGCGCGTGCGCCGGCGCTGTTCCTCCACCGCCGCCACGTCCTCCTGGGTGCGCACCTGGACCTTGGCGAGGATTCCCACCACCTCGTATTTGAGACGCTCCAGCATGCTGGCAAACATCTCGAAAGCCTCGCGCTTGTATTCCTGCTTGGGATTGACCTGCGCGTAACCCCGCAGGTGAATGCCCTGACGCAGATAATCCATGTTGGCCAGATGTTCACGCCACAGATTGTCCAGCACCTGCAGCAGCACGGCTTTCTCGAACTGGCGCAAGACATCCTCTCCGGTCTGCTGCTCCTTGGCCTGGTAGGCGGCGAGGCAGGCATCGATGATCTTCTGGCGCAGGCTTTCTTCGTGCAGACTGGCATCGCTGTCCAGCCATCCCTGGATGTCGAGCTTCAGGCCGAACTCCTTTTCCAGGTTTTCGGTAAGCCCGGCTATGTTCCACTGTTCTTCAACGCTCTTGGGCGGAATATAGGTATCAATTACGCCGTTGATGACATCGCTGAATACGTTGCGCACCGTGCCGGCCACATCCCCGGACGACAACAGTTCGTTGCGCTGCTCGTAGATAACCTTGCGCTGGTCATTGGCTACGTTGTCGTATTCCAGCAGTTCCTTGCGGATGTCGAAGTTGTGGGCCTCGACCTTGCGTTGCGCGCTTTCGATGGCCTTGGTGACCCAGGGGTGCTCAATGGCCTCGTCGCCCTGCACCCCGAAACGCTCCATGATGGCCTTGACCCGGTCGCCGGCAAAGATGCGCATCAGGTTGTCGTCGAGCCCCAGGTAAAAACGGCTGGAACCGGGGTCGCCCTGACGCCCGGAGCGGCCGCGCAACTGGTTGTCGATGCGCCGCGACTCGTGGCGTTCACTGCCGATAATGTGCAAGCCGCCGGCCGCCAGCACCGCATCGTGCCGCTGCTGCCAGTCCTCCCGGATTTTGGCGCGCGCTTCCTCCGTGGCACCCTTCGGCAGCGCCTTGAGCTCGGCTTCCAGGTTGCCGCCCAGCACGATGTCCGTGCCACGGCCGGCCATGTTGGTGGCGATGGTCACGGTGCCCGGGCGTCCGGCCTGGGCGATGATCAGCGCCTCGCGCGCGTGCTGCTTGGCATTCAGCACCTCGTGCGGGATTTTTTCCTGCTTGAGCAGGCCCGACAGGTATTCGGAGGTCTCGATGGAAGCCGTGCCCACCAGCACCGGCTGGCCGCGGGTGTGGGCCTCGCGGATGTCGGCGATCACGGCCTGGAATTTGCCCTTGGTGGAGGTGTACACATGGTCGGGCATGTCCTTGCGGACCATGGGCTTGTTGGTGGGAATCACCACCACTTCCAGATTATAGATTTCATGGAACTCGGAGGCTTCGGTGTCCGCGGTGCCGGTCATGCCGGCCAGCTTGTGGTACAGCCTGAAGTAATTCTGGAAGGTGATGGAGGCCAGGGTCTGGTTCTCGGCCTGGATTTTCACACCCTCCTTGGCTTCGATGGCCTGATGCAGGCCGTCGGACCAGCGCCGTCCGGGCATGGTGCGGCCGGTGAATTCGTCCACGATGATCACCTCGCCATCCTTGACGATGTAATCCACCTCGCGGTGATAGAGCGCGTGGGCACGCAAGGCGGCGTTGATCTGGTGCATGAGCACGATATTGCTGGCGTCATACAGCGATTCGCCGGGCTTGAGCAGGCCGGCCTTGGTCATCAAATCCTCGATGCGTTCGTGGCCGGCCTCGGTCAGGTAAACCTGCTTGGTCTTTTCATCCATGCTGTAGTCACCGGGGCCGTCCTCTTCCTGCTGCCTGGTCAGCTTCGGCACCAGCACGTTGACCTTGCGGTACAGGTCGGTGTTGTCTTCCACCGCCCCGGAAATGATCAACGGGGTGCGCGCTTCGTCGATCAATATCGAATCGACCTCGTCGACGATGGCGTAATTCAGTTCGCGCTGCACCTTGTCTTCCAGCCGGAATGCCATGTTGTCGCGCAGGTAGTCAAAGCCGAATTCGTTGTTGGTGCCGTAGCTGACATCCGCGCTGTAGGCTTCACGTTTTATCGCAGCGTCCTGGCCCACCAGGATCACACCCACGGTCATACCCAGGGCTTCGTACACCGGACGCATCCAGTCTGCGTCGCGCTGCGCCAGATAGTCGTTCACCGTGACCACGTGCACGCCGCGGCCCGGAATTGCATTCAGGTACACCGCCAGAGTCGCCACCAGGGTCTTGCCTTCACCGGTGCGCATTTCGGCGATCTTGCCGCGATGCAGGGTGATTCCGCCTATCAGCTGCACGTCGAAATGCCGCATGCCCAGGTTGCGGCGCGCTGACTCACGCACCGCGGCAAATGCCTCCGGCAGCAGCTCGTCCAGGCTCTCGCCTTTGGCATGACGTTCGCGGAATTCCGCGGTCTTGGCCTTCAACGCCTCGTCCGACAGTGCCTGCATGCCGGGTTCCAGGGCATTGATGCGCGTCACGCTGTGCTGCATTTGATGCAGCAAGCGGTCGTTGCGGCTGCCAAAAGTTTTTTTCAGGATGTTATTCAGCATGTTCTCGTTCCGTTAAGCAGCGATAGCATGAGATCGGGCGCCGGCCGCGCTCCTGCGCGTGACCTATGGCCACGCTGGTGGAAATCAAGACGGTTTTGGTGGAATCTGATGCCGCTGACGGGCGGTGGATAGACCGGACGCCAGGCGTTGCATCCGCTAAGAAACCGCTGCCTCGATATTGACCCCGGTTACAGGATTTCGATGCAAGCGCGTGACGCGGGACGTACCTGGAATCCTGTCAGTCCATATTCCTGGGCATGGCGGCCAGCCGCACCTGCCCCAGAGCATTCACAAACCGTGCCGGATTAACCGGTCTGCCATTGTATAGGACTTCAAAGTGCACGTGTGGACCGGTGGAGCGTCCGGTGGAACCCAGTAAGGCGATTTCCTGGCCTTTTTTTACCATTTCACCCACATGCACCAGCACTTTTTCGCTGTGGCCGTAGATGGTCGAATAGCCGTTGCCATGGTCGATCTCCACCATATTGCCGTAGCCGTCACGGTCGCCGGCCCAGGTGACAATCCCGGCGGCTGCGGCTTTAACCGGCTCGCCCTCAGGGCCGGCAAAATCGATGCCCGGATGAAACGACAACTCACCGGTAAACGGATCGATGCGCATGCCGAAAGGCGAACTCTCGTAACCCTCGGTAATGGGCGCCCCGGATGGGGTGGCCTGCAGGCGTACGTTACGGTTCATGAGCAGGCTTTCGAGCACCGTCAGCTGCTGCTCGCTGTTGTCGATCTGTGTGGAAAGCTGGTCGAGGGTATTCACGAAATCCGGCAAAGCCGTATGCTGCACCGGGGCGCTGATTTCCGGGCCGCCTTCCGCCAGCGGCGCGTTGAAGTTGAATTCACCGTGCTTGAGTCCCGCCATGCGCGTCAGCTGCTGGCCGAGAGCGTCCAGGCGCATGATGTGAGCCTGCAGCTGGCCGACTTTGGCGGACAGCGCGTCCACATTTGCCTGGGCCACCTGCTTGGCATGAGTGATTTCCTCGGCCTGGCGGGCCAGTTCCGATTTCCAGGCAGTGACGCTCTGGGGTGTGCGCTCGACCCAGTTGGCCGTGCCAAAACCCGCTAAGAACAGCAAACCGCCGAGCAGCAGGACGCCAGCCGCGGCCATGATGATGATCCCGGGCCTGGCCAGGTCCAGCTGACGCATGCCGCCATGCTTTATGATTAAAATACGACTCATCGGCGATACTCCCCATTATCACTGCGTGCACACATGGCGGCTCCTGCTTTTAACTCCCTCAATGCACTGCTGAGCGGCCCTGATGCCAGGCTGCGGCAACTGCTGTCCGGTTCCCGGCAGCTGATTCAGCTGCGTGACACAGTGCGCCGACATCTGCCGTCGCCACTCGCGCCACATTGCCTGGGTGCCTATTTGGAAGCAGGCACGCTCATACTCTTCATGGACAGCGCCGCATCCGCGACCCCAATCCGTTACCTGCAGCGTGAGCTGCTGGGCAAATTCGCCGCCGCAGGCCTGGCTTGCGACTCACTCAAGGTACAGATCCTGCCCTATCCGCCCGTACCGCCGTCTGCAAATACTCCAGCACCGGCATTGACGGAAAAATCGCGGCAACTCCTCGAATCCACCGCCACGCATCTCGCCGAAGGACCGCTCAAAACCTCACTTCTGCGTCTGGCCCGCAACCGCAATCCGCGGCGTTGATTAAAACTTGCGGTTTATTACCGGATATTAAAGCGCGTGCACCGGCGTCATGTACGAAATCGGCGCTTCTGCAGCATCGTCGAAAGTCACTTCTTCCCAGCATGAGCGCTTGGCCAGCAGCGCGCGCAACAGGGTATTGTTCAATCCATGACCTGACTTATAAGCGCTGAAAGCCCCGATCAGGCTGTGACCGAGCAGATACAGATCCCCGATGGAATCCAGAATCTTGTGTTTTACGAATTCGTCCTCGTAACGCAAGCCGTCTTCATTGAGAATCCGGTAATCATCCAGCGCGATGGCATTGTCCAATGAGGCGCCCAAAGTAAGGTGGCGCTGGCGCAGCATCTCGATATCCCGCATGAAACCGAAAGTGCGCGCGCGGCTGACCTCTTTGACAAATGAGGTAGTGGAAAAATCCACTGTCGTGCACTGGGTGTGTTTCTTGAAAATCGGATGATCGAAATCAATCTGGAAGCTGACCTTGAATCCATCAAACGGTTCGAAGCGCGCCCATTTGTCGCCGTCGCGCACTTCCAGGTTGTCGCGAATGCGGATGAAACGCTTGTGGGCGTTCTGTTCCTCAATACCCGCGGACTGCAGCAGAAACACAAATGGTCCGGCGCTGCCGTCCATGATCGGCACTTCGGCGGCGCTCAGATCCACATAAGCGTTATCGATGCCCAGGCCGGCAAGCGCAGACAACAGGTGCTCGACGGTGGAAACGCGCACTTCGCCGTTCACCAGCGTTGTACCAAGCATGGTATCGCCGACATGTTCGGCATAAGCGCGAATTTCGACGGGTTTATCCAGATCCACACGGCGGAAGATAATGCCGGTGTTGGGTGCTGCGGGACGCAGGGTCATGTAAACCTTCTCACCCGTGTGCAAGCCGACGCCTGTGGCGCGGATGGAATTCTTGAGCGTACGCTGTTTGAGCATGCCGGGGCGGTACCTTGTTGTCTCGAGTCTGAACACCCCGCATCCGCCGGTGGCCGGTGCCGGGAACGGTGTGTCGCTGTAAACCAGGGAAGCCAGCGCCGCTGGACATCAGCCCGGTTTATGGCTTCGCGGCCGTCTAAATTATCATAGGCTGCACAGGCCTCACAAGGTTTTTTTCCTTCCACATCTGGGACTTACCCCTAGTTAGTCCGCCTGGCGGCGCAGGAAAGCCGGGATATCCAGATATTCCTGGCTTTGGGGGTCCAGATCATCCTTCTCACGCTGCCGTACATAGGCCGGTTTTTCCAGCTTTTTCCAGTCCGGGCGCTCATCGGTTCCGGTGCGCGCCAGTGGCACCAGCTGCGGGGGCGCCGTCACCGGCTTGACCATCGGCTGCGACTGCGCCTGAACCTGCGGACGCGTCAGTCCGGTAGCCACCACGGTGACCCGGATTTCGTCGCTCATGGAGGGATCCAGTACCGTGCCTACCTTAATGGATGCGTCTTCCACCGCGTAACTGTGGGCGATATCCATGACCTCTTCATATTCTCCCATAGTCAGATCCATGCCGGCGGTGATGTTCACCAAGATGCCACGCGCGCCCTGCAGGTTGACGTTCTCCAGCAACGGGCTGGTCACCGCCGCCTCGCTGGCCTTGCGTGCACGGCCTTCGCCAACCGCCTGACCGGTGCCCATCATGGCCATGCCCATTTCCGCCATCACGGTTCGCACGTCGGCAAAATCCAGGTTCATCAATCCCGGCCGGGTGATGATGTCGGCAATGCCGCGCACGGCGCCGTGCAACACCTCATTGGCGGCCTGGAATGCCTGCAGCATGGGAATGTCCCGGCCCAGCACCGCAGAAAGTTTCTCATTGGGAATCACGATCAGCGAGTCCACGTACTGGCTGAGTTCCACCAGGCCCTGCTCGGCGATCTTCATGCGCTTGCTGCCCTCGTGCGGGAATGGCTTGGTAACCACTGCCACCACCAGCACGTCCAGCTCCTTTGCGACTTGCGCCACCACCGGCGTGGCGCCGGTACCCGTGCCGCCCCCCATGCCGGCGGTGATGAACACCATATCGGTGCCGCGCAACACTTCTTCCAGCCGGTCGCGGTCCTCGAGCGCCGCCTGCTTGCCGGTTTCCGGATTGGAGCCCGCGCCCAATCCGCGCGTGAGGTTACTGCCGATTTGCAGCGTGGTGCGGGCATTGATCTTCTTCAATACCTGGGCGTCGGTATTGACGGCGACAAAGTCCACGCCCTCAATGCCGCTGGCCAGCATGTGCTGCACGGCGTTGCCGCCGCCTCCGCCTACGCCGACCACCTTGATGACGGCGCTCTGATTCACATCCTCTTCAATTGTCCAGTTCATCTCCCGATCTCCTCTGCAACATTACGATTTTGAACACGATTCAAAACGAACCCTGAAACCACTGCTTCATGCGCTGCCAGACATCCTTGATATTCACGTTGGCGTTGCTGCGGCGTTCCATGCCGTCGCGCGGCAGGCTTTGCGCGCCAAACAACAGCAGCCCAACACCAGTGGCATGGATGGGATTGCGCACCACGTCCACCAGTCCGGTAACGTATTGCGGTACGCCCAGACGCACGGGCGCATGAAATACTTCTTCAGCCAGTTCCACTGCGCCCTCCATCTTGGCGCTGCCGCCGGTCAGCACGATGCCGGCCGGCACCGCGTCTTCAAAACCGCTGCGCCGCAACTCGGTCTGGATCAGGCTGTAGAGTTCCTCGTACCTTGGCTCCACCACTTCTGCAAGCGTTTGACGCGCCAGGCGCCGTGGCGGGCGTTCTCCGACACTCGGCACCTCGATGGTTTCATCGGCGCTCGCCAGCTGCGGCAGTGCGCAGGCATACTTGATCTTGATTTCCTCGGCATGGTGCGTGGGAGTGCGCAAGGCCACGGCGATGTCATTGGTCACCTGATCGCCGGCGATCGGAATCACCGCCGTATGCCGGATGGCGCCATCCGTGAACACCGCGATATCGGTGGTGCCGCCGCCAACATCCACCAGGCACACGCCCAGTTCCTTTTCATCCTCGTTCAACACCGAGTAACTGGAAGCAATCTGTTCCAGGATGATGTCGTCTACTTTGAGGCCGCAGCGTTCCACGCAACGCACGATATTCTGGGCCGCGCTCATGGCGCCGGTGACGATGTGTACGTGTACTTCCAGACGCACGCCGGACATGCCGATGGGTTCGCGGATGCCGTCCTGGCCGTCGATCACAAAATCCTGAGGCAGTATGTGCAGGATGCGCTGGTCAGCCGGAATGCTGACGGCGCGGGCCGCATCGATGACGCGCTCCACGTCGCCGGCGGTGACTTCCTTGTCGCGGATCGCCACCACGCCGTGGGAATTCAGGCTGCGCACATGGCTGCCGGCGATGCCGGCGTACACCGAATGAATCTGGCAGCCGGCCATGAGTTCGGCTTCCGCAACCGCCCGCTGTATGGACTGCACCGTGGATTCGATGTTCACCACCACCCCGCGCTTGAGCCCGCGTGACGGATGCGAACCGATACCGACGATTTCGATGGAACCGTCCGTGAGTATTTCACCGACGATGGCAACCACCTTGGAAGTGCCCACATCCAGCCCGACGATCAGCTGCTTATCAGTCTTTCTAGCCATTCGGTCTGACCTCTTTGTGTTGTCCGCTGCTGGCCATCTGGCTCTTCCAGCCGACCGCGAAGCCGTTGGTGTAACGCATGTCCACATAGGCGACTGCCGCCAGCCGGCTGCTAAGGGTCGGTAGCGCCACCGCCAGGAACCGCTGCAGGCGCTGCAGTGCATCGCTGCGGCCAAGACGCACCTGGATACCGTCATTCAGCGACACGCTGGAATCGCCGCGCGCGTCCACCGTCAGCTGCAGCATTGCCAGCCCATGCGCCGTCAGCTGGCTGTTCAAATCATTGAATTCGGCCAAGACGTCCTGTTCATTGCCCTCGGTACCGTTCAGCACCGGCAACTTGGCCCAGGAAGCGGCTGCGGATTGCGCAAATACACGGCCTTGGGCATCCATCAGGCCATTGCCGTTCCAGCGCGCCACCGGCAGTTCTTCGGTTATGTCGATATACAGGGTGTGCGGCCAGCTGCGGCGCACTGCCGCAGACGCCACCCACGGCACCGCCAGCACATCCTTGCGCAGCTGCGCCACGTTGACGCTGAAAAATCCCTTACCTTGCAGTGCCGGCAGCAGCGCGGCGCGTACCGCCTGCGGCTGCACATGCAGCAGCGGTCCAGGCACGATCAATTGTGTCAGCGCCGGTCCGGAAAGCAGCGGACCCGCGAAAAATGCCGCGCAACCGAACACCGCCGTCAGCGCCGCCAACCAGCCGCCGATGCGTATCCAGCGGTGCCTCACCACCGGGTTTCCAGTACCGCGGGCACGCGGGTTCATGGCTTGCGCCCTTTGCCGGAGACCCTGGACGGGCGTTTCTGCGGCAGGATGCGTGCAAGTTCGCCGGCCATGCCGCCGATGTCACCAGCTCCCAGTGTCAGCAGCAGATCACCGTCCTTGAGAACCCCCAACAGGGCCTCCGGCAGGTCCTGCAGCTGCGCCACGAATACCGGGTCGACACGGCCGCGATTGCGGATGGAGCGCGCCAGCGCGCGTGCATCAGCGCCTGCAATGGGGGTTTCACCCGCCGCATACACTTCCAGCAATACCAGCACGTCCACATGCGACAGGATTTCTGCGAAGTCCTCGAACAGGTCATGGGTGCGGGTATAACGGTGCGGCTGGAAAGCCACCACCAGCCGCCGCTGCGGCCAGCCTTCGCGCGCTGCTTCAATGGTGGCCGCGAGCTCGCGCGGATGATGGCCGTAATCATCCACCAGCAGCACACTGCCCGCTGGAATCCCGATCTCCCCGTGTATCTGAAATCGACGGCCCACACCCTGGAAGCCGGCGAGTGCATTGAGGATGGCCTCATCGGGAATTTCCAGGTCTTTGGCGACGGCGATGGCGGCCAGCGCGTTGAGCACGTTATGCCGGCCGGCAAGGTTAAGGGTCACGGCAAGTGCTTGTGGGCGGCCGGGTAACCACGCCTTGAAGCGGGTGACGTTACCGGCACGGGTTACCTCGGTAGCACGAACGTCGGCGCGGGAGTCAAAGCCGTAGGTGATCACCGGCCGGGCCACATCCGGCAGGATCTTGCGCACCTCGGCATCATCCAGGCACAGCACCGCAAGTCCATAAAACGGCAGATGCTGCAGGAATTCGGTGAAGGTGGCGCGCAGGCGGTTGAAATCACCACCGTAGGTTCCAAGATGGTCGGCGTCGATGTTGGTAACCACCGCCACCAGCGGCTGCAGATGCAGAAATGACGCATCGCTTTCATCGGCTTCCGCCACCAGATAGCGCCCGGTGCCGAGGCGCGCATTGGAATCCACGCTGATGAGCCGGCCGCCGATCACGAACGTCGGGTCCAAATTGCCCTCGGAGAGCACGCTGGCGATCAGGCTGGTGGTGGTGGTTTTGCCGTGGGTGCCTGCAACCGCGATTCCGAACCGGAAGCGCATCAGTTCGGCGAGCATTTCCGCGCGCCGCACCACCGGGATGCGGCGTTGGTGCGCAGCCGCCACCTCCAGGTTGTCGGCGGTCACCGCGCTGGATATCACCACCACGTCGGCGTCCGTCAGGTTGCCGGCGCTGTGCCCGAGCTTCACCCGGGCCCCCAATGCCTCGAGTCTCCGGGTAATGGCGTTCTGCCTGAGGTCGCTGCCGCTAACCCGATACCCCAGGTTGATGAAAACTTCGGCGAGCCCGCCCATGCCTGCACCGCCGATGCCGACGAAATGCAGGTGGCGGATGCGGCGCATGTATTCGCTCATGCCAGACCTCCGGCCTGCACACAGGCATCGGCCACGATTTCGGCGGCGTTGGTTTTGGCTCGTTGGCGTGCGCGTCTGGCCATGTCCAGCAGCCTGCTGCGGTCGCGCAGCAGAGCGGCCAGCGACCTCGCCAGCTCAGGCGGCGTCAATTGCGTCTCCGGCAGCATCAGCGCTGCACCGGCGTCCACAAGAAATGCCGCATTGCGGGTTTGGTGATCGTCGACGGCCGCGGCGAACGGCACCAACAGCGACCCCAGGCCTGCGGCAGCCAGTTCGGAGACCGTGAGCGCGCCAGCCCTGCACAAGGCAAGGTCTGCCCACCCGTAAGCCGCAGCCATGTCATCAATGAAGGCTGAGACGCGCGCCGTCATGCCAAGTTCTGCGTAGGTCCGCGCCACCTGCTGCGCGTCGCGCGCGCCGGTTTGATGCCAGACTTCGGGTCGAAGCCCTGGCTGCAGCTCTGCGATGGCCCGCGGCGCCATCTCGTTGAGCAGGTGGGCCCCCTGGCTGCCCCCCACCACCAGCAGGCGCGGCTGGCCACCACGTTCCGCGAATCGGGCCTCGGGAAGCGGCAGGCGTTCAATGCCGGAGCGCACCGGGTTTCCCACATACACTGCATGACGCGAGGCAATGAAGCTGCCGGGAAATCCTTCCAGGACCGTGGCCGCCATATGGCTGAGTACCCGGTTGGTCAGTCCCGGTACCGCGTTTTGCTCATGCAGAACCAGCGGACAGCCCAGCAACCGCGCCGCCAGTCCCCCGGGGCCACTGGCGTATCCGCCCATACCCAAGGCAACCTGGGGCCGGTAGCGCCGCAATGCACCGACGGCTTGCAACACGGCGCGCGCCAGCACGAACGGTGCTTTCAGCAGGGTTGTCACGCCTTTGCCACGCAATCCGCCCACGCTGATCCAGGCCATGCTGATGCCGGCGCCCGCCGCGATGCGCGCTTCCAGTCCGGCGCGCGTGCCCAGCCAAACCAGATCATGGCCGCGCGCGCGCAGTACTTCCGCCACCGCCAATGCCGGGAATACGTGACCGCCTGTGCCGCCCGCCATGATCACGATTTTCATTGGCCTCCCTTCATGCCGCTGCCTGTTGTGCCTGCCAGGCGCGGCCCTCTCGGGCTTCCCGGTGTACGCGCAATATCAATCCGATGGCAGCGCATACCACCACCAGACTGCTGCCGCCATAGCTCATGAGCGGCAAGGTCAAGCCCTTGGTAGGGAGCACGCCCATGTTCACGCCCATGTTGATGAACGCCTGCAGCCCGACCCATAAACCCAGGCCGAATGCCAGATAGGCGTTGAACATCTGGTTTTTTCGGGCCGCCTGGCGTGCAATGGCGATGGCGCGCCAGGTGAATATGAAATACAGGGTCAGCACCACCATGCAGCCGAGCAGGCCAAGTTCCTCGGCCAGCACCGCGAACAGGAAATCGGTGTGGGCTTCCGGCAGATAAAACAGTTTCTGCACGCTCTCGCCGAGTCCAACGCCGAAGAATCCGCCGCGACCGATCGCGATCAGCGACTGAGTGAGCTGAAAGCCGCTGTCGAACGGGTGACTCCAGGGATGCAGGAAGCCGGTGATGCGTTCCAGGCGGTAAGGCGAGGCCACCGCCAGCACCACGAAGCCGGTCAAGCCAAGCAGGGCAAACACCGCAAAATCCCGCAGGCGCGCACCGGCGAAAAACAGCATGGCCATGGTGGTGGCGATCAGCACCATGGCAGCGCCAAAATCCGGCTCCGCCAGCAACAGCAGCGCTGCCAGGGCCACCACCAGCATGGGTTTTAGCGAACCAGTGAAGCGGGTGGCCAGTTCAGTATGCCTGCGCATGCAGTAGCTGGCTATATATATAAGAATCAGCATACGCGCCGGTTCCGACACCTGTACCCGGAACGGGCCCAGCACCACCCAACGGATGCTGCCGTTCACATGCCGCCCGATTCCCGGCACCAGCACAATCGCCAGCATTGCCAGCGCCGCCAACAGAATTAAAAAACTGGTGCGTTGCCATAAATCCAATGGAATTGAATATGCCGCGGCGGCTATCACAAAGCCTGCGACCGCGAACACCAGCTGTCGTTCCAGGAAATAGAAAGGATTGCCGGTGAGTTTGTCGGCCAGGGTAATGGACGCGGATGCCACCATCACCAGGCCCACGGCCAGAATCACCGCGGAGGTGAACAGCAGCACCTGGTCGGGTGCCGGAACCCGGAACGCGCCAGCGATTGGTTTGGCTTCAGCCATCGGCAAGTCCCCTCACCGCCTGGGCAAACATGCGTCCGCGGTGTTCAAAATTTTCAAACATGTCGAGACTGGAACAGGCCGGGGACAGCAAAACCAGGTCCCCTGGCCGGGCGAGCGAAGCCGCCGTGCGCACGGCTGACTGCATGTCTTTCACCGACTGCACCGGCAGCTTGCCCTTCAGCACCGCGGCGATGGTGTCGGCGTCCTTTCCCAGCAGCACCACCGCGCGCGCCTTGCCTTTGAGCGCCGGCGCCAGAGCTGTGAAGTCCTGGTGTTTGCCGTCGCCACCAGCGATCAATACCAGCGGGCCGGACAGTCCGGAGACTGCGGCCAGCGTGGCGCCGAGATTGGTGCCTTTGGAATCGTCGTAATAATCCACCTCGTGGATGGTGGCCACGTGCTGCATGCGGTGCGGCAGACCGGGAAAGCTTCTTAGGGCTTCCAGCGTGGCCGCCACCGGCATGCCCGCAGCCTCAGCCAGTGCCAAAGCTGCAAGCGCGTTGGACAAATTGTGTTCACCATGGATAAGCAGTTCGCCCGCCCGCAGCAGCGCCTGGCCGCCATGCGCGAGCCAGCGCTCACCCGCCCGGGTGATTACGCCGTAGTCCCGGTGTTGCGGCGCCTGCAGACCGAAGCTCACCCGCTTTTGCCCGGGCTGTGGCATGCCGTTCACCAGGGCGTCGTCGCGGTTCACCACCGCGGTATCGCAGTGGTTATATATGCGGGCTTTGGCGGCGGCATAATCCGCAAATGTGGCGTAGCGGTCCAAATGGTCGGGCGAGACGTTGAGCACCGTGGCCGCCACGCATTGCAGCGAACTGGTGATTTCCAGCTGAAAACTGGAGAGTTCCAGCACATACAGCTGCGGTTCCCGGTCCCGGATAAGGTCCAACGCGGGTGTGCCCAGATTGCCGCCTACCCGCACTTCCAGTCCGGCGCGTTCCGCCATGCGCCCCACCAGCGTGGTCACCGTGCTCTTGCCGTTCGAACCGGTGACCGCCACTACCGGCGCCTTTGCCTGGCGGGCGAACAGCTCGATGTCGCCGAACACCGGCAAGCCCAAGCCGCGCGCCCTGGCGACGAACGGGGTATTGGCGGCGACTCCCGGAGACAGCACCACCTGATCGGCGCGCTTGAGCGCCTCCTCGGAAAAGCCGCCCAAAAACACCGCCGCCTCCGGCACCAGGGTATGCAGTTCCGTGAGCCCGGGCGGCTGCTCGCGGCTGTCGGTAACCGCGACTTCCACACCGTGGCCGGCTAGAAACCGGGCGCACGACACGCCGGTCTTGCCGAGCCCGACGATGAGGGTGCGTGGTCGCTGCTGGGAATATTGCACCTGCATCTTCATCGCACCTTGAGCATGGACAGGCCGATGAGCACCAGGATCACGGTGATGATCCAGAACCGCACGATGACCCTGGGTTCCGGCCAGCCCTTGAGTTCAAAATGATGGTGCAGCGGCGCCATGCGGAACAGCCGCCGGCCCGTGAACTTGAAGGAGCCAACCTGCAGGATCACGGATGCGGTCTCTACCACAAACACCCCGCCCATGATGAACAGCACGATCTCCTGGCGCACGATCACGCCCAGCGTTCCGAGCGCCGCGCCCAGCGCCAGCGCGCCCACATCGCCCATGAACACCTGCGCTGGATAGGCGTTAAACCACAGGAAACCGAGTCCGGCGCCCACCAGCGCGCCGCAATACACCACGATCTCACCGGCGCCGGGCAGATAGGGAATGGTCAGGTAGTGGGCGAAGTTGAAGTTGCCGGACGCGTAGCCGAATACCCCAAGCGCGCCGCCCACCATCACCGCCGGCATGATGGCAAGCCCATCCAGGCCGTCGGTGAGGTTCACCGCGTTGCTCATGCCGACCACCACGAAATAGGTGATGAGGATGTAAAAGCCGCCGAAATTCACCGCTACGTGCTTCAACAAAGGCACGATATATTCGATTTCCGCGGGGTCACGGTGGCCAACATACAGGGCGATGGCCGCCACGAGTCCCGCCACCGACTGCAGCAGATATTTACTGCCCGCCGACAGGCCCTTGGAATTCCGCAACACCAGTTTCTTGTAATCATCCACAAAACCGATGAGTCCGAACATCGAGGTGACACCGATCAGCACCCATACGTAGCGGTTGCGCAAGTCCGACCACAGCAGCGCGGTGACGATGATGGTGACCAGTATCAAGGTGCCGCCCATGGTGGGCGTGCCAGCCTTGGCAAGATGCGTGCTTGGCCCGTCCCGGCGCACCCGCTGGCCGATCTGCAGAGTGTTCAAGCGCTTGATCATGCCGGGGCCGGTGATGAACGAGAGCAGCAGCGCGGTCAGCACCCCCAGAATGGCGCGCAAAGTCAGATAGGAAAATACGTGGAACGATGAATCGAACCGCATCAGATATTCACTCAGGAATAACAGCATGGTTCAGTCAACTCCCAGGGTTTTGTCTACGACTTGGGGCGCCCGCAGGCCCTCCACCACGCGCTCCATATGCATGCTGCGCGACCCCTTGATCAGCAGGCTGATTCCTTGACGCAGGTTGCTGCGCAACGCTGTCACCAGGGCATCACGGTTTACAAAATGCTGTGCGCCCTTGCCGAAACGTTCGGTGGCGTGCAGGCTCAGGCTGCCGAAACTGAACAGCCGGGCGACTCCAAGCAGGCGCGCCAGTTCACCGCAATCGGCATGTAAAGTGGCGCCGTTTTCTCCCAGCTCGGCCATATCGCCCAGCACCAGCCATACCGGATCCCCCAGGCTGATGGCGAACTCCATGGCCGCCTTGAGTGACTGGGGATTGGCGTTGTAGGTATCGTCAATCAGACGGCTGCCACGCGCACCCGGAACCACATTCAAGCGGCCGCCGATATTCGGCGTGTTCGCCAGCCCGCTCATGACATCGTCGAGGCTGGCGCCCGCACAACTCGCGGTTGCGGCGGCCGCCAATGCATTAAGCACGTTATGCCGTCCGGGAAGCGACAGCTGGATACTGGCTTCCCCGGCCGGCGACACCAGCCGGAAAGCCCATACGCCGGTAGACAGCTGTTTGACTGAACCTGGGCGCGGATGAAAATCGGCGCGTTCGTCGACACCGAAACTGCGCTGAATGCGCTTACCGGCCATCTCATGCCAGAGCCCGGCATACGCGTCATCCTCGTTGATGACGGCAATGCCATTGGCGCGCAGGCCTGAATACAGCGCGCCCTTTTCCATGGCCACGCCCTGGATGCTACCGAGCGCCTCCAGGTGGGCGGCACCCGCATTGGTCACCACACCGACATTGGCCGAGGTCACGGAGGCAAGATAGGCGATTTCACCAGGATGATTGGTGCCCATTTCAATAACCGCCGCGCGATACTTATCCTCCAGTTCCAGCAGGGTCAGCGGCACACCGATGTCGTTGTTCATGTTGCCGCGGGTGGCCAGCGTGACCCGCCGCCGGCGCATAATGCTGGTGATCATCTCCTTGACCGTGGTCTTGCCGTTGGAGCCGGTGATACCGATCACCGGGATGCTGAACTGGGCACGCCAGTGCGCTGCATACGCACCCAAAGCCTTGCGCGAGTCGCGTACCACCACCTGAGGCAGGTGGCTGAGTATCGGGTGTTCCACCAACGCGCCCTTGGCGCCGAGTTTTTCCGCCTGTAACACAAAATCGTGGCCGTTGAAATTCGGCCCGTGTAAGGCCACAAACAGGTCGCCTGCCTCGATCCGGCGGGTGTCGGTGCTGACCCGCAGGAACTCAGCGTCCTGTCCCACCAGCTTGCCGCCGGTGACTGCGGCCACATCGGACAAACGCCGCTTGTTCATGCAGTCACCTGGCGCAGCAAACCCGCCACCGTCTCACGATCGCTGTAGGCGAGCTGCTCATCGCCCACCACCTGATAGGTTTCATGGCCTTTGCCGGCCACCAGCACCACGTCTCCAGCCGCGGCGCTCTCAACCGCCTGACGCACGGCCCGTGCGCGATCACGTTGTATTTGAACTCCGCCGAAAGCGCCGATTCCGGCCAGGATTTCCCGGATGATGGCATCGCCGTTTTCATGGCGCGGGTTGTCGTCGGTGAGGATGATCTTGTCTGCGAGCCTGGCGGCGATGGCGCCCATCTGCGCTCGCTTGCCGCGGTCGCGCTCGCCACCGCAGCCAAATATGCAGCTCAAAAGCCCGCGGCAATGGGCGCGTGACACCTGCAGTGCCTTTTCCAGGGCATCCGGCGTATGCGCATAGTCCACGACCACCAGCGGCCGGCCACCGCCACCGAAACACTCCATGCGGCCGGGCACGGTCTGAGCGTTTTCAATCACGCGCAATGCCTGGCCAAACGGAACCTCCAGCGCCAGCAGCACACCCAGCACCGCCAACAGGTTGCCCACGTTAAACGCGCCCAGCAGCCGGGATTGCACGTGCCCTGTACCGAAACTGCCCTCCACATCGAAGCGCGTTCCCCCGGCATGCAGGCTGACATGCGTGGCACGCAGAAGTTTGCCGGCGAACACGCGCCCGGGCTCCAGCGTATAGCCGGTGCAACCGATGGCCTGGCTCAGCCCGGCCGGCAGTTGCCTGCCGAAGTCATCATCCAGGTTGACCACCGCGTGCTTCAAGCCCGGCATCCCGAACAGGCGGCGCTTGGCGGCGCCATAACTCTGCATATCGGGGTGGTAGTCCAGGTGGTCGCGGGTCAGATTGGTAAACACCGCCACCGCAACATGCACGCCGGACAGCCGTCCCTGGTCGAGGGCGTGGCTGGACGCTTCCATGCTGACATGCTGCACGCCGCGATCGCGGAATCGCGCCAGCCAGCCTTGCACACTGACCGCGTCGGGGGTGGTATGACTGGGAATTTCCAGATCGCCAAACACGCCGTATCCCAGCGTGCCCAGCACTCCGCACGGCGTGCCCAGGCCGGTGAGTGCCTGGGCAACGATCTGGCTCACGGAGGTCTTGCCATTGGTGCCGGTGACGGCGATCACCGTCTGGGCGGCGGATGGGTCCGCGTAAAAGCGCGCGGCCATGGGGCCGGCGTGCTGCTGCAGATCGCGCACGGCGTAAGCCGGGAAATCCCTGAGCGACGCCAGGTATTCAACCGCGCCGTCCGGATCATAGGCCACCGCCACCGCTCCCCGCCGGCGTGCCTCCATCATGAATTCCAGCCCATGGTGCTGCTGTCCGCGGCAGGCGAGAAACAGGTAACCGGAACGAATCCTGCGACTGTCCAGGGTCAGTCCCTGTAACATCAGATCGCGCTCCGGCGGAATCTTGGCTACGCCCCCCATGACCTGCGCAAGACTGACGCCACTCAGGCTGCGGGCTTGCGCCGTCATGAGGCATGCCCCAGTCTGACCACGTAGGCAGTTGTGGTGAGATTGCTCAAATCATCCGGCGGGATGTCCAGCAGACGCAAAGCGCCGCTCATGACGCGGGCAAAAACCGGCGCCGCGACGGTGGCGGCGTAGTACTGCCCGCGGCTGGGCGCGCGGATCACCACCACGGTCACCAGCCGCGGATCCGTGGCGGGCGCGATACCGGTGAACACTGAATAATAATCGTTGGGCAAATAACCCCCGTTCTCGGCGATATGCGCAGTGCCGGTCTTGCCGGCGATGTGGTAGCCAGCCACGTTCGCGAGCTTGCCGGTGCCTTCGTTGGAAACCACGGTTTCCAGCATGTGCCGCAGGGTCACCGCCATATTCGCCGAGATCACCTGCTGTCCGGTGGGCGGCGCATCCGGATGCACGAAGGTCGGCGGGATGCTGACGCCGTTGTCGGCAATGATGTCGTAGGCATTGGCGAGCTGCAGTGCGGTCACTGCGATACCGTAACCGTACGAAATGGTGGCCTGGCGAGCCTGCGACCAGCTGCGGTAATCAGGCAGGTATCCGGGTACTTCGCCGGGGAAGCCGCTGTCGGTCACATGTCCGAAGCCGAACGCCGTAAGCGTGTTCCACAACAGTTGCGGCTGGAGTGTCAGGGCAATCTTGCTGGCGCCCACGTTGCTGGATTTCTCCAGTATGGTGGTCAGGTCGATATCGCCGTAATCGGCGTCATCACGAATGGTATAACCGGCTATTTTGTAGTAGCCCGGAGTAGTGTTTATATAAGTATTCGGGGTATAGCGTCCCGAAAGCAGCGCCGCCATGATTGTGAACGGCTTCATGCTGGAACCGGGCTCGAATTGATCGGTCACCGCCCGGTTGCGGTACGCCCGGGGCTGGTAATCCTCGCGGTTGTTAGGATTGAATGAAGGCTGATTAGCCATGGCCAGTATTTCTCCGGTCCTGGCGTCCATGACAATGATGGATCCGGATTCCGCGCCCTGTTCCAGCACGGCCTGTTTGAGGGCGCGGTAGGCCAGGTATTGCACGCGCAAATCGATGCTGGTCACCAGGTCCTTGCCGGGCCGTGGTGTGCGCAGGCTTTCCACGTCCTGTACCGAATGCCCGAAGCGATCCACGATCACCCGTTCTGCACCCGGAATTCCCCGCAGCCAGCTGTTATAGCTGAGCTCCAGGCCTTCCTGCCCCAGGTCGTCCACATTGGTAAAACCCAGCACCTGGGAAGTCACTTCCCCGGCGGGGTAATAACGGCGGTATTCACGCTGGCTGTAGACACCGGGAATATCCAGTGCCAGCACCCGTTGCGCAACATAGGGATCCATGCCGCGCACCAGATAGACAAACTCCTTGTCACGATTTTGCGCCAGCAGCTTCAGAATTTCATGGCTGTGCATGCCGAGCGTCTTGGCCAGCTGCGGGATGCGTCCAATGGCTGAAGCGATTTCCTGCGGATCCATCCAAATGGAATCCACCGGCGTGCTGACGGCCATGGGTTGGCCGTTGCGGTCCAATATCATGCCGCGGTGAGCCGGAATCTGCAGCACACGCAGATGGCGTTCTTTGCCCTGGTCCTGCAAAAACCGGTTATCCAGCGTCTGCAGGTAGATCGCGCGCCCGGACAAAGCTGCCGCTGTCAGGCTGACAATGCCCAATACCAGCAGGCTGCGCCAGTTCCAGGAGCTCGCTCCGGGTTCGCGATTCACGGCTGCAGCACCACGATTTCGGGGTGTGCGGGCATTTCCATGCCCAGTTTTTGCGTGGCAATCTGTTCAACGCGGGCATGCGTGGACCAGGTGCTCTGCTCCAGCAGCAATTGCCCCCACACGACATTGATATGGTCGCGTTGCTGACGCAACTGCTGCAATTGGGCAAACAGCACGCGGTTTTCATGCCTGGCGTCAATGACCGCGAGCGCGCTCAGGAAAACTGCGGCTATCAGCAATGCCAATATTGCGCGGGTAAGCTTCATGCCGCACGCTCGGCGATCCGCAGGATGGCGCTGCGGGCGCGCACATTCGCGGCAATTTCCTCATCTTGGGGGCGTATCGCCTTGCCAACCGGCTTGAGCAATGGTGGCGCTGATTGCTGCAGCCAGGGCATGCGTTTATCCGGTGGAGCCTCGCGGCTGTGATCGCGAATGAAACGTTTTACCAGACGGTCTTCAAGGGAATGAAAACTGATGACCGCCAGCCGGGCTTTAGGAGCCAGTACCCGCAGGCACTGATCCAGGGCGGCACGCAGTTCGTCGATTTCACGGTTGATGAAAATACGCAGGGCCTGGAATGTGCGTGTGGCGGGATGTTTATGGCGCTCGCGCGAAGGCACCGCCGCGCTCACGATCTGCGCGAGCTGTTGGCTGCCGGTGAGCGGAGCATTTCCCCTGGACCCGACGATGGCGCGTGCAATCCGGCCGGCGTAACGTTCCTCGCCATAGGTGCGAATGATCTCCGCGATTTCCTCCTGCGTGGCGCGATTCAGCCATGCGGCCACGCTCTCTCCGGAATCAGGATCCATGCGCATATCCAGCGGCCCGTCATGCTGAAAGCTGAAGCCCCGCTTTGGATCATCCAGCTGGTTTGAGGAAACACCCAGATCCAGCAGCACGCCGTTCACTCGTCCAGATACACCCTCTTGCTGCGCTATCCTTTCCAGCATGGAAAATGCACCTCTGTAGATCACAACCCGCTGGTCACCCAGCCACGCACTTTTACCGGCAGCAACCGCTTCGGGATCGCGATCGATCGCAATCAACCGGCCACGCGGACCAAGCTGCGCGACGATTTCGCGGCTGTGCCCGCCGCGCCCATAGGTCCCGTCCACATAGATGCCCTCAGGCTGTATCGCAAGCCCGGCCACCGCCTCCTGCAAGAACACCGGTCGATGGCTGTTTCCGGCTGGCATACGGCTCACAAGGAAAGCCGGGCCAGCTCCTCCGGTAGTCCGCCACCGTGCTCGCCGGCAAGACTGTTTTCCCGCCGTGCATCCCATGTGGCTTTGTCCCACAACTCAAATTTGTTCATCAGCCCGAGCAACACCACGTCGCGCTCCAGGCGGGCAAATTCACGCAATGCCGGTGGCAGCAACACCCGGCCATGGCCATCCATGCTGACTTCGGTGGCATGCCCCACCAGCAGACGCTGCAGTTCGCGCACTTGTGGATGCAGGCTTGGCAGATTCACGAGCTTGTGCTCAATGTCTTCCCAGGCCGGCATGGGATAGATCAGCAGGTAATAGCCGCGGTCGATGGTGACCACCATCTGGCCTTGGCATGTTTCCATGAGTGGCGCGCGGTATCGGGCCGGAATTGCCAGCCGGCCTTTGGCATCCAGCGTCAGGTTGTTTACGCCACGGAACATGCGCCCACCGTAATGCCTGTTTGTCCCATTTCATTCCACTTTTTCCCACCCACGCACACTATAGGAAGCTGTTTGCCCATCGTCAAGGGCAAAATACAAAAAAATGCTTGCGGGACAGGGACTTAGAAACAAAAATGGCAGCAATTTGTGAGAAATAAAGAATTGAATATCAATGGCTTATAAAATCATCTTCGATGGCACTTTAAGCCCTTAGGGTCTTTATGGGTCTGTGTCGCGAACCCCTTATTGTTTGCACTAAACCCCTAATTGATGAATCGACTGTTGAATTGCATCGAAATATGAGCAAATAACCCCAGATAATTGCATTAAACATTGAACCGGCTAAATCACCTACTACCAGTGATGCTACAGGCTCTGGGATGCTTTATCTGGGTCAAACGCTGATGCAAATTCCGGGGGGTGCGGACAATTTCTTGGACTGATTTATGCCACCAAGCCAAGGCTCTCGCGGTATTCAACGGGGCTGCTCGGCAAATCGCCCAAATCCGAGCGCCCCACCGAGGTCGAAACGGGCGAAAACTAGGGGACATTTTTAGTTGCCGTTGACAGCATCCCGGTCGATTACCAAAATCCTCGCCACGCACAGCGTATTGGACCCGCGCTGGTGTAGCGTGATCGACTGGTCTGCGATGGTGATGAGGTCAACTGTAATCGCTGACGGTTTCCCCACCTGGATTAGCGACGATTTTAAGATAAGACATAGGTGGTGATTCTCAGCCGGAATAAGTATTGCTATTCAGATTTTGCATCCCGCCTGCGTTCATTAATCAATTCATCCACTATGGATGTATTATGTTTTCCCTTGTGTTTAGAAGCTATAGCCTGTAATTCCTGTAGCTGATACATGGCTTTCTCGTTCAATCTATATTTGCGAGCCGCATCAGCGAGCTCATCTGGGGTTGCCTTTGATACGGAGCGACTCGCTTTACGAGCCGTTTTAGATTGCATGCTTTTAACCAAATGCGCTAATTCAGTATCAACATGTGTGGACTTTTGCTTTTTCGATTTACGCATGTCAAACACCAGTTGATGGAAGATCCAGCTTTGGACTCAGTTTTGATTATAGACAATCGGCCGATAAGACATCAGGTACCTTTCTTGTTCAGCCGTCTCAACAGCACCCGGTCTGCTTTTACGCACCCGATACAGGGCTTTACCCGGTATTTCACCCAGCTCAACTAATAGCATTCCCGAGACAAGTCCTGTCCTACCCAAGCCGCCGCGACAGTGTATTACCACCCGCTGTCCCGCACCCAGCTCACGTAGAAGCGATGCGGCTACATCAGACCATAACTTTTCGAAGCGTGTATCCGGTACCTCCCCGTCCCGAATCGGCAGATGAAGCCAGTTCAAGCCGGCTCTACGCGCAGCATCTCCCAGCCCTGGTACACCGAAAAGTGATAGCTCTTGGAGTTCCATGAGCGTGACCAGTGACACGGCGCCCCATTCCTTGATCGTTCGAATGTCTTCACCGAGATTACGAGCCCAGGATGCATCATAGATGCTTGGGCCCTGTTTCCCCGGACAGAGTGTCATGCCTACTTCGCCACCGCGATTATTGACGACAATGCCATCAATCCGGAGCGGTGAACTTTGGGAGGTGCGGATATCGGTCATGGATTTAGCACAAGATTGTTGGATTAATTGATCAGAAGACCCGTGCGATCTGCCGGTTCGATCCGCGCCTCCATACCCGAATTAAACTCCATGAAATCCGCCTCAATGCCGTCACTGAAAATCACGCCGTAATCCGGCATCTCGGACACGATTCGCAACGGTGTTTCTGCATCTACTTTGCCAAAC
Source organism: Gammaproteobacteria bacterium (assembly GCA_028870845.1). GTDB lineage: Bacteria > Pseudomonadota > Gammaproteobacteria > Natronospirales > REEB76 > REEB76. Next base: position 95,181 of record JAGWOR010000001.1, on the reverse strand, counting down.
ACGAGATCGGTGCCTGTCACATTGCTCGGAAACGGTTCGCGAACTGAAAAATATAGATAGGGCGATTCCCAAGCAAACCCCTGTTCACGCAGCATATTGATCTCCTTTGCGGCAGAGCCGGCAGCGATGTGGCAGGCACCGGTCAGCACACTCCTGAACCAGCCTGATGAACCCAGTCCGGTAGAAACGATGATGCCGCTGGAAGAGTGGTGTTCAGTCTTATCTCCCAGCCGGATTGCATATCGAGCTGAAACATGCGATTTCGGACCGATGAAGAGATCGTTCACCGCATACAGTGACTGGCCGTCATTCAATTTGGCGCAGGCCATGGAAATGCTATGTGTAGGCCTCTTATTAGCGAGCGCTTCCGGCATCACTTTGGCAAGATCATCAGGTTTGAACGGCAGGAGCACACCGTCCCAGCGGGCGGGATCCGGGTTCACCGCAACGATAGGCTGTCCTTGGAGGTACTTCAGTGTATTGGCCACCAGCCCGTCCTGTCCGATAACCACCACCGGTGTGTGCTGTGGAAAGATGAAGTTCGGCAAAAAGGCACGATCCAGGCGTTGCACCCGCCCGAATCTCACCAGGACTTTCTCGGCCTCGGTAATGACTTGGTGGTAGGTACGGTCTTCAACCTCATAGTCGGAGAAGTCCGCCCCCAGGTGCTCTACATAGAACTTGGCCTGTTCCAACGTATTGAACCGGGCCACCAGATCCTCGAGCCGCGTGTGCCGTGTAACCAGAACGATCTTGTTCTGCAGCGGGTCCATCTCAGGCGGCCTTTTTCTTGAGGAGGTGCTGCAGAAGATCGGGCGATATATTCAGCTCGCCCACCTTGGAGGCATTGTCCGCCAGTCCCTGGAATGCCAAGGCAATGATGGATGCGGGATCCGCCGAGCCCAGGGTCAGCGCCTGCAGGACTTTGGGGTCTGCATCCGCCACCGACTTCATAATAGCCTCTAGGAAATAAGCCTTGGCATCTGCCTGCTTCTTGGCGTTCTCGGCCGAGAGTTGCACCAGGCTCTTGTTCTTCTCCTCAAGTTTGATTTTGCCTTTCATCTCCTGATCCTGGATTTGCTGGCGTTTCCCCAGCACCGCACGTTCGGCATCCATCTGGGTTTCACGGATTTCGCGCTTTTTCTGCTCCACGGCAATCTCAGTCTTAAGCTCGTTTTCCTTGACCGCCCGCTCCTGCTCGATCGCCGAATTCCGCCGCCCATAGACCGCATCGTCCGCTTCCTTGAGGATCGCTTCCCGTACCTTAGCCTCCAGTGCCTTGGAGGTCTCAGGCTTTGGTTTGATGGCTAGGATCGAAAAGTCCGATATTTCGATACCGAGTTGCAACAAGCCTTCCGCCTTGTGCAGGTTTGTACTGACTGTGCGTACGATCTGGTCGGTGCCGCGCAGGATCTCTTCCAGGGTCAGGGTGTGCAGGATGCTCTTTACCTGTACCTGGACGGCATTGATGACCTTCTGGGGCACTTTCACCGGATCTTCGGCGATCCAGCCGGATGCGTCTTTTTTCAGGGTGAAGTTCATCATGGCAGCGATCTTTTTGGGATCGGTTACCCGAAAACTCACCTGCCCCTGGATCGTGACGTCCTGAAAATCCCGGCTCACATCCTGAAACATGAACGGGGCTTCCAATGACTGCATGGGCACTGCCACCAGTGAGGAACTGGGGGCGAAGTAGAAAAATGACAGCCCCGAACCTTCACGCACCGGGCGGCCGTTTCTGAACTGCAGAATATAGGTATTGGGTGAAGCTTTATGGTATTTGAATCCAAACATGGTAGTTCTCCCTAGATTGAGCTGTGTTCATTTGATGATTTCAACGCCCTTACGGGCCTTGATCCGATACAGCATGGCGGGACGGTGCGCACCCTCGCGTTTATATTTGCCGGTGGTTTCAAGCCTTTTGAGTGCGAGGATGGATTTGCGGAAATTTCGCTTGTCGAGCTTCTCGCCCTTGATGGTTTCATAGACCGTCTGGAGTTCGCTTAAGGTGAAAACCGCCGGCATGAATTGGAAGGCGATGGTGGAGTAATCGAGCTTGGCGGCCAGGCGCTCTCGTGCCGCCTTCAAGATATCTCGGTGATCGAAAGCGAGTTCCGGAAGGCGATTCGCCGGGAACCAGGCGACCGCATCGGCGTCGGCACTGGCCTTGAGAACCACCCGGTCGCTGGGAATGAGCGCGAAATAGGCGACGGTGAGGACTCGTTCCCGGGGGTCCCGTTGTACCGCCCCAAAGGTATAGAGCTGCTCCAGATAAAACCCGGAAACGCCGGTCTCCTCCTCCAACTCCCGTCGAGCGCAATCTTCCAAACCCTCCTCAGGCCGGACAAAGCCCCCGGGAAGAGCCCAGGCGCCCCTGAAAGGATCATTTCCCCGGCGGATCAAAAGTACATGCAGTTCGCCTTTCTGAAGGGTAAAGACTGCTACATCGGTGGTGACCGCCAGATGGGGATATTCGTATGTGTAGGCCATTGTCGATCCCTAGATAGTGTACTAAATACGCTTACAAGATAGTGTATAAAATACACTTTGTCAAGGGATCTGGTGGGAACCGCTACCCTGCGCAGCCGAATCCCAGATCGCCCTCATTGGGGCAGGACCCCTAATTCCATGAATATCTGGCTCATGGCCGCAAACGACGAAATTTTGCTGCGTCTAAATCAGGTGTTTCTGATACCCACACAAGTTAGCTGGTATCTACCAAAACCCGCCCCATAAAGGCGGGTTTTGCGTCTTCAACCACGATCCCAATTAATATTGCTTCGAAATAACAGAAAATCCAATATAATCATATAGATAGGCTATCGATTACGAGTCGTAATTTACCGCTTCTGTAAGCCTCCCAAAAACTTTCGTATCGAATCAAGCGTCTCAGAAAGCCGCAGGGTTTCCAATGACAAGGTCAGCACCACATTCTTGTGACCGACGGTGGCTACAATTAAAAAAGTAAGGAAGAAATTTAAGGAAAAGGAGTCGGCCTGTAAGCCGGGTTCTGTCGAGGACAGCCATTCATCTGGGATGCACGTCACCGTGCACCTCAAGCGACCTACCCGGAAGCCATGCGGATCCACATGTGCGGGTCGTAACCCGCTGCTCCCCTATTTGGTCTTGCTCCAGGTGGGGTTTTCCGTGCCGCGAACGGTTACCCGCCGCGCGGTGCGCTCTTACCGCACCATTTCACCCTTACCTGAGCCCGAAGGCCATCGGCGGTATGTTTTCTGTGGCACTTTCCGTGGGCTCGCGCCCCCCAGGTGTTACCTGGCACCTCGTCCTGCGGAGTCCGGACTTTCCTCTGCGCGTACGCAGCGACTGTCCGGCCGACTCCAACGGCAATGATACCGTAAGCGGCTGTTTTGGGTAGGGATCCGAGCCGCGCATCCATGTCCTGACATCAGCGATGGCAAACTGAGTTACGCATAAAACGCATACACAGGGCACGGGCAACCGTTTATGAACACAGCCCGTGTAGACCGGCAAGTCAGAAGCCTTGTCTAACGCGAGCCGGCAAGCTGCAAGGCGCGTTTATATAGCTGGTTCTTGTTCATCCCGGTGATGCGGGCCGCGGTTTCCGCCGCCTGGCTTACAGGCATCAGCTCCAGTAACGGTTGCAACACGGCATCCGCCTGCCAGCTTTGTGCCTGTGGTGGAGCACCGCTTACCAAGATCACCGCCTCCCCAAGCCGCGCCTCGGGAGCTGTTTCCGCCCAGCGCGCCAGCTCCTCCAGGCTGCCAGCACGTAATTCCTCATGCAGCTTGGTCAATTCGCGGGCGATGACGGCTTGCCGGGCAGCGCCGATGGTAACCGACATATCCGCCAAGGATTCTGCCAGGCGGTGCACCGATTCGTAAAAAACCAGGGTTCGCGATTCCGTCGCCAGATCATTCAACCGCTTCCTGCGGGCCGTGGACTTCGCAGGCAGGAAGCCTTCAAATACAAAACGATCCGTCGGCAATCCGCTGGCCGACAACGCCGTCACCAATGCGCAGGCCCCGGGGACTGGTATCACGCGGATACCGGCGGATCGGGCCTTGCGCACCAGATCAAATCCAGGATCACTGATCAGCGGTGTGCCGGCATCCGATACCAGGGCGATGGAAACCCCCTGCAGCAGTTGCACCACCAGAGCCGGCGTTTTTTCGCCCTCATTGTGCTCATGCAGGGAGATCAGCGGTGTGTGGATGCCAAAATGATTCAGCAGCACGCTTGTATGGCGGGTGTCCTCGGCAGCCACCAATCCCACCTCCGCCAGGGTGCGCTGCGCCCGCGGCGTCAGGTCATCAAGATTTCCGATGGGCGTGGCCACCACATACAGCGCACCCGGGTGCTTATGCATCAAAGCATCTCCTGAATTTCCAGCCACCTGTGCATACAGGTATGATTAGGCATTCGACATCCTGCACTGGAATGCGAAATTCATGCAAGACAAGCCTGTACCTTATCCGGTTCGATGGCTATGCCTGCCGCTCGCAGTGCTGCTCGCCAGCTGCGCCATTCCCCCGACCGTACAGACCCCGCAGAGTCAGGCCACCCAGGCCAATAACCTGGAACAACAGGGGAAATTCACCGCTGCAGCGCAAATTTTTGCAAGCCTCGCAACCACCGCCCAAGGCGATCAACGCAACGAATACCTGGTGAGTGCCGCTGAAGACTGGTGGCAGGCCCGACAGAACCAGAATGCCTGGAAGCTGCTCGGACAGTTACAGGGGCAAACCCTGAGTCCGGTGCTGAACGCGCGCGTCGAACTGCTGAAAGCCAGCATGGATTTCGCCGCCCAGCAGCCGCAGGCCGCACTTAAACATCTGCAATTCCCCCTGCAGTCACTGCCGGATGTATTGCAGGCAAAAATCCTGCTGCTGCGTTCCCAGGTTCACGCTGCAATGAACAACAGCGTGGCTGCTGTTCAGGATCTCAGCAAACGTGAATCCTTACTGGCCGGAAACACTGCGGCGATTGAGGACAATCATCAGCGCATCTGGAACCTGATCAGTCAAAACGGCACAGCCATCAATATCCAGTCACTGCCGAAAAATATCTCGCCGGTTGTACGCGGCTGGCTGCAGCTCGGCTTGCTGTCCCGTAATCTTTGGCAGCAGCCGCAATACCTGCTCCAGCAGTTGCAGGCCTGGCAGGCGGAGTATCCCGATCATCCGGCTAACCTGGATATTGTTCCCGACCTGATCGCCAAACAGCAGGCCTTTGTGACCTATCCGACACAGGTTGCGGTGTTATTGCCTTTGACCGGCACTTATCAAAGTGCCGCAGACGCGATTCGCGATGGAATACTGGCGGCATATTTCCAGTTGTCGCAAAGCGCTCATGCACCCGTGGTGAGGTTTTATGACAGCGGTGCGACCGCAGCGGGGGCCCGCGCCGCCTACCGGCGGGCCGTAGCTGCCGGCGCCGACATGATCATTGGCCCGCTGATCAAGGATGCTGTAAACGGTGTGGCCTCGCTTGGGACACTGGCGGTGCCGGTGCTGGCCCTGAATGACCTGGACACGGGGCAAGTCGCGCCGCCCATGCTTTTCCAGTTCGGCCTGCCGCCCGAAGATGAAGCGCGGCAGGTGGCCGAACGCCTGTTCGTAGCAAACCTGATGCGCGGAGTCGCGCTGGTGCCCGCGAGTGACTGGGGCAAACGCGTGTTGAATGCATTCACAAGCCGTTTTGAACAATTGGGCGGCAGCCTGCTTGGCAGCCAGACCTATCCGCCGGGTGCCAGTGATTTTTCCATCTCCATCACCCGCCTGCTGAACCTGGACCAGAGCCAATATCGCAAAGACCAGCTGTCCGCCTTGTTGGGAGTGCATCTGCAATTCGAGCCGCGCCGCCGGCGTGACATCCAGTTCATCTTTCTGGCATCAGATCCCGCTGACGCCAAGCTGATCAGGCCGCAGCTCCAGTATTATCACGCCATCAACGTTCCGGTGTACTCGGTCTCCCAGGTCTACCAGCCAGGTGAACCGCCAGATCCGGATCTGGATGGCATCACTTTTGACGACATGCCCTGGACGCTTGAAGCCGCGGGCGCCACGGCCAGTATCAGCAAAAATGTCGCGGCCCTGTGGCCCAACAATTTTTCCGCAAACGGCCGTTTATATGCCCTGGGTTTCGACGCCTGGCGGCTGGTGCCGTTGCTGTTTAAAGGCCGGGGCTTCAACATGCCGGTGCAGGGTATGACCGGCCTCTTGACCATGGACAGCACCGGCCGCGTTTACCGCCAATTGGACTGGGCCAGCTTTAAAAACGGAGTTCCAGTGATGCTGGCGCCGCTCTCGACGCCGCCGGCACCGGCGCCCGTTGCCAGCGCTCCGCCCCCATGAAACTGGCGAGCCATCTGGCCAGCGGGCGGGATGCGGAAAATCTGGCACTCGCCATGTTGACCGCTGGCGGCTTGCGGCTACTGACGCGGAATTACCGTTGCCCGCAGGGGGAATTGGACCTGGTGATGGCAGAAGGCGAAACACTGGTGATGGTGGAAGTGCGCTACCGCCGCGAGCGTGGCTTTGGTGACGCCGCAACTTCCGTGGATGGCCGCAAACAGCGGAAACTGCTGCATGCCGCCCAGCATTTCCTGTTGCAGGATGCCAGCCTGCGCCGCAAACCACTGCGTTTCGATGTGGTGGCTGTGAGCGTGACCGGCAACGGAGAAATGAAAACCGACTGGATCAAAGATGCGTTTCGTGCCGATTAAACACTGAGGAATGCACATGGATATGAATGCCCGCGTAATCCGGCTTTTCAACGAAAGCATTGCTGTCAAACAGGCTGCGCTGCAAACACTGATCACGCCCATTGTTGATGCCGCGCAGCGCATGGCAAAAACGCTGAAATCCGGCGGCAAGATCATGAGCTGCGGCAATGGCGGTTCAGCGGCTGATTCGCAGCATTTTGCCGCGGAACTGCTTAACCGGTTTGAGCGCGAACGTGCGCCGCTGGCCGGTATCGCACTGACCACCGACACTTCGACTCTGACCTCCATTTCAAACGACTACGATTACAACGAGGTGTTTTCAAAACAGGTGCGCGCCCTGGGACAGTCGGGTGATGTTTTGCTGGCGATTTCCACCAGCGGTAATTCTGCGAACGTGATGCGGGCCATGGATGCCGGACATGAAAAGGGTGTGCACATCGTGGCGCTCACCGGCCGCGACGGCGGCAAAATGGCCCGGCAATTGAAAGCCCCGGATGTGGAAATCCGCGTGCCCGCGACAATTACCGCGCGCATCCAGGAGGTGCACCTGCTGGTGCTGCATTGCCTCTGCGACCTGATCGACGAACAGCTCTTTGGGGCAAATAGCTGACATGCAGATGGCGGCCTCAGCGCTAGCCCCGCAGTTCCTGGAGCAGCTTGCCCGCATTGTGGGCGATGCCGATATGCGCACCGACCCGGCGGATCGCCTGCCCTACGCCTACGACAACAGCCGCCGCCAGGCACAGCCCCAGGCCGTGGCCTTCGCCACGGCGCATGCAGAAGTGCGCGATATTGTGCGGTTGTGCAATGAATTTTTAGTACCGCTGGTGCCACGCGGCCTGGGCAGCAGCACCACCGGCTCGGCGGTGCCAGTGGCGGGCGGCCTGGTGCTGGCGCTGGAGCGCATGAACCGGATTATCAACTTTGACCCGGCGAATCGCGCACTCACATGCGAAACCGGCGTCACCAACTCCACCGCACAGGAGGCTGCCGGCGCCTCCGGCTTCTTCTGGCCGCCGGATCCCACATCGGCCGCCTACTCCACCGTGGGCGGAAACCTGGCCTGCGGTGCCGGCGGGCCGCACGCGGTCAAATACGGCACTACCCGCGACAACGTGCTGGCACTGCGCGCCGTGACCGGCGCCGGCCAGGAATTGCGCACCGGCGTTTATACCACCAAGGGCGCCATGGGCTATGACTTCACGCGCCTGCTCATCGGTTCCGAGGGCACGCTGGCGGTCGTCACCGAAGCCACCCTCAAGCTAACGCCTAAGCCGGAAGCGGTGCGCACCCTGCGCGCGGTGTACGCCGACATGGAAGCCGCCGCCGCCGCGGTCTCACGCATCATGGCCCAGCCGGTCACGCCCTGTGTGCTGGAGTTCATCGACCGGGCCTCAATCGATATGATCCGCGGTTATGCCGAAACCGATCTACCGCAAGAGGCCGGGGCCCTGCTGCTCATCGAAGTGGACGGCATGGCCGCGCAGCTCGACAAGGCAGCAGCAGCCGTTGAAGCCGCCGCACGTGGCGCCGGTTGTGTGGAGGTGCGCGCGGCGCGCGATGCTCAGGAGGCCGGGGCGTTGTGGACTTCGCGCAAGGCGTTATCTCCGGCACTGCGCAAAATCGCCCCGAAAAAGATCAACGAGGACGTGGTGGTGCCGGTCTCACGCATGGCGGATTTCATCGGCCGGCTGGGCGAGCTATCGAAACAGTATGGCCTGCAGATCGTCAACTTCGGCCATGCCGGCAACGGCAATATCCACGTGAACCTGCTGGTGGACCCGGAAAACCAGGAACAGATGAACCATGCCGAGCCATGCCTGAAAGAGATTTTTCAGACCGTGCTGTCCATGCACGGCACGCTCTCCGGCGAACACGGCGTGGGACTCGAGAAACGCCCGTTCATGTCCCTGGAGTTCGATGCAGCCACCCTGGAACTGATGCGCGGTGTGAAGCGGCTGTTCGATCCGAAGGGGATATTGAATCCCGGTAAACTTCTGCCGGAAAATTGATTTGCGTCGGGGCCCGCTGCATCAATCCAATTCACAGATCATCCTCCTCCTGCCCGCCGGGACCTGAAAGCTTGCGGTATATGACCGCGTTCTCGGCATCGAAACAGCAGGCCACGATGCTGCGGAAATCCTTTTCATATTCGTGCATGACCTTGAGCGCGATGCGCGCCGCATCCTCCTTGGGATAGCGGTAGATGCCGGTACTGATGCATGGGAACGCGATACTGCGGGCCTTGGTTTCCAATGCCAGGTGAAAGGCGCTGCGGTAACAGCTATCCAGCAATTGTGGTTCGCCCTTGCCGCCGCCATACCAGACCGGCCCTACTGCATGGATAATCCACTCGGCCTTGAGCCGGAAACCTGGAGTAATACGCGCCTCTCCGGTGGGACAACCTCCCAGTTTTTTGCACGCCTCCCTCAGTTCCGGTCCCGCGGCATGATGAATGGCACCATCCACGCCACCACCGCCCAGCAGCGAGGTGTTGGCCGCGTTGACGATAATATCCACGTCCAGATCGGTGATGTCGTACTGCAATACCTTGATCACGCTGGCTGCCTGCGCTGCTTCGACACCCAGGCCCACAACATCCGGCATTGGACCGGCTGCTCACCGCTCTCATCCGTAACACGTACCGCCACCACAGCTTCGCCTTTTTCTTCCCTGAGAATGCGGGCGCGGGTGGCCGAATCCAGCGAGGCTTCGGCGCGCAGGTCCCCCTTGGCGCGTTTCAGATACTCCACCTGCATGCTTTTCAGCAGCGGCACCCGGTCATCCGGCACGTTCATGCCCAGTACGGCGCCGCTGGCGGTTTCCGCCAGCAGCGCAATGGCGGCGGCATGCACGGAACCGATGTGGTTCTGGACCGGTTTGCGGTTTGGAAGATGCAGCAAGGCGCGCTCCTCGGAGAGGTATTCGAAACGCACGCCAGCAGTGTGCACGAAACGCACAGTGCGTCCGAATGCCCAGCTAAGCAGCCACCAGCGCAGCCATGGCTGGGTACGGTTGAGCTTGGTGACAGTGCGATTCAGGCTGCTTTTGGTCTGCATACGGTCACTATGGTCGATTACTGGCGTGGTCCGCAATATCTTGCGGTCATGCGAGCGGCTATTTGACGATTTTGAGGTCCGGTTTTCCGGCATTACCGGAGTGGATAGAGCTGGTTGTTTGGGGGTTTTCCCCTGGCGCTTGGCGGGATGCGGGCGTATCCAGCGGCTCAAAGATCATGCCCTGGCCGGTTTCAAACGCATAGACGGCCAGCACCGCATCCATGGGCACGCGCACCAGGCGCGAGGCGCCGGAAAAGCGCGCTGAAAATTCCACATATTCGGCCGCAATTTCGAGTTGCTGGGTGGCCTCATAGCTGATATTCAAAATCAGCTTGCCCTCCTGGGCATAAACGCGCAGCGACTGTAAGCCCTCGATACCGGCGTCCGCCACAATATGCGGTGTATGCCCGTTGTCCACGATCCACTGGTGCATGGCGCGGAGCAAGTAGGGTTTCTTTGAAAGCATGGGATATCAAAAACGGCGTGAAGCTCCGGATCAGGCGGCTTCGCGCATCTCACGCTCGGGTTCCGTGAGGCTGGATTTGAATGCCGGGCGCTTGAAGATGCGTTCGGCATATTTGCTGATGGCCTTAGCCTGTACCGGGATATCGATCTCGTAACGGGGCAGGCGCCAGAGAATCGGTGCAATGCTGCAGTCCACCAGGGAAAATTCATCACTCAGAAAATACGGTTTGGCGGAAAAGGCCTCGGATGCAGCCAGCAGGCTTTCGCGCAGCATTTTACGGGCGCGTAAATGCGGTTTGCTGGGAGACTGCTCGATTTCATCAACACAGCTGTACCAGTCGCGTTCAATGCGATACAAGGCCAGACGGAAACGCGCACGTGCTACCGGATCAACCGGCATCAGCGGTGGATGCGGGAAACGCTCATCCAGGTATTCCATGATGATACGCGGTTCATACAACGCCAGATCACGGTCAACCAGCGTAGGCACGCTGTTGTATGGATTAAGTTCCAGCAGATCTTCGGGCAGCTTGTTGCCCTCGATATTGACGATATCCATGGCAATGCCCTTCTCCGAGAGCACGAATCGCACACGGTGGGAATGGGGGCAGCTGGCTCTGGAATATAGTGTCATGGCAGTCGACCTAGGTTCTGGAAATGATGCATCCTTGCGGTCGGCGGATTGCGTCAGCCCGGTAACTGATCCGCATACTGCAATTCCTTTAATGTACTTTTTTCCAAATCTCTCTCTTCAACAGATAGGCAATTATAAAGAATATGATCAGGAAACCGATCACACGCAGGCCCAGGCTGCGGCTCTTGAGCATGACGGGGTCGCCCATGTAGACCAGGTAACTGGTGAGATCCCGGTCCAGTTTGTCGAATTGTTGCGGGCTAAGCCTGCCGGGAGTCAGCGGCTCAAAATGGTCGAATACCTGGTAGCTGCTGCCGTCCGGGTTTTTGACGGTGCTGAATACCGCTTTCTGGGTTCCCTGCAGTTCCCAAAGCACGTCTGGCATGGAGACCTTGGGGTACACGGTATTATTGACGCCGGTTTTTGAGGACGGATCGACGTAAAAAGATTTCAAATACGTGTAAATCCAATCGGCGCCGCGGCTGCGTGATTCGAGCGACAGGTCCGGCGGCACAATGCCAAACCATTTTTCCGCATCCGCTGGCGGCATGGAACTCACCATGGTGTCGGTGGTCTTGGCAGCGGTGAATATCAGGTAATATTCCAACTGGGTGTCAGTGAGCCCCAAGTCCCTGGCTACGCTGTTGTAACGCACGTAGCGTGCCGAGTGGCAGCCCATGCAGTAATTCACAAAGAACTTGGCGCCGCGTTGCAGCGATGCAGTGTTACTCAGGTCCACATTGACCGACTGCATCTTCACGCCCTCATCCTGGGCAACCGCCACAGCAGGCAGCACTGCCAATAAAATCGCGCAGATGATTGCTTTCATTTGAAGGTGACTCTTTGCGGAACCGGCTTCGGTTCGATCAACTTTGCGAAAAAACCGGGCAACAGCATGAATAGCGCGCAATAAAAGAACGGCATCGCCCATGAGTAGATCTTGACCGTGGCGATACTGGGCACATAGGTGACGATATCCAGCACGGTAATGATCACCATCACAATCGTAAAACTGATCCCCATGTATAACGTAGATCGCGGCTTCGAGTACAGCCAGGACACTACAAAAAACAGGAAGTAGAGTTCCGACAGGCGTTGACCGATTTCCGCCCAGAAAGGCGTGGCTGCCTGCATGCCGATATAGCCCAGCACGATGAATGTCAGGACAAACACGAACAGCAGCCAGCGATACAGGGGACCACGATAACGGATGGATTTGACCGGATTACGGTCGATCCAGGGCAACACAAACAGAATCGCAATGGCCAGCAGCAGCGCAAGCGCTCCCAGTCCCTTATTGGGAATGGACCGCAAAATTGCGTAGTAGGGACCGAAATACCACAACGGATGGATGTCCGCCGGCGCCCTGACTGTGTCGGCCGGTATGAAATTGGCGGGCTCCAGGAACAGTCCATGCAGTCCCGGGGAGAAGAAAATGATGGCCGCGAATACCGCAATGAATATGATGACGCCGCAGATATCCTTGATGGTGTAGTAAGGATGGAAGGGGATGCCGTCCAGTGGAATACCGTCCGGACCTTTGTGTTTCTTGATCTCCACGCCATCGGGATTGTTGGAACCCACTTCATGCAAGGCGATCAGGTGAAACACCACCAGGCCAAGCAGAATCAGCGGCACCGCAACCACGTGCAGGGCGAAAAACCGGTTCAAGGTGACACCGGATACGGCGAAATCCCCCCGAATCCACTGTTCCAGGCCGGGGCCGACCCAGGGAATGGCGCCAAACAGGGAAATGATCACCGTCGCACCCCAATAGGACATTTGGCCCCACGGCAGCAAATAGCCCATAAAGGCTTCCGCCATCAGCGCAAGGTAGATCAGCATGCCGAAAATCCAGAGCAATTCGCGCGGCTTCTTGTAGGAGCCGTACATCACACCGCGAAACATATGCAGATAAACGACGATGAAAAACATGGAGGCGCCGACCGAGTGCATGTAGCGCAACAGCCAGCCCCAATCCACATCACGCATGATGTATTCGACCGATGCAAAAGCACCGGTTGCTGACGGCTGGTAATTCATGGCCAGGAAAATCCCCGTGAGAATCTGGTTCACGAGAATTAAAAGCGCGATGGAGCCGAAAAAGTACCAGAAATTGAAATTCTTCGGCGCATAGTACTGGGCAACCTGCTCATTCCAGAATTTGGTCATGGGGAAGCGCGCATCTATCCAATCGCGCAGCTTCAGCAGCCAGCCTCCGGTAACATCGAGATAATCGCGTTTTTCTTGCTCGGCGCTCATCAGACGAGTCTCCCGGAAATCCTGGCTGATCCACCACCAATCACCGAAATATTCAGTGTCTTTACCATATCAGCGGTTCTTTCCAGCTCGAGTGGGATCCGATGGGATCTTCACCGATGCGGATCACCTTGTCATTCATATACCTATGACGCGGCACCGGCAGATTCAGCGGCGCCGGCACGTTCTTGAATACCCTGCCCGCCAGATCGTAGAGCGAACCGTGACATGGGCAATGAAATCCGCCCGGCCACGTGGGTCCGACACTGGGATCTCCGGGCTGCGGTACATACAGGGGGGTGCAGCCCAAGTGGGTGCAAATGCCCACTACCACGAACAATTCCGGCTTGATGGAACGCCAGCCGTTCTTCACATAACTGGGCTGTTGCGGTTCACTGGAATCAGGGTCGCGCAAGCGCTGGTTGATCTTGGGAAGTTCCGCCACCACAGCAGGCGGCCGCTGTACCACCCAAGTGGGCCGGCTGCGCCACTTGGCTCGAATCATGGCACCCGGTTCTATTTTGCTCACGTCGATGTCGACCGGCCCCCCCAGCGCTTTGGTTCGGGCACTGGGCTCCATGGAGGAAACGAAGGGCACAGCCGCCATGACCACGCCCACAGCACCCACAACCGTTGTGGCGACGGTGAGGAAATGGCGTTTGCTTTTGTCAATTTCTTCGCTCATTCACCCCTCTCCTGACAATCGGGAACCGCTTCTCACCGGCCATACGGCATGGAGCATTAAATACCAGGCGGAATACTGTATAGAGAACGCCGCATTATACACAGCGCGTTCCGGGCCCCGCCAGTGCAGCTGCCCCCGTCTGACGCGCCAAGCGGCAGCATGCTAGCTTATATACCCATGAGAAGCCTGCTGCGAAGATTGCTGTTTCTGTCACAGGCGATTACAGCCGGCCTTGCCATCGCATTTATTATATTGATGTTTTTCCGCCCCCAATGGCTGCGGAATGACCCGGTAACGAGTTATGCCGGCGCGGTGGAAGCGTCTTCACCCTCGGTAGTGAACGTGCATACGGCAAGACTCTCCAATGCGGCGGGCCCCCTCATGAACGACCCGTTTTGGCAGCATTATTTCCACAACCAATATGGTGCGCCGCGGGATCGGATGTTGAACAGTCTGGGGTCAGGGGTGATTGTCAGCAGCGATGGCTACATCCTCACCAATTACCACGTAATCAGCGGTGCGGAATCCATCCAGGTCGGCGTTTCCGACGGGCGCAGCGCCGTAGCCCATGTGGTGGGCGTGGACCCCGATACCGACCTGGCGCTGCTCAAGATCAGTCTGCCGCGGCTAAAACCCATCCACATGGGGCGTTCGGATAACCTGCGCGTCGGCGACGTGGTCTTGGCCATCGGCGACCCCTATGGCGTGGGCCAGACCGTGACCCAGGGCATCGTAAGCGCCCTGGGGCGCAGCCAATTGGGGCTGAGCACCTTCGAAAATTTCATCCAGACGGACGCCGCCATCAACCCAGGGAACTCGGGCGGGGCGCTGGTCAACAGCCAGGGGCAGCTGGTGGGCATCAATACCGCCCTGTATTCACCCAGCGGGGGATCCACCGGCATCGGCTTTGCCACGCCGGTAAACCTGGCGCGCGGCGTCATGCAGCAGCTCATTGCTTACGGGCATGTACGCCGCGGTTATCTGGGCGTGGAACCGCAGGACATCACCCCGCAACTGGCCCGGGTTTTTCAATTGAAAAACACCCAGGGTTTCATCATCACCAGCATCGCCAAGGGCAGCCCGGGCAGCAAGGCCGGGCTGGCACCGGGCGATGTCATTGAAACCATCGACGGTGTGGCGGTGAAAAACAGCAGTGACGCACTCAACCGGATTGCCAGCAAAGCCCCCGGCACAGTGGTGACACTGGCCGGCATACGCATGGGCAAGCCCTTCAGCCTGCAGGTCAGGGTGGCGGAGCGCCCGCTGCAGAACGGCGACTAGCGCTGACAAGCGCAAGCCGCGGCTTTAATACCTGATGGTCAGGCCGGTACCCGGCGGATTCTTGCGCCCAGCTGGCCGAGCTTCTCCTCGATGGTCTCGTAGCCGCGGTCAATGTGGTAGATGCGCTCCACCACAGTCTCGCCCTTGGCAACCAATCCCGCCAGTACCAGGCTGGCGGACGCGCGCAGGTCCGTGGCCATTACCGGGGCGCCGGTCAGATAGTCCACTCCCTGACTGATGGCGGTATTGCCTTCCAGTTTCACATCCGCGCCCATGCGCTGCATTTCCAGCACGTGCATGAAGCGGTTCTCGAAAACTGTTTCAGTGATCGTGCCGGTACCCTGGGCGACCACATTCAGTGCGGTAAATTGCGCCTGCATGTCGGTGGGAAAAGCCGGAAACGGCGCGGTCCGTACGTCCACTGCCTGGGGCCTGCGCTTGCGCATGTCAACCTCGATCCAGTTGCTGCCCTTGTCGACCTTGGCACCCGCCTCCTCCAGTTTAGCCGTCACCGCATCCAGCAGTTCAGGCCGGGTGTCCTTTACGCGTACATGCCCGCTGGTGAGCGCGCCCGCGCACAGGTAGGTGCCGGTCTCGATGCGGTCCGGCAGCACGTTGTATTGCGTACCCATGAGTTTTTTCACGCCCTCGATGATGATGGTGTCGGTTCCGTGCCCCCCGATGCGTGCACCCATCTGGATAAGGCAGTTGGCCAGGTCCACCACCTCCGGTTCGCGTGCGGCGTTTTCGATCACGGTGGTACCGTCGGCAAGCGTGGCTGCCATCATGATGTTTTCGGTTCCGGTGACTGAAACCGTGTCCATACAGATGCGCGCACCATGCAGGCGCCCGGCGGTCGCCCGGATATAGCCGTTCTCAACTTTGATGTTGGCGCCCATGGCTTCGAGCCCGGCGATGTGCAGATTCACCGGCCGGGTTCCGATCGCGCAACCGCCCGGCAGGGATACATCCGCACGGCCGTATTTCGTAACCAGCGGCCCAAGCACCAGAATCGATGCGCGCATGGTTTTTACCAGTTCATAAGGCGCATAGAATTCACGGATGCTGGTGGGGTCCACTTCGATGCGCATGCGCTCATCGATGGTGACACCCACGCCCATGCGGCCCAGCAATTCGATGGTGGTGGTGACATCGTGCAGATGCGGCACGTTGCCGACCGTAACCGGACCATCCGCCAGCAGCGTGGCGGCCAGTATCGGCAGCGTGGCGTTCTTGGCCCCGGAAATGCGGATTTCACCCTCCAGAGGTATTCCGCCTGTGATAAGCAGCTTGTCCAAGTTTCCGCCTTGTGATCTCAGGCCTGGGAACGTTGTTGTTGACGCTGCCATTCATCCGGCGTCAAGGTGCGCAGGCTCAATGCATGGATTTCACGCCCCATGCGTTCACCCAGGATCGCGTACACCATCTTGTGTCTTGCCAGCGGCGGCTTGCCGGCGAACCCAGCATCGATGATCTGCGCGGCAAAATGCGTGCCGTCATCACTGCTGACCTGCACCTCGGCAGCCGGTAATCCCTGCTGGATCAGCCGGCTTATCTCAGCGGGATTCATTGACGGGCTCCGGCGGTTGGCTTTCCCGGGGATCCATGGGGTATCGGGGTTTCATGCAGCAAATGATACCCGATTCAGCACGCCGGCCGGTATGGGCATGCACTGGACGCCGGCGCAAAACGTGTATCATTTAGCTTCCATGCAGAACTTTTCTCCGCCGGACGCACCCTTAAGATGAACGGCAAGCAAGACGTCGACCTGCTGGGTCTGGCGCACAAAGTGCTCGAAACCGAAGCCGCCGCGATCCAGTCGCTTGCGCCCCGATTGGATGGGCGTTTCTCGGATGCCTGCCGCCTGCTGCTCGCATGCCGCGGTCGTGTGGTGGTCATGGGCATGGGCAAATCCGGGCATGTGGCCAACAAGATCGCGGCGACACTCGCCAGCACCGGCACCCCGGCGTTCTACGTGCATCCGGGCGAAGCCAGCCACGGTGACATGGGCATGATTACCGGTGAAGACGTGGTGCTGATTCTTTCTAATTCCGGCGAGACCGGCGAATTAATCACCATCCTGCCGCTCATCAAACGCCTGGGCGTAAAGCTCATCGCCATGACCGGTAATTCCGCTTCAACCTTGGCAAAAGCCGCCGATGTGAACCTGGATGTGTCCGTGGCGCAGGAAGCATGCCCATTGAACCTGGCGCCAACCGCCAGCACCACTGCGGCCCTGGCCATGGGCGATGCCCTGGCCGTAGCGCTGTTCTCTGCCCGCGGCTTTACCGAAGAGGATTTTGCGCGCTCTCATCCGGGCGGCAGCCTCGGCAGGCGTTTGCTGTTGCGGGTGCAGGACATCATGCACACCGGAGAAGCGATTCCTGTCGTGCCCGAAGGTGCGCTGCTGAGCCGGGCGCTGGTGGAAATGACACGCAAGGGTCTTGGCATGACCGTGATCGTGGATTCGAAGCGGCATGTGGCCGGCATTTTCACCGATGGCGACCTGCGCCGTATGCTGGATCGCGAGATCAATGTCCATCAGGCACGCATCGACGAGGTCATGACCCGTAACTGCACCACGGTCCGCGCCGAGGTGCTGACCGGAGAGTCCATCCGCATCATGAACGTGAAACGCATAACCGCACTGCCGGTGGTGGACGCCGACAACACCCTGATCGGCGCGCTGCACATGCACGATCTGGTGCGCGCCGGCGTGGTGTGAAATGCAGGACATCCACAGACTTGCCTCGGGCATACTCCTGGTGGTTTTCGACCTGGACGGCGTGTTCACCGACGGCCGGCTGTATTACGGCGCGTATGGCGAGGAACTCAAGTGTTTTCATGTCCGCGACGGCCATGGCATAAAGTCGCTGCTTCGCGATGGTGTGCAGGTAGCGGTGATCTCCGGGCGCAAATCCAAAGCAGTGACCACACGCATGCAGGAACTTGGGGTCCGGCACCTATTCCAGGGCGATGATCAAAAACAGCCGATCTATGAACAGCTGCTGAAAGACCTGGGCTTGCGGCCGCTACAAACCGCCTGTGTGGGAGACGACCTGGCGGATCTGCCACTGATGCTGGCATGCGGACTCGCGATCGCGGTGGCGGATGCCCAACCCGAGATTCGCGCCAAGGCGCATTGGTGCACAACTGCGCCAGGCGGTCGCGGTGCGGTGCGGGAAGTGTGCGATTTGATTCTTGCAGCGCGGAATGCGGGCGGGTGAATCTGCGCATCTGGCTGCTGGTAATTATCCTGGCGCTGTCCGCCGCGGGTACCTGGTGGCTGCTCAGGCACGTGACGCCCCCGGTCATCCAGAAATCCCCGCCCGTCAGCCATGCGCCTGACTACTACTTCACCGATGCCACCGTGACCATGCTGAATGAAGAGGGCAAGCCGAAAGCCATCATGACCGCGCTGCGTATACTGCACCATCCTGATAATGACAGCGTGGAAGTCTTCACCCCGCGAGTGGAGTATTTCGTGGCCGGTGAGCAGCCTTGGCATCTGCAAGCGGATCACGCCCTGATGCCGGCCGGCGGGAAACTGGTGGAACTCAACGGTCATGTGGTAATCCGGCATGCGGGTAACCGCGATGGTCAGCCTCTGGTCATACATACGGATCAAATGAACCTGTATCTGAATACCTACATCGCCACCAGCGCAGCTCCGGTGGAAATCACCCAGGGAACCAGCCGTATGAGCGGGGTTGGAATGCACGCCAATCTCAAGGAAAATCGCCTGCAGTTGGAGACCGAGGCTCGGGGCTACTATGTCCAGAAGAAATAAATCGCGCTGCTTGCTGCTGGTATGCGCGTGGTGTATAGCGACTTCCGCCTGGGCCTTGAAGAGCGACGGCAGCCAGCCCATCCACGTGCAAGCGGACCATGTCGATTTTCAGAACGATACCAGCAAGAACAGCGGGACCGGCATCTACTCAGGGCACGTAGTAATAACCCAGGGCAGCATACGCATTACCGCAGACAGGGCGGTATTGCTCACCCAGGACAATCAGGTGCAGTCCGCCGACATCACCGGAGCACCGGCAACTTTTCAGCAGCGGGCTGACAACGGCCTGTTGTCGCATGGAATGGCGAGCGAGATTATTTATAGCGCTGATAAGAATTTAATTGTGCTGCGCGGAAATGCATTGGTGCAGCAGGGTGAGCGCCAGATGACTGGCGATAAAATCAAATACAACACGCGCACCCAGCATGTGGTCGCTATCGGCGGCGAATCCAGTGGCGGGCGCGTCAATATCACCTTGCCACCCAAGGCGGCTACGGCTGCTCCACAAACCAAAAAGCACAAACACAAACAAAAGCCCCCGGTAATTCCACCGCCTTCGGCTGGCGCCAGCCAGAACGGCATCGCATGAATACCTTGCGTGCCGAGCACCTGGTGAAACGCTACCGCCGCCGTGAGGTGGTGCGCAATGTTTCCCTGGAAGTGGCGCGCGGCGAGGTGGTCGGGTTGTTGGGTCCCAATGGCGCCGGCAAAACCACATCTTTTTACATGATTGTGGGCCTGGTACCCGCCGACGGTGGGCGCATTTTCATCAACGACCAGGAAGTCACCAGTTTGCCGGTGCACGCTAGAGCGCGTCTGGGCCTGGGCTATCTACCCCAGGAAGCGTCCGTATTCCGGAAATTGACCGTGGCGCAGAACATCCAGGCCATTCTGGAATCCAGGCCGGGGCTAAAAAAGGCGGAGCGCGCTCGACGCCTCCAGGAATTAATGGATGAACTGCACGTGGCCCATCTGCGGGATTCACTGGGGCTGTCATTGTCTGGCGGCGAACGGCGGCGGGTGGAAATTGCCCGCGCCCTGGCCGCGGATCCGTTCTATATGCTGCTGGACGAGCCATTCGCCGGTGTTGATCCAATTTCCGTCATCGACATCCAGCACATCATTGCCCACCTCAAGGCCCGCGATATCGGCATACTGGTGACCGATCACAACGTGCGCGAGACCCTGGGAATCTGTTCGCGGGCATACATCATCAGCAATGGCCAGGTGATCGCTGATGGTTCGCCTGAGTCTATCCTTGCCAACCGCCAGGTGCGGGAAGTCTACCTGGGCGAAAATTTTCGTCTATAACTATATATACGCATTCGTGCCAGAAGCAGCCAATCACGGCGGGCTGCATTGGAATGGTATGCTGCGGTTACCCTTTACACGCATGTTAAGCGCCGTTTGCCAGAAGGATCGATGACTTTGAAAGCCTCTTTAGGCCTGCAGCAAATCCACCGGCTCGCCATGACGCCGGAGCTGCGTCAGGCTCTGGGACTGTTGCAAATGTCGGCGATTGAATTGCGCGACATAGTGCAACAGGCACTGGAAAACAATCTGCTGCTGGAAAAAGCCGAGGATGGCGAGGAATCCCCGCCGGGTGATGACATGCAAGTGCCCGCGCCCATGGAAAGCGAGCCCTTGCCGACGACGCAACCCGAAACCGCTGAAGAACCCGCGGTCGTGGAATGGGACAGCGCCGATGTTGATGTGTCATGGGGGGGCGGAGCCGAACAGGACCTTCCAGAACACAACTCACCAGTGGATGTCAGTCTGCAGGAATATCTGCATCAGCAACTGGAGTTGACACGTTTAAGCGCACGGGATGCGGCCATCGGCACACTGATCATCGACAGCCTGAACGATGACGGCTATCTGACCGCAAGCCTGGAAGAATTGCGGCAGGCATTTGGCGGGCACGATGACCTGCCGGAGCCCGAAGAAATGGAGGCGGTGCTGCACCATATCCAGTTGCTGGATCCGCCCGGGGTGGCGGCCCGCGACCTGAGCGAGTGCCTGTGCATCCAACTGCGCCAGCTGCACCCCTCTGCGGCCAGGGAAGCGGCGCTGCGCATCGCCAAAGACCGGTTGCAGGAACTGGCGGACAACATGCATGCGCAGCTGTGCCGCCAGCTGGATATCAGCAGGGAACTTCTGGATGCCGCCGTCGCCATGATCCACTCGCTAAACCCGAGGCCGGGAACCGCGCTTGCCTCCGGTGCCGTGGACTTCATCATCCCCGATGTGGTGCTGTCACGGCATGGTGGCCGCTGGGTGGTGGAGCTCAATCCGGCGATTGCGCCGCGTTTGCGTGTCAACACCATGTATGCAAGCGCTATCCGCCGCGGGCGTAATACCGAGAATGCGGACTTGGGCCGTCAGTTGCAGGAAGCACGCTGGTTGATCCGCAGCATCAAGATGCGCAACCAGACCCTGTTGAGGGTTGCTGAATGCATCGTGCGCCATCAGGCGGATTTTCTGGAGTCCGGCGAGGAAGCCATGCGCCCGCTGATGCTCAAAGACCTGGCTTCCGAACTGGGGCTGCACGAATCCACCATTTCACGCGTGGTCGCAAACAAGCACCTTGCCACTCCTCGTGGAACCTACGCGTTCAGGCACTTTTTCTCCAATGAATTGTCTACAGATAACGGCGGCGCACTGTCAGCCGTTGCAATCCGCGCACTAATCCGGAAGCTGCTGGTACAGGAGGATCCGAATAATCCATTGAGTGATGATCGTATTACCAAGGAGCTTGTGAGCCGCGGGATACGCGTGGCCAGACGCACGGTTGCGAAATACCGCGAGTCCATGGCCATTCCTCCGGCGCACAAACGTAAACGCCTCACAACGGGGTAACAAACTCAAAAAGCAGGAGTAGAACATGCAAATCAACATCACAGGACAACATCTGGAAATCACACCTGCGATCCGCAGTTACATACATACCAAATTAGAACGACTGGAGCGGCATTTCGACCATGTCACAGATGTGCATGTGGTGTTGACGGTCGCAAAGCTAGAACATCGGGCGGAAGCCACTTTGCCGGTGGTACAAGGCAAGATTTTTGCCGACGCGGTGGACAAGGATATGTACGCGGCCATCGATGCACTTACCGATAAACTCGACCGCCAGATCAAGAAATACAAGGAAAAACACCTGGCGCACAGCGACCGGACCAGTGTGCGCACTGGCACCGCCTCCTAGCCGCTGGGATTCCTGAATGCCGTTATTAAGAACGGCGCGCCTGCCGGGTGCGCCGTTTTTTTGCATTCTCACGGCCAGCAGGTATGCTAACGGCATGCAGATCGTCGCCAATCCATCCGCAGCTGGCGCATGCGCCTAGTCATCCTCAGCGGTTTGTCCGGTTCCGGGAAATCCGTGGCGTTGCACATGCTCGAGGATCTGGACTATTACTGTGTCGATAATATTCCCGCGAGCCTGCTGCAGGAATTCGTGCGCGTCACCCTGTTAAGCAGGGATCCTGCATACCAGGACATGGCCATCGGCATCGATGCACGCAACCGCCTGGAGGACATCCAGTCCGTGCCGGCTACGGTCCGCCAGCTGCGCACCCAGGGCATTGAGTGCGAAATCGTATTTTTGCACGCCGAAGAAGGCGTGCTGCTGAAGCGTTATAACGAAACCCACCGTCCACACCCGTTGGCCGAAAAGGGACGTTTATTACGCGACGCGATCCGCGCGGAACGCGAACTCTTGGGTGTGATTGCGGATGAAGCTGATGTGGTACTGGATACCACGCGCACCTCGATACACGACCTGCGGGAACTGGTGCGAGAACGCATCCACCGGGGCGAGCGGCGCGGACTCTCGCTGATGCTGCAGTCATTCGGCTTCCGTCACGGACTGCCGGGCGATTCGGACTTCATATTCGATGCCCGCGGCCTGCCAAATCCGTACTGGGAACCCAGCTTGCGGGCATTGACGGGCAAGGACCCGGATGTCGTGCGTTTCCTGGACGAAAGTCCGGTGGGCCAGCGCTTCGTACAGGATCTGCGCACCCTGCTGGCTCACTGGATACCCCAGTTTGAATCATCCAATCGACAGTACCTGACGGTCTCGGTCGGCTGTACCGGAGGCTATCACCGTTCGGTTTACGTGGTTGAGAAACTTGCGGCCCATTTCCGTGAACTGGGACGTGAAGTACTGGTAAGACACAACGAATTGAAATGATCGGTTTTAGCGCGCCTCGCCGGCATCATCCGCCAGGAATCGGATGATCTTGTCCGCCTGCGCCAGCCCGTCCTTCCTGCCGAGCTGCGTCAATTCCTGGCAGTAGCCGGCTTCGAACAGCAGGTAGCTCAGCAACTGGCTGCCGCTCTTGTGCAAACCGCCCATGGCGCGCAACAGGAGCCGCATGCTGGAGGGAAGTTCACGCATGTGGCGCCTGGCGATCTCGCGGATGTCATCGCTGGGCACGATTACCAGGGTGTCGATGCTCCTGAGCGGCTGTTCATCCAGTTCCTGCCGGGACATGTGGGCGATGGTTGCATTAATACGCTGCAATCGCTCCAGATCGGTATATATCCTGTCGCTGAAGATCACGTCCAGCAGATAACCCGCGATCTGGCCGAGCGGCGGATACGTGATCTGTTCAGTTTCGTCCGGCAGCCTGTTGGGTTGTTCATCGCGTACCCCGATCACCAGCAGCCGGTTCGCTCCCAGGTGAACCGCGGGACTGAGTGGCGCCGCCTGGCGCAGTGAGCCATCACCGAAGTACTCGCGATCGATGCGCACCGCCGGGAATAACGCCGGCAGCGACACCGATGCCATGATGTGGTCCAGGCGCAGCTCCGCGGGCTGTCCCAGCCGGCGGGTGCGCTGCCAGGGCATTAAGCCGGTTCTTCCCTGATAGAAAGTCACGGCACGCGCAGAGGTGTAACCGGAACAGGTGATGGCCAGCGCTTCAAGACTGCCGCCATCGATCAACTCAGACATTCGCGCAAACACGATGTGCTGCTCCAATAATCGCCGCAATGGCGAGTTATCCAGCAGCACGAGAGGCCGGTTGTGCGCGAAATTGGTATTGATGAGCGCCAACAGCCAATACATGGCGTTCCGGAGTATGGTCAGCGAGTCGGTGCGGAACACCTGGTCGCTGTGAATATGCTTCCATACGCCCGCCAACTGTTCGACGCCCCGGCTGAAATGTCCGGCATTGGTTGCGATGAAGGCCGCATTGATGGCGCCCGCCGATGTGCCGGTAATGATCGGAAACGGATTGGCGGCATTGGATGGCAGCAATTCGGCGATGGCCGACAGCACCCCCGCCTGGTATGCGGCACGCGCACCGCCGCCCGGCAGCACCAGCCCCAGTTTACGCCCACGGCCCGAATCGTCATGCATACGCGACGTGTAAGCTGCTGACTGGAGGATGTGCTGCTCGTGCACGCGTAGCCACCAAGTGAATGTCGAACGGGTACGTGGTTGGGATCATAAATCCGGGATTATTTGGAGGTTGTTATGTCAGATGTGGCGCTAAATGCCGGGGAAATTCTGATTGAGAGTCGTGGGTGTACACATCCCATAATACCTGGGCCGCGATTCTCGCCGGTAATTTTATGGACCTGGCGGGCAGATAGTAAGATCATGAGCATGCAAATACCAGCCAAATCAGAAAGCTGGCAATTGCCCGCTGAACCACCGCGGTAAGCAGTTTACCCATCGTGTAATTCGGACCGGTTAACATGCTGAACCTTAAACTTTGGCAATCCAAACCCAGGCACGTACCGCTGGATCAGCGGGCGCAAAACCCGCCGGCCATGGCTCCACGGCCGCTGCTGCGCATCGTGGCCCTCAATACCAAGGGTGGCTGCGGCAAAACCACACTATGCACCAATCTGGCGGGTTATTACGCATCCCACGGTTACCGCACCGCACTCCTGGATGCCGACATCCAGGGCTCGAGCCTGCAATGGCTCAGGAATCGTGGCGACAAACCGGCGGCCATCGCCGCCATTGATGGTGCGCAACGCAGCGGCCGCGTCACCCGCAGCTTCCAGGTACGCGCGCCGCACGCGACCGAACGCTTGATCGTGGATACGCCTGCAGCCTTGGACAGTTTTTCCCTGAAAGAATTCACCCGTGATGCCGATGCCATCCTCATACCCGTGCTACCCTCGGCTATCGACATCCACGCCGTGTCGCGCTGCATAGCTGACTTGCTGCTGGTGGGCCGGGTCGCACAACACGCCGAACGCGTAGCCATCGTGGCCAACCGGGTGAAAAAGCACACGCTCATCTATGAAAAACTGCAGCATTTTCTCCAGGGCCTGAATATTGCCTTTATCACCAGCTTGCGCGATACCCAGAACTACGTGCATGCCGCCGAAACCGGGCTGGGCATCCACGAACTCATTGCCCACAAGAACCGGCAGGATCTGCGCGACTGGGATCCGCTGATTCAATGGCTGGAAGCAAGGCCGCGCGCAGCGTCGGCACACGGGTTACCGGAAGTGGTGTCGCAAACCGCCGGCAATCACATGGAGGGCTGAAATACCAGGGTGTGACGGGCTTTCCCCGGCAGGAACGGTGCGGGAATACCCTGCTCCCAGGCGGGCTGGCTGTTGCGATAGAACGGCGACAGCGGATAGCCGCTTTGGCCGGTGGGCATTTCAAAAATGCCGTTCTGCTCATGGCCCGGCTCCACATCCAGACGCTCCGAGGCCCCGAAGCTTACCCCCTGCACCCGCGGCATGTTGCTGTCACCCGGCAATTCTACCGGTGCCATATTCAGCCAATGCGACAGGACATGCAGTCCACGGCTCATGGGCTGGCGAATGTGAACGGTGTTGTGCTGGCCCCAGGTGCGGCTGACCAGGCCGGATCCGGGCACCCATAAGGACTTGTCCACCTGATCCACCGCCGCCAGCAGCAGCTCGTCCCAGGATGGATATTCTGGATCCAGCAGATTGTCTGGCTGCTGCGTGACCATGGCCCATAACGGGCCTTCGCGCTGGCTAAGCACGTGGTAATCGAAATCCGGATCCAGTTTTTTACAGGGCGCGGTCAGCGCACCGAAAACCATCTGCTCTACACGCTCGCGGAAATCCCTGACCAGCCGGTAGCCGACGGAATCGATATTCGCCCGGCCGCCCCAATCCAGCACGTAATGCAGAAACTGGGTACGCCGCGCATGCCCCTGGATGCGTGCTTGCGTCAACAATTGCAACAACAGCGCACGCCAGCGTTGCAGAAATACTGCGCGGTCATCCAGCTGGATGGCCAGCATTTCCACGGGTGAAAACTTGTCCCTGGCCATGAGGTCATTGCGCAATTGCCGGGCGCGCGCTCCCAGATCGTATCCACCGTTGCCGATTAGCTTGAGCATGTCGCCGTCCACGACGCGGTTATTGGCGGTCCACAGGCGGCCATCGGCTGGATTGACGATGCGCGGATAGCGGTCGGGCGCAAGCCAGCCCAGCCATCCGACTCCCGACTTGTCCCAATAAGCCGGGAAATTCGGATCGTAACCGGAGCGTACCGGGATTCGGCCGGCGATGGTCCAGGCAATGTTGCCGTCGGCATCCGCCACCAGGAAATTCTGTTCCGGCATACCGGCGCGGTTGGCGACCGCCATGGCCTGCTGCTCGTTTTGAGCCTGGTCCATGTCGCCCAGTTCCAGGTTGGTGGCGGCCGGATCCTCCGCCACCCAATGCAGTGCATAGGGGATGCCGTTAGGGTCCCGTCCCGAAACCGGTCCCCAGATGCTTTCGCGTATCTCCATATGGATACTTGTGTGGCCCGCGATCTTGATGATTTCCTGATGTTGCGTGAATGGACGCCAGCCTTTTGGTGTCAGATATTCGCCTGGATCATCGGCTTTCAAATGCAGCATGACCCGATCCACCCAGTCCCCGTAGCTGTTGGTGAACCCCCAGGCCACGTGCTGGTTGCTGCCTGCCACGATCACCGGCAAACCCGGCAGGGTCACACCGGTGGTGGTGATGCTTGTCCCGGAATGCCTGGAGTCCGGATAAATCAGCTGCGCCCGGTACCAGATATTCGGCACCGCAAGCCCCAAATGCATGTCGGTGGCGAGAATCGCGTGGCCATCGGCGCTGTGGGCCGCATCCACGGCGAAGCTGTTGCTGCCGATCACCGGGGGCTCGGCTAACGGCCCATAGCCTGCTTCGGAAAAGTCCGCCTTTGGCCAGTCATGGATGTCAGCCTGATTACTGGATGGAATTGCCGGCGTTGCGAACGCCTGGCCGGCAAGCGGTGCATCCCAGCGGGTGCCTTGCGTATTCAGGAAATTGAACAATGCGGCGGGGAGCGTGGCACGCATCAGGGCCAGATCCGATTCGCGCCGGTCGTAAGCATCCTGCAAATCGAAATACATGGCGAAGATCACCAGTACAGAATCTGCCGGCTGCCAGTTTCCGGGGCGTTGCCTCAACAGCGCATATTCGAAAGGCCAGCTCCTGAGCGCGTGCAGTCCAGCGTTTACACCGTCAGTATAGGCCTGGATATATTTGCGTTGCTCCGGCGTTGCCTGTTGGAGCACCTCCCGGGCCACCGCCCGCAGCCTGAACAGGCGATGCCGTTCATCCACCTTGAGTGCCGCCGGGCCCACCAGTGCGGATAACTCACCGGCCGCCAGCCTGCGCATCAGGTCCATCTGGAAAAATCGGTCCTGGGCATGCAGATAGCCCAAGACACGCGCCGCATCCAGCCGGCTGTTGGCGTGGATGCTGGGAACGCCCAATTGATCGCGGTTCACTGTGACCGGCGCGGAAAGCCCCGCAAGCATCACACTACCGTCCAGCTGTGGGGCACTGGCCCGCAACCAGGCATACCCGGCCACGGCCAGCAGTATGGCCAGGATGCCGGCCAATGCCAGCAAGCGTGTCACAAAACGCCGCATGCGTTATCGTGCCCCGATTCGCGGTAATTCAGGCCGGTAATGGTATCTCACCGGCCTGGAGCTGGTATGCCGGGCTTGCCAGCCAGCGTCGAAACAGGGCAGGATTCCGGACACGGCGGTACCACGGATAACAAAAGGAGGGGGTACCGTGATCGAATTGGAACCAAACATATTGGGAGGAGTATCAATGAGCACTGAAGCCGAGCATAACTGGGGCATGGCCGCTCACCTGAGCGCACTGGCTGGTTACGTCATACCTTTCGGGTCCATCCTCGGGCCGCTGGTGGTGTGGCTGATGAAGAAGGATGAGATGCCATTCGTGAACAGCCAGGGCAAGGAAGCTCTGAATTTCCAGATCACCATGGTAATTGCAGCGCTCATCAGCATAGTCCTGATTTTTGTGGTGATCGGTATCTTCCTGCTGTGGGCATTGGCGATTCTCGACCTGATCTTCATCATAATCGCCTCCATTCAGGCATCCAAAGGCGTGGAATACCGGTATCCCATATCCATCCGGCTGATCAAATAGCGCCGCTTTTGCAACCCCGGCATTAACGGTGTTGGCCGGTTTTGCGGATGGCGCGTATTCAGTGAAACCACCCGGTGGAATCAGACTTGTCGCAGACCGGTGGCGATGGGCGCGCGGATGGCACGGATCGCCGGCAGCAACCCGCCCAGCAAACCCATCAGCAGTGCATAGACGATGCCCTGCAGCAAAAGTTGCGGGGTCACTCTGAAGCGGAATGCGATGATGCTGAACTGGTTGAAGGTACTGGCCTCAAAATTATTGAATAGCAGATAGGCCAACAGCCCGCCGCACACGCCGCCGGCCAGGCCCAGAAGCAATGCCTCCAGCAGCACCGACAGCAATACCGGTGTGCGGCTAAAACCCAGCGCGCGCAGCGTGGCAATTTCACGGGCGCGCGCGGCGACAGCCGTGTACATGGTATTGATGGCGCCGAATATGGCGCCACCACCCATTAACACGCCAATGATTCCGCCCACGATGCTGATGAACAGGCTCATGCCCTTGGCCTGGCCGGCAAAATACGCGGATTCACGCTCAACGCTCACGCTGAGCTGCGGATTGGAGCCGAGTGCGCGCGCAAACGCCGGAAACACGCTCGCAGAAGTAAGTTTCGCGTAGATCGAACTGATGGAGTTGCCGCGTTGATAAGCACCCTGCAGCAGCGGCAGGCTCGCCCAGATCTCGGAATTATGCAGGCCGCCGCCGTCGTCGAATACACCCACCACCCGCCAGTGATAGCGTCCCGAGTGCAACACGTTTCCCAGGCGCAAACCCCGAAAGCTGCGGGCAGCATTGGCGCCCACGATGACTTCATTCAAACCCGGGGTAAACATGCGCCCGGAGACCACATGTATTTTTTCGTGCACCAGGAACGCATCCGCAGTTA
This sequence comes from Gammaproteobacteria bacterium, assembly GCA_028870845.1. GTDB lineage: Bacteria > Pseudomonadota > Gammaproteobacteria > Natronospirales > REEB76 > REEB76. The sequence continues at coordinate 65,995 of JAGWOR010000001.1, read as the reverse complement.
CTCCGCGGAATGAAACATTGGAATACATGCCGTTGGAGCGCTTCTTCAGGCTGATTTGCACCAGCAGTTCCGGCGACACCACCGGTCCGCCGGCACCCTGGACGACCCCCGGTGCTTCGCCCACCAGCTTGGCAACATCGCCGCCCAGTCCGCTGTTCACCTCGGTGCCGGCGCCGCCGCGCAGCACAATGGCCACATCCGGGGAACCGGTCATGCCCAGGGTTGCCTGAAAACCGTTGCGCACGGACAGGATCGCCACCACCACCAGCACCACGCCGGCGAAACCGATCACCGCGACCAAAGAGGAATCCAGGCGTTTGCCCAGGTTGCGGAAATTCATGCCGCTCACAGAAACAAGCTGTGATAGCCAGTTCATGTCACGCCTCCCTGAGAGCCGTGATCACGCTCACGCGCATGGCGTGCACGGCGGGCAGCAGGCCTGCCAGAATTCCGAGCACCAGCGTGAGTCCCATACCCAACAGGGTGCTGATCGCCGGGATAAACAAACCCGGCAGAAATTCCAGCAGCGCGCCGGCGAAAAAGCCGAGGCTGCCGATGAGTGCATATGCAAGTACCAGGCCGATGAAGCCGCCGGACACCGTCACCAGCAGCGACTCTGTGAGCACCATGAATGCGAGCTTGCGGTTGCTGAAGCCCAGGGCCTTGAGTACCGCCAGCTCGTTGGTGCGTTCACGCACCGATTGTGCCATGGTATTGGCAGTCACCAGCAGCATGGTAAACAGCACGGCGCTGACCACCGCGGTGACGATGGCGCCGATATCGCCGAACTGGGAGGCAAAGCCTTGTACGAAGGCTTTTTCAGTGGCGGTTCGGGTTTCATCCGGCGAATTGGCGAACAACGCATCTACCGACTGGCCAACCTCCCCCGCCAGTTGCGAATCGGCGATCTTCAGCACAAAGAAACTCACGGTATCCTTCTCATAGGCGCGTGTGTCGTTCAGATATTCGTAGTGCATGAGCAACTGTGAATCCTGGCCCTCGCGGGTGGAAAAGATGCCATCGATATTGACGATCCAGGTGCTGTTGCCGTTGGCATCGCGCCAGATGTTGGAGCGCAAGGGCACCTGCTGGCCGAGCTTCCAGCCATATTGCTTGGCCAACCCTTTGCCCACGATTACCCCGCGCTTGTCCGCCAGCCAGGCGCGCTTCTGACGTGGCGCCAGCTGGTAATCGCGATGGATGTCCAGGAAGCGCCTGGCCTGCACCGCCATGGCAAAGATGGGGTTGCGCGGATCCCGGAAGTACCCGCCTACCCAGTCTTCGCCGGCTACCTCCTGCACGCCCTTAACCGTAGCGATGCGCTCGCCATAACTGATGGGCAGGGAGTTCACCAGCGATACCGCGCTCATGGTCACCAGGCGGTCGGCACCGGCCAGGTTGGCTCCCAGGGTAAATGCCTGGCGCATGGCGAACAGCACGCCGAACAGCAGGAAGGCGAAGATCACCGACAGCAAGGTGAACAGGATGCGGGTCTTGCGGCGGGTGAGATTGGCCCAGAGCAGCGGCAGGTATTTCACGGGCATGTCCTCCAGGGTGCGCGAACTCCGTGCCGGCAGAGTCCTCGGCCCAACCTGCGGGGATTATTGCCGTTACCCCGCTGGATTGCCAGTCGTCCCGGTGCTTACTTGAGATAGAAATCTCACACGGCGGCACCGCTGGACGTCATGTGACATTCGTCATCCACAAATCCTGACGTATGAAACTGGCGGAACCGCACCGCGGGCTTCACCCTATGCGCACCCACAGGGAGAAGCTTATGGACAGTACATCAAAAACCGGGGCTGCGGTTGCCGTTCTCACCGGTGTCAGCAAGCGCTACGGCAAAGTATTGGCCGTAGACGGCGTGAATCTCGAAGTTCGCCACGGAGAAGTACTGGCGTTGCTCGGCCCGAACGGCGCCGGTAAGACCACCAGTGTCAACATGCTGCTGGGCCTCAGCCGGCCGTCCAGCGGCAACGCGCTGTTGTTCGGCAGGTCGCCGCGCGATGTCGGTGCGCGCCGGCGGATCGGCGCCGTGCTGCAGGGCGCCCAGCTCGGCGGGCACGCGCGGGTCGGCGAAGTCATCCGGTTGTATTCGGGCTACTACCCTGAACCAATGCCGCTGGCCGAGATACTTCGCAGCGCCGGGTTGGAAGATCTGGAGAAACGCCCGGTGCTCAAGCTGTCCGGCGGCCAGAAACAGCGCCTGCTATTCGCCCTGGCAGTCTGCGGCAATCCGGAATTGCTGTTCCTGGACGAACCGACCGCGGGCCTGGACGTGGAATCGCGCCGCGGGTTTTGGAACCGCCTCCGGGAATTCAAACGCGCCGGACGCAGCATCGTGCTCACCACCCACTACCTGGAAGAGGCCGACGCGCTCGCCGACCGTATCGTGGTCATCAACCGCGGCCGGGTCGTGGCCGAGGGCACGCCGGCGGAAATCAAACGCAGCGTCGCACAGCGCCACATCCGCTGCGTGACCGCGCTCAATGAGACGCAGATCAGGCGGCTGCCCGGTGTAAACAGCGTGCGCCAGGATGGCAAGCGTCTCGACATCGTGGCGGCACATCCCGAGGGCATGCTGCTCGAGATGCTCAAGCTCGACCCCGCACTGCACGACCTGGAAATTACCGGTGCCCGGCTGGAAGAGGCCTTCCTGGCGCTGACCGAAAACCGCCCCGAGGAGCAAGCCGCATGAACACTGTTGCTGTCAAACACTGGACTTGGCGAGACACATTCGGCGTATATCTGCGCGAAGCCGGTTTCCAGTTCTGGGGACTGGTGCGCATGCCGGGTTTCGCGCTGCCGACGCTGCTGTTCCCCACCATGTTCTACTTGTTTTTCGGCCTGATCTTCGCCAAAGGCAGTGGCAACTCCGCGGCGGTTTACATGCTCGCCAGCTACTCGACCTTCGGCATCATGGCGCCGGCGCTGTTCGGTTTCGGCATGGGCGTGGCCATGGAACGTGATCACGGCATCCTGGCGATGAAGCGCGTGGCACCCATGCCACCGATGGCCTACTTGGCTGCCAAAGCCGCCATGGCCATGCTGTTCGCCCTGGTGATTGCGCTGCTGCTGTTCACACTGGCGGGGCTGTTCGGTGGCGTAACGCTGCCGCGTGCGCAGTGGATCCTACTGATGCTCGCACTGATCGCCGGCACCGCACCCTTCAGCGCGCTGGGGCTGGTGATCGGTTTGCGCGCCGGTGGCCAGGCATCGGCCGCCATCATCAATCTCATCTACCTGCCGATGTCGTTTCTTTCGGGCCTGTGGGTGCCACTGCAATTCTTTCCGCTCTGGCTGCAGGAGCTCGCGCGCATATTTCCGGCCTATCACCTCAGCCGGATTGCGCTCGGCATCGTGCACCAGGGCGGTGACGGCCATTATCTTGCGCACGTAATTTACCTGCTGATGTTCACCGTTGTTTGCCTGTGGCTTGCGCGTCTTGGCTGGCGGCGCATCCAGGACCGTTGAAGGAGAATGAATATGCATATTGGATTTTTTCCCGGTGCCTCCCGTCATCCATGGGTGAGTGCGTCGGGGTTACCGAACCACCGCGCCATGCCGCGCTCCCGGGCCGGGAACGAATGTCGTGAGTCCGGTATGGCACGCAGCGGCATGATTATTCTGCTGTTGATCGCAGCGGCTGTGATCATCCTGTGCCTGCTGCCCACGCCGAACCGCGGGCGGCTAGTGGTGGCTAACGCCAACACCCCGGCTGCCGGGCGTGCGGATTGCCTGGCGGCGCCCGCGGAATTCTCCGAACCGGCGGTCATCGCGGCGACGCCTCCCGCGGAGTTGTGGCACCACTGGAGATACGGACCGGCGATCGCCCTGAACGTCACGCCGGAAAAGGCGCTGGTGGACCAGCCGCTTGCGATCCGTGTCAGCGGCTTGAAACCGGGCGAACCGGTGACGCTGCGCGCCAGCCTGCAGGATTACAAACATCGCTCCTGGAGCGCCGAGGCGACCTACCACGCGGATGACCGCGGCAGTGTGGATGTGGACCGGCAGGCCCCGGACTATGGCAGCTACGCCGGCGTACACGCCATGGGACTCGTCTGGTCGATGCTGCCGCAGCACCTTAAGAACCCGCGGGAAGTGCTGTTCGGCACACCCCTCCAAGCCACCGATCTGCCGTTGAAAATCGAAGCGCTCGCTGGACAGCGCATCCTGGCTCGAGTCACCGTGACCCGTTACCTGCGCGCACCGGGTGTCATCAAAACACGGGTCAGCGCGCAGGGCCTGGCGGGGGTGTTGTACACGCCGGCCGCGCCCGGTCCCCATCCTGCCATCGTGGTGCTGGGCGGTTCGGAAGGCGGCTGGACGTCGTCATCACCGCTCGCGGCATTGCTGGCTGCCCATGGATATGTGGCCCTGGCACTGGCTTACTTCCAGGGTTTCCAACCTTTAGACCCGCGGCTTGCGCGCCTGCCCAGGCGGTTGATGGACATCCCGCTGGAATACTTCGCCACAGCTGCGGACTGGCTCCGGCGGCAACCCGGGGTGAATCCCCGGCGGGTTGCAGTCATCGGCTGGTCCAAGGGTGCGGAAGCCGCGCTGGTCACGGCAGCCACATTCCCCAAGGAATTCCAGGCGGTGCTGGCCTTGATGCCGAGTTCGGTGGTGTGGAGCGGCATTCCGAACGGTCCCGGCCCGATCAGCTCTTCCTGGACTGTGCACGGCAAACCTCTGCCGTGGGTCAATTTCGTCTTCAATCCGGCCATGTTCACATCCCACCAGCCGCTGGCTTTCGTGGGTGGCTACCGGGCCGGCCTGCAAAATAAGCCGGCGGTTGGCCAGGCCGCCATTCCGGTGGAAAAAATTGCCGCTCCGGTGCTGCTGGTCTCCGCCAGCGACGACCAGATCTGGCCTTCGTCGCTCATGGCTGAACAGATCATGCAGCGGCTTGCCGCGCACCCACATGCCTATCGGGACGAATCGTTGTGCTATGCGGGTGCCGGTCACGCCATCCTGCCGCCTTACCGGCCCACCAATGCCAGTGTCGTAGCCGGGAAATACGGCAGCCTTGCTCTCGGGGGCCGGCCGGCCGCCGATGCCTTTGCCGACCGCGATGCCTGGAACAAGGTGCTCGCCTTCCTGCACAGCGCCCTGCGATAAGTGCGGGGTGATAGGCTAAGCCCGTGACAACCACAGCCAAAACGCTCCTGCGAGCCTGCGCGCAACCGTTCATCCGGCTGCATCGCCGCCTGCTGCCGCACGACTCCCAGTTCGGCTGGACGCCGTACCTGTGGCTGCCCTACCTCGCTTTTTTCTTTCTCGACTACACCGGCAAGCCCTTCGGCATCCTGCGCTGGTGGCTGTACGTCGCGGCCGGGCTGGTATTCATCGCCCTGTATTTCCGGGCCTACCACGACGCGCACCACCGGGATACGCGTGAACTGGGATGGATCCTGGCGGCCATGACCTTCATGGGTTGCGGTTTTATGTGGCCGGATGGCAACGGCCTGGTATTTTTCATCTACGCCGCCGCACTGTGCGGCTCCCTGGGGTCCATCAAAAAAGGCGTACGGGCACTGCTGCTGGTGCTGGCCGCCTGCCTGATCAGCGCGCTGGCGGTCAGGCTCAACCTGGTGACCCTGTTTTACGTGGTGTTCTTCATGATCATTCTCGGCCTCGCCAACCTCTACTTCGGCGAGATGCACCGCAAGAACCTGGCGCTCAAGCAGTCACAGGAAGAAATCCGCAAGCTCGCGGCCAGCGCCGAGCGTGAACGCATCGCCAGAGACTTGCATGACCTGCTCGGGCACACGCTGACCCTCATCACCGTGAAGGCGGAACTCGCCGCCACCCTGGCCGAACGCGACCTGGCCGGCGCGGCCCGGGAAATCCGTGACGTGGAACGCATATCCCGCGAGGCACTTACCCAAGTGCGTGAAGCGGTGGGCGGCTATCGCAGCGGCGGTTTGCTGGGCGAACTTGTCAATGCGCGCGTGGCTCTGACCGCCGCCAATGTCAGGCTTGCCGAAAGTGTGGACCCGCCAAGGCTTTCACCAGCCCAGGATTCGGTGCTCGCCATGGTGCTGCGGGAAGCGGTCACCAACGTAATCCGGCATTCCGGCGCGGTACATTGCCGGATCGAACTGGCGAAGCGCGACCGGCAACTGCGCCTGCTGATCGAGGATGACGGCCACGGCGGCGCCCTGCATGAGGGCAACGGCCTCAAGGGCATGCGTGAACGGCTGAAGTCAGCCTCCGGTCTGCTGGAAATCGATTCCGGCCAGAACGGTACGCGTTTGACCGTGCGGCTGCCGTCGGCTGCCGGCTGAGCGGCCAAACGGACGAGCCCCGGGCATGATCAAGGTCTTGATAGCCGAAGATCAGGGCATGCTCCTGGGAGCCCTGGCAGCGATGCTGGAGCTCGAGGAGGATCTCTCAGTGGTGGCGCGCGCCTCCAACGGCAAGGAAGCGCTCAAGCTCGCCGCGGAATTCAATCCTGATGTGGTCGTCACCGACATCGAAATGCCGGCCATGACCGGGCTGGAATTGGCTGCGGCCCTCAAGGACAAGAACCCAGCAACACGCGTCATCATCGTCACCACTTTTGCGCGGCCGGGCTATCTGCGGCGCGCGCTCGACGCCGGTGTCAAAGGCTATCTCTTGAAGGATGCGCCCGCGGAACAACTGGCAAATGCCATCCGCAAAGTGCACCAGGGCGGAAAAGTAATCGCCCCGGAGCTGGCAACCGAAGCCTGGGACACCGAGGACCCGCTCAACGAGCGCGAACGCCAAGTACTCCGGCTTGCCGGCGACGGTCTGACAAGCGCCGACATCGCCAAACAATTGTTCCTCTCCGAGGGCACGGTACGGAATTATCTATCCGAAGCCATCGGCAAACTCGGCGCCGGTAACCGCATCGAAGCCGCGCGCATCGCCCGGCAAAAAGGCTGGCTGTAAAAACCGCGGGCCAATGGCCGTCGCCGTTATTCGCCGACGCGCAGGATCTTGAGGCTGTTGGTGCCGCCGGAAACGCCGCTGAACTCGCCCTTGGTGCAGATCACGTAATCGCCGCGCTTGACGATGTTGCGTTTCTCGAGTTCTTCGCTAGCGCTGCGCAGCACCTGATCCGGGTTGGTGTGCATGACATCAAATGCCACCGGGTAGACGCCGCGGTACAGGGTCACAAGCCGGCGGGTGGCCTCGTGCCGCGTCATGGCGTAAATCGGAATGCCGGAACTGATGCGCGACATCCACAGCGCCGTGGAACCGGATTCGGTGAGCGCAATGATGGCCTTCACGTCCATGCGGTTGGCGGTGAACATGACCGCCATGGCAATGGCTTCGTCGACGTGCGAAAAATGCTGTTCCAGGTGCCGTTGCGAGCTGCGTGAGATGCGCTGGCGCTCGGCGCCTTCGCAGACCCGCGCCATGGCTTCCACGGCTTTCACCGGATATTTGCCGGCTGCGGTTTCCGCCGACAGCATCACCGCATCGGTGCCGTCCAGCACCGCGTTGGCCACGTCCAGCACCTCTGCCCGCGTCGGCACCGGGCTGTGGATCATGGATTCCATCATCTGGGTGGCGGTAATTACCACCCGGTTGAGGTCGCGGGTGCGGCGGATGATGTGCTTCTGGATACCGGGCAGTTCCGCGTCGCCCACTTCCACCGCCAGATCGCCGCGCGCGATCATGACCGCGTCGCTGGCCTGGATGATGCCATCCAGATTGCTGATGGCCTCGCTGCGTTCGATCTTGGCGATGATGCCGGCTTTGCTGTTTGCGGCCTGCATCAGCTTGCGGGCACGCTGGATATCGCCGGCATCCCGTGGAAATGAGACGGCCAGGTAGTCCACCTCCAGTTCCGCGGCCAGTTTGATGTCCTGGATGTCCTTGTCAGTGAGCGCCTTGGCCGATAAGCCTCCGCCCTGGCGGTTGACGCCCTTGTGATCAGAAAGTTCGCCGCCGTTTTCCACACGGCACACGATGCGCTGGCCCTCAACCTGCTGCACCCGCAGACTGATTTCACCGTCGCCCAGAACCAGCAGGTCGCCGGATTTCACATCATTGGGCAGCGCCTTATAGGTAATCCCCACCGCCTGTTCGTTGCCGGCGCTGTCCGCCAGCCCGGCATCCAGTACGAAGCTCTGGCCGTCCTCCAGAACCACGCGGCCGCTTTGGAATTTTTCGATGCGGATCTTGGGACCCTGCAGGTCGGCAAGCACCCCCACATCCTTGCCGGTGGCCCAGGCAGCGGCGCGCACCAGCTCCAAACGGTGGCGGTGGTCGTCGGGTTTGCCATGGGAAAGGTTCAGGCGTACCACATCCACGCCGGCTCGCAGCAGTGCCTGCATCACTTCCGGGGTGTCGGTGGCGGGGCCGAGGGTGGCGACTATTTTTGTTCTTCGCGACATGGCTTCATTATGCGCCCAAGTGTCCGGAATTGTGAGCGCGTAACGCCTGCCGCCGTCTGCGGGTCATTCACACGCTGCTGGCAGCAGCCGCGCGCTCTTCCAGAACAGCCACGGCCGGCAATTTCTTGCCTTCAATGAATTCCAGGAAGGCGCCACCACCAGTGGACACGTACGAAATGCGGTCGGTCACGCCGTATTTGTCGAGGGCCGCCAGGGTATCGCCCCCGCCGGCGATGGAAAACGCCGGGCTTTCCGCCACGGCGTTGGCAACCACGCGCGTACCCTCGCCGAACTGGTCGATTTCGAAGACGCCCACCGGGCCGTTCCACACGATGGTGCCGGCCCGCTTGAGTATGGCGGCATATCGCATGGAAGTATCCGGTCCGATGTCCACAATCATTTCTTCGGCCCGCACCTCGCCGATTTTGCGCACCTCGGCTTCCGCACCCGGAGAAATTTCACCTGCCACCACCACGTCCTCCGGCAGCGGGATTTCGCCGCCGCGTTGCAGCGCAGCAGCGGTCAGGCGCCCGGCTTCCGCCACCAGTGCGGGCTCATACAGGGACTTGCCCACGTTATAGCCGGCGGCCGCTATGAATGTGTTGGCGATGCCGCCGCCCACGATCAGCCGGTCAACGACTTTGGTAAGGCTATCCAGCAGTGTCAGCTTGGTGGACACCTTGGAGCCGGCGACGATGGCCACCAGCGGGCGCGCCGGCTGATGCAGGGCACGCGTCAGGGCTTCCAGCTCCCGCGCCAGCAGCGGTCCGGCGCAGGCCGTGGGCGCGAATCTGGCCACCCCATGGGTCGATGCCTCGGCGCGGTGTGCGGTGCCAAAAGCGTCCATCACGTAGATATCGCATAGCCCCGCCATTTTTCTGGCCAGCGCCGGATCGTCCTGTCTTTCCCCCCTGAGAAACCGCACGTTTTCCAGCAGCAACACCTCGCCGGGCGCTGCCTGCACGCCGTCGATCCAGTCGCGCACCAGTCTCACCTTAGCACCCAAGAGTTGCGTGAGCCGTTCCGCCACCGGCGCCAGCGAAAGCTTTGCCTCGTATGCGCCTTCCTTGGGGCGCCCCAGATGCGACATCAGCAGCACGCTGGCACCGGCCTTCATGGCAAGCACTATGGTCGGCAGCGCCGCACGTATGCGCATGTCGCTGCTGATGCGGCTTTTGTCATCCAGCGGTACATTCAGATCTTCGCGGATCAACACACGCTTGGCATGCAGATCCAGGTCCGTCATCTTGATCAACTGCATTCAAAGATCCTCGGTCGCCATCCGCCAGGCAGTCACATGAGCGCACCGCACGAAGCGCGCTGCCATTCGCGGCTGCGGGCGGTTATTTTGCGTTCCAGAATGCGATGGCGGTATCCAGCATGCGGTTGCTGAAGCCCCATTCATTGTCATACCAGCCGCAGATCTTCACCAGCCGGCCGCTGACCCGTGTCAACCAGGCGTCATAGGTACAGGAAGCGGGATCATGGTTGAAATCCACCGACACCAGCGGCTGGTCGTTGTAGTTCAGAATGCCCTTGAACTCGCCCTGACTTGCGGCTTTCATGAATTTATTGATCTCCTCCCTGCTGGTGTCGCGCCCGGCGGTGATGGTCAGGTCCACGATGGACACATTGATGGTGGGCACGCGGATGGAGAAGCCATCCAGCTTGCCGGCCAGCTCCGGGATCACCAGGCCGATGGCCGCGGCAGCGCCGGTCTTGGTGGGAATCATGGAATGGGTCGCGGAGCGCGCACGCCGCAGGTCTTTGTGGTACACGTCGGTCAGCACCTGGTCGTTGGTGTAGGCATGCACCGTGTTCATGATGCCGCCCACGATGCCGATGTTTTCATGCAGCACCTTGGCCAGCGGCGCCAGGCAGTTGGTGGTGCAGGAGGCGTTGGAAATCACCGTGTGCGAGGACTTGAGGATATTATGGTTCACGCCGTACACCACGGTGGCATCCACGTCCTCGCCGCCAGGCGCCGAGATCACGACTTTCCTGGCGCCGCCTTGCAGATGCGCCGATGCCTTGGCCTTGCTGGCAAACAGTCCGGTGCACTCCAGCACCATGTCGGCTGCAACGCTGCCCCAGGGTATTTTCCCAGGCTCGCGTTCAGCGAACACCCGGATCCTGTCGCCATTGATTACCAGATTGTCGCCCTCCACAGCCACCGAGCCGGGAAATTTACCGTGGGTGGTGTCGTGGCGGGTAAGGTGAGCATTGGTGGCCGCATCACCCAGGTCATTGATGGCCACGACCTTGATTTCATTGCTGCGCCCGCTCTCATAAAGCGCCCGCAGGATGTTGCGACCAATCCGACCGTAACCGTTGATGCCTACCTTGATAGCCATCTGTTCACTCCTCAGTGTTGCAGCCCCTGTTTTTGAAATTTGTCAGTGTCCTCTGTTTCGATCCGCAATGAGTTGATGCAGGTCAACCCGGGGCTTTTGGCCGCGTTCCGTGTGATTTCACGCTCGCGACCGCCATCTCTACCTGTTTCATCACATTGTCAACGCTGAAACCGAAATATTCGAATACCTGCTTGGCCGGCGCAGACTCGCCAAACCGGTCGATGCCGACGATGCGGCCATGCGGGCCCACATAACGGTGCCAGAACTCCGTGACACCGGCTTCCACCGCCACCCGCGCCTGTACCGCCACGGGCAGTATATGCTCGCGATAGGCCTGCTCCTGGGCATCGAAAACGCTGCTGCAGGGCATGGACACCACCCGCACCGCCAGACCGCGTTGTGCCAGCTGCGCGGCGGCTTCTATAGCCAGTCCCAGTTCCGAGCCGGTGGCGATGATGATGGCCGCTGGGGTTCCTTGGCAATCCCGCAAAATATAGCCGCCGCGCCGGATCGATTCGACCTGCAGCGGCGTGCGTGAAACATGCGGCAGGCTCTGCCGGGATAAAGCCAGGGCGGTGGGTCCACGGCGCCGCTCGATGGCGGCGGCCCATGCCACAGCGGTTTCCACATCATCGCAAGGCCGCCACAGTTCCATACCGGGAATGATGCGCAAGGCGGTAAGTTGTTCAACAGCCTGGTGGGTAGGGCCGTCCTCGCCCAAGCCGATGGAGTCGTGGGTATATATAAGTATGCACCCTGCGCCCATGAGCGCGGCCATGCGTATGGCATTGCGGGCGTAATCTGAAAACGTCAGGAAGGTGCCGCCATAGGGGATGAATCCGCCGTGCAACACCAGTCCGTTGAGGATCGCCGTCATGCCGAACTCACGCACGCCGAAGTGCAGGTAATTGCCGCCGAAATCCTGGCGGCTAATGGTGCGCGATCCTTTCCACAGGGTGTTGTTGGAGCCGGTGAGATCGGCCGAACCGCCGATCAGTTCCGGCAGCAGCGGACCGTAGGCGTCGAGTGAGTTCTGGGAAGCCTTGCGGCTCGCCACGTCGCTGCCACGACCCGCGGTCTCGTTGATGAACCGTAGCGACGCTTCCGGCCAGCCATCCGGCAATTCACCCTGCTGGCGGCGCGTGAATTCAGCCGCGAGCTGCGGATAGGATTTTGCGTATTCAGCCAGCAGATTGTTCCAGTTGCCTTCAAACGCTGCGCCACGCGGGCGGGCATCCCAACCCGCGTAATAGTCCGGAGGGATTTCAAATGCCGGATATTTCCAGCCAAGTTCCTGGCGCGCTGCGATCACCTCGGCTTCACCCAGTGCCTCGCCGTGCGCATGCTGGGTGTTTTGCTTGTGGGGCGCGCCGAACCCGATAATGGTCTTGCAATCAATCAGCGTGGGTTTGTCGGTGACCGCGCGTGCCTCCTCGATGGCGCGCTTGACTGCCGCAGCGTCCAGGCCATCCACGTCAGTCACCACATGCCAGCCGTAGGATGCGAAGCGCTTGGGTGTGTCGTCGGTGAACCAGCCCTGCACCCTGCCATCAATTGAAATACCGTTGTCGTCGTAAAACACGATGAGTTTGCCCAGGCCCAGGGTACCGGCGAGGCTGCAGACCTCGTGGGAAATGCCTTCCATGAGGCAGCCATCGCCGACAAACACATAGGTGTAATGATCGACGATCTTGAAACCCGGCCGGTTAAAACGCGCCGCCAGCGACTTCTCGGCGATCGCCATGCCCACGGCGTTCGCCAACCCCTGGCCCAGCGGGCCGGTGGTGGTCTCCACACCCGGAGTCAGCCCGTACTCGGGATGTCCCGGGGTCCGGGAGTGGAGCTGGCGGAAGCGTTTGAGTTCCGCGAGCGGCAGATCGTAGCCGGTTAGGTGCAGGACTGCGTACAGCAGCATGGAACCGTGGCCGTTGGACAGCACGAAGCGGTCCCGGTCAGCCCACTTGGGGTTGGCCGGATTATGCTTTAGGTGGTCGTTCCAAAGGACTTCGGCGATATCCGCCATGCCCATGGGCATGCCGGGGTGACCGGAATTGGCTTGTTGCACGGCATCCATGGCGAGCGCCCGGATGGCGTTTGCGAGTTCGCGTCGTGAGGGCATGGAAACTCCGCAGGAGACGGTTGCATATTTTCGCCGATGCGGCCGGTCAGGGACAACCCTGCGGGCTACGGAATTCACGTGCAGGTAGAATGCGCTATAACTCAACCGGAAAATCAGTACATGAACCAGCCTTATCGCCGGTCATTCCAGGTACGCTGGGCGGATCTGGATCCCAACGGCCACCTGCGCCACAGCGCCTATATGGACTACGCCGCCCAGACGCGCGTCAGTTATCTGCATGATTGCGGCTTCACCCGGGAACGTTTCCAGGAACTGCACCTGGGTCCGATCCTGTTTCGCGAGGACACCCGCTACCTGCACGAGGTGCGCGCCAACGAAACCATTACAGTTACCGCCGAACTCAGTGGTTTGTCGGCCAACGGCAAGCATTGGCGCATGCGGCATCAAATACTCAAGGCTGATGGCACTCTGGCCAGCGTCATCGATGTCCAGGGCGCCTGGCTGGACCTGGTATCTCGCCGTACCGTGCAGGCACCGGTGGAACTGCTCACCGCCCTGCGCAGGCTGCCCCATTCCCGGGATTACGCCGAGTTCATTCCACAGAGGCCGGAACTATAAGTCCGTGCGTTCGAATACCAAGCCCATGCTGAGTACCTTAAAATATCCAAATCCCGCTAGCTAAAACACATGAATCAAATTCAGTACGCCATCGAAACCCACGGGCTGGTAAAGAATTACGCCAAGGTCGAGGCACTGCGGGGCATCGATCTGAACGTCAGGTGTGGAGAAATGTTCGCGCTGCTGGGACCCAATGGCGCCGGCAAAACCACGCTGTTTTCCATACTTGCCACCCTGCGCAAACCCTCTGCCGGCAGCGCACAGGTGCTTGGGCATGATGTGGTGCGGGAACGCGCCCTGGTGCGGCGGCGCATGGGCATCGTGTTCCAGGAACCGGCCCTGGAACAGAAGCTCTCGGTGCGCGACAACCTGCTGCTCATGGGCCTGTTTTATGGATTGAAGCTGAAAGCAGCGCGAGAGCGAACTGCCGCCATTATGGAAAACCTCGGGCTCACGGAGATCGCCAGGCGTCCCGCCAATAAGCTCTCCGGCGGCCAGAAACGCAGGCTGGAACTGGCGCGATCCATGGTTCCGAATCCCGACATCCTGTTCTTGGACGAAGCCACCCTGGGGCTTGATGTGGACGCGCGCCGCAGTTTCTGGGCCCAGGTGCGGCAGTTCGTGCGGTCCGGGCGCAGCGTTTTCTTCACCACCCATTACATGGAGGAAGCCGATGTAGCTGACCGCATTGCCCTCATCGACAAAGGCCGGATCATCGCGCTGGACACGCCACGGGAACTCAAGCAGCGCATCGGTGGCGGCGTGATCGTGCTGGCTACGGAAAACGATGCCCAGGCATTGGCATGGCTTGCCGATAATGGTTACCAGCCTGAAAAGAGCGAGCGCGGCATTCTGCTGGTCAGCAAAGAACCGGCGTCAATTATCCCGGCTTTGCTGACCGCCATGCCCGTGAAAGTGCTGCGCGCTGAAGTACATGAACCAAGCCTGGAAGACGTGTTCCTGACACTCACCGGCAAAACCCTGGATGGCGGCGAAAATCTCGTGGCTAAACCGGCGTTTGCCATTGGAGCGGCGCCATGAGAGGCCTGCTGGCGGTCATTGCCCTCGACTTGAAGCGTCTGTGGACGGACCGCGTGCGCCTGGTTGTTGGCCTCATCCAGCCGTTGCTCTACCTGTTCGTGCTGGGTTCCGGCCTCGGCGCCAATTCGCTCATGGGCGGCGGCAAATACCTGTCCTATATTTATCCTGGGGTGCTGGGTCTTTCGCTGCTGTTCACTTCCGTGTTCGCCGCCATGCTCATCGTGTTTGACCGGCAGATCGGCTTCCTCAAGGCTGTGCTGGTGGCGCCGGTGCCGCGCCCGGCCATCGCCATCGGCAAAGTGCTGTCCGGTGCGCTGCAGGCGCTGGTGCCGGCGGTGGTGCTGCTGGCGTTCCTGCCGCTGCTGGGTATGCACCCGGGGCTGGTGCGCTTCCTGGCATTGGTAGGTGCCATGGCCATGGCCGCAGTCACATTCTCGGCATTGGGCGTGGCCACCGCCGCGCGTTTCAAATCCACCACGGTTTTTCCCATCATCGGCAATGCCGTGCTGCTGCCGATGTTTTTCCTCTCGGGGGCACTCTACCCGTTGGCGGCGGCACCGCACTGGCTGAGGATACTGGCGCATTTCGATCCAGTGGCCTATGCCGTGGACCTGATGCGCGGCGCCCTGCTGGGCTCGCTGTATTTCCCTTTGTGGCTGTCCATCGGCTTGCTGGCGCTGTTTATCCTGGTGCTCACCTGGCTGGCGACCCGGGTATTCGCTTCCGGCGAGGATGCCTGATTAGAAGAATTTCTCCAAACCGGAGACGTGCATGACGATCCGAAAAGTTAACCTGCATGAGAAATTTGGGCAGTTTAACGATTACTGGAACCCCAGAATCGTGGGCGAAATCAACGACGCACACATCAAGCTGGTGAAGATCAAGGGTGAGTTCACCTGGCATCATCACGAACGCGAGGACGAGCTTTTTCTGGTGGTGAAAGGCCGGCTGCGGATGCATTTGCGTGACGCCGATGTGCTGCTGGAGGAAAGTGAGTTCATCATCATCCCCAAGGGCACCGAACATTGCCCGGCATCGGTGGGCGGCGAAGCACACGTGCTGTTAATGGAACCTGCGGGCACATTAAACACCGGCAATCTGGTGAATGAGCGCACCGTTGCCCAGCCGGAACGCATCTAAGTTCCGGGGCACATCCGGATTCAACC
The DNA here is from genome assembly GCA_028870845.1 of Gammaproteobacteria bacterium. Classification (GTDB taxonomy): domain Bacteria; phylum Pseudomonadota; class Gammaproteobacteria; order Natronospirales; family REEB76; genus REEB76. Next base: position 50,364 of record JAGWOR010000001.1, on the reverse strand, counting down.
GCGCAGGTATTTAGGCCCGCTTACGAACGGGCTGCCGCGTTCGTAAAAACGCCATCTTCGGTGAGCATCCTTGCGGATGCCGATGCGCACGCTGCGGCCGATGCGTGCTACGGATCTGATTGACCGGCCGAGCCACAGCGGTCCTTGAGCGCACAAGTCCGCGCCATCCAGCTCCGAAGTGATGCGCAGCGCCGCCGCCAAACGCCCAGGGCCACGCGCCAGATCCCGTAGCGCAACGTGGCCGCGGCCCTGCCGCATGAGGTCCAGGCCCGCCAGCGGTTCCAGTGCTCTCAGCAGCACGCCGCTGCCGATGCCCGCAACACCAGCGCTCACGTTCAGCATGAAGTGATTGCCATAGATGAAATACACGTAGGCGTGGCCGCGCTCCAGAAACAATGAGCGGTTGCGCGGTGTGGGCCCGTTGAATGCGTGACAGGCGGCGTCGTAGGGCAAATAAGCCTCGGTTTCCACGATGCGGCCGATGATTCGTCTCCGGGATGTTTCCCTGACCAGAGTCTTGCCAATGAGATAGTGTGCGAGCTCGAGTGTTTTGCGCGGCAACGCACGGCGTGGCAGGTATTTCACAGGCGCGGGCTGCATCGTTACAGGCGAGTTCAACGCCGCCGCAGTTCGATGGACGAAACTGTTTTCATGACAGAAGAGTGTGCGGCCTGTTTTATGTTCATTTCAATGACGGCTCCAGGCTGCGGCTGCCCCGTACACGAATGCATTATGTAGAACATTTTTGCACAGCCACATGCTTTCAGCCAGGTGACAATATGACGGTCTGGTTTCCGGCCAGGGCCGGGTAATATGATGGCTGGGATCACAGGGACTGGGAGTAAACATGAATTACAGGTACAGCGTCCAGCGTAGATCACCGGCATCGCAGTTTGTACTGCGATTGCTTTTAGGTGGCCTGCTGAGTGTACTCAGCACAAACATCCCGGCAGCACTGCTCAGCGGGCCACCCACACAGCTTTCCTTCAACGGCATTGGGACAAGTGATGGGGCCGGATGGTCCGTCGCCTTGTCCGGCAATACTCAAGTCGCGGTATTGGGTGGTACCGCCGTCAATACCCAACCCCCGGTCCCCGGCGCGGTATTTGTCTATACCCAGAGCCACGGCGCCTGGAGCGATCCCATTCCGCTGTCCCTGAGCGGCATCCCGAATAACTCTTTGGCCGGCTGGTCCGTGGGAGTGACCCCGGATGGCAGCCAGGTTTTTGTCGGCACGCCAATCATCAATACCTTTGTCGGGGCGGTGTACGTATATACACCGGTGAACGGCAACTGGGCCAACGCTGCGCCGGTTGCACTCGACGTGTCCGGTATACCGCAGCATTCCAATTTCGGTTCGGCGATAGCGGTCTCAGCGACTGGCCAGACGCTCGTGGTTGGCGCCTCGGCCGCATCTAACAGTGGCGCGTCTCCCGGCAAAGTCTATGTCTATTCGCTCAACAACGGCAGCTGGGGTTCTCCCTTGGGGCTGTCCAACACCGGCGTGGCCAACGGATCGGGCTTGGGATCATCGGTCGCAGTTTCATCCAACGGCCAGGTTTTGGTGGCGGGCACGTCGCAAGGCAATAATGTCTACGTGTACGCACAAGCCAACGGCAGCTGGAGCGGCCCAGTGGCATTACCGATCCCCTCCGGTGCAGTCGCTAACGGCACTTCCGTCGCCATCTCCGCAGACGGTACGGAAATTCTGACCGGTGCGCCCGGTACCAATACCCAGGCCGGCGCGGCTTATCTCTATACGGTAAGTGGCGGTACGTGGAGTCTCGCCAAGACCTTCACCGTAGCGAACAGCGGTTCCTTGGGATACTCAGTCGGCCTGTCTCCGGATGGCACCATGGCTTTCATGGGCGTGCCCGGCGGAAACACCGGCGCCATATACGTGTCATTCAACACCAACGGAACCTGGAGCACGCCGACCGCACTCTCGTTATCCGGAGTGCAAGGCGGTGCAAACCTCGGCTTTTTTTTGGCTGTGGGATCAAATGGCGAGACCGTGCTCGGCGGTGCAATCGGCGCCAACGCCGGTGCCGGCGATGGCTATGTGTACAGCTCGCCCGCCAGCATCAATCTGGTGGTGACGCCGGCAGCCAATCCGGTGACGCCGGGCGCGAATGCTACCTTCAATCTGACGCTTACCAATGCCGATGCTGCGAGCGGCAGTTTCCCGGCCACCACGCTTACCAACGTGACGCTCACCGACACGCTGCCTTCCGGCACCAGCTATGTGTCGAGTAACGCCGCCAATGGCAGCTGCAGCAACAGTGGCAGCACCGTCACCTGCACGCTCGCGAGCCTGGCACCCGGCAACAACAGCCAGAACCCCTGGTCGCCGTCCATTACGGTCCAGACCCCGGCCACCGCCGGCACGCTCACCGACACCGTGAACGCCAGCGCCGACCAGCCCTTGCTGGGCGTGACCAACACCAGCACGACGCTCACCACCAGCAATAGCAGCGGCGGATCAGGTTCTTCCGGCAGCAGCAGCGGTGGCGGCGCTGCCGGGCTCCCCGCCTTGGTCCTGCTGGTGGGCCTCCTGGCCCTGAGGAACCGCCGCTACAGCGGCCGCGGGTGCCCTCATGTTTAAGCGCATACGAACCAAAACGATGCGTCACAATGCATGGCGCCTGGCACTTGCTTGTTTGCTCGGCGCAGCCGGCACCAACTCCATGGCTGCGGAATTAAGTGCTGCGCCGGTGCAGTTGTCCTTTAACGGTTACCCCGCCGGCATGCAGTTTGGGTGGTCCTCGGCCCTGTCCGCCGACGGCAAGGTTGCGGTATTGGGTGGTCCGGGGTCAGGGGGCGGAAGTGCCGGTGCCGCGGCGCTTTACACCCAGAGCAGCGGAGCCTGGAGTAATCCGATATTTCTCTCCATGAGCGGCATTCCCGACGGCGTGCAACCCGGCACGGCAGTGGGCGTGTCCCCCAACGGCACACAGGCGTTCGTCGGTGTGCCCGACATCAATACCTACACCGGCGCGGTGTACGTTTACACGCAAAGCAACGGCAGCTGGAACAGCACCCCGGCGCGCACCACTTTGCCTTTGCCGCCTGCCTTGAGCACCTATTCGAGTTTCGGCGCATCAATTGCAACGTCTTCCGACGGACAGACGCTGGTCGTCGGAGCAGACGCCGCGGCCAATGGCGGTAAGACTCCCGGCGCAGTCTATATATATAAACTGAACGGCGGCACGTGGGCGTATTCCGCCGCGCTGGCCACGACCGGAATTGCCAACGGCTCCGACGTAGGTTCTTCCGTTGCGGTCTCGTCAAACGGTCAGGTAGTGGTCGCGGGTGCGCCCAACAGCAGCGGCGCCACAGCATATGTGTACACTCAAAGCAACGGTTCATGGAGCACTCCGGTCGCCCTACCCATCCCCACCGGCGCATCGAGCAACGGCTACTCGGTTGCCGTTTCCGCCGATGGCAGCGAAATCCTCACGGGTGCGCCGTATACCGGCAGCGGCGCGGGTGCGGCTTATCTATATACCTTCAACGGCAGCAATTGGAGCCTGACGCATAGCTTCACGGCGGCTAATTCCGGAGTGCTCGGTTGGAGCGTGGGCCTGTCGCCCGACGGCAGCATCGCCTTTTTTGGGAACTTCGCGGGGAATACCGGTTCGATTGACGCGTCGGTTAACAGCAACGGTACCTGGAGCTCCCCGACGAGCCTGTCCGTCGACGGCGTGAACTACGGCGACTCTCTCGGTTTCTCGCTGGCCGTAGGCCAGAACGGACAGACGGTGCTCGCCGGCGCGATCGGCGCCAACGCAACCGCCGGTGGCGGCTTTATCTATGAATCCTCTGCGGCGATTTCCTTGTCCGTGTCGCCGTCCGCTAACCCAGTCGCGCCGGGCTCCGACGTGACTTTGAATTTGACCTTAACCAACGCCGACCAACCGGGCACGTATCCCGCCACCACCCTTACCAACGTGGTGCTTACTGACACTTTGCCTTCCGGGACCAGCTATGTGTCGAGCAATGCAGCGAACGGCAGTTGCAGCAATTCCGGCAGCACCGTGAGCTGCACACTGGCGAGCCTGCCGCCCGGCAACAACAGCCAGAACCCCTGGTCACCGTCCATCACGGTGAAAGCGCCGAGCTCATCCGGTTCATTCAACAATACAGTCACCGCCAGCGCCGACCAGCCCTTGCTGGGCGCGACCAATACCAGCACGACGCTCACCACCACCAGCAGCAGTGGCGGATCAAGTTCCTCCGGCAGTAGCGGCGGCGGCGGCGCCGTAGACATTTGGGCATTGCTGTTGCTCGCTGGCCTTTGGAGCCTGACGAGCCGGCAAAAGAAGTGACGGATTAGCTGTTCAAGGTCAGAAAAGGGGTAGCGTCCCATTTTTCCAAGACAATAATCGCGTCCTGGTCGAATGCGCACAAGTCCTTGGTTCTTTTCAGGAGCGCGCCCAATGTCTTCTTGGCGTTGGATGACTCCAGAGCTTGAAGTTCCTTAACGGTGACGCGCTGGTTTGTTGCGCGATGATAGATGAAGAGGAAATTGGCTAGCGCCATCTCGAAGCACTGGGGGAAATAGAGCGCCAGGCCTGCCCGGGCATAGACCTCTTTGATGTGCTCTTCAAGGGCCGCCTGATCATCTGTCATAGATGCCTAACGCTCGCCATAACCGGCAGATAAAAGCGTGGCGACGAAGGAGCGCCGCTTTTTACTGTCCGCGTTGATGGCGTTGTTAGCCATAGACCACAACACCATTTCTGACCGCTCCACCCTCGAGGAGCCCAACGAATTTCCAAATTAGGGTGTCGATGATTTTTCTGTCAGTGTAGGCTGCGTTTACTCTGAAGCGCGCCCGAAACTGATTGATAGCTTGAGCAAGAAGCTCTTGCTCTAACACACGCCCATACTCTGCATGTAGAAAATCATATGAGGCTAGCAAACGAGCAATTTTCTGTTCAGTTGTTTCATTAGCGCCTCTAGAAGGTAAGAAGAAAAATCTTTCTACCATGCTGTCGTAGACAGGTTGTTCCGGATTCAGCATATGGACGAGCTTGCTCGCGAATGAAAACTGGAGTGACTGGTGGAAATTACCATGCGTTGGAATTGGAAGTAAATGGCGAGCGACTGCTTCTACCGTGACATGTTCGGGTTCACATTTCAGTTGCTCCAAATGGCCAAAGTATGCAGCCAAGTATTCTTCACAGAGCCGCGCAGGGTTCAGTTGCCAATAACGACGATAAATACGCTGAAACTCTTGGTCTTGTGCAACATTTCGATTTGGCAATTCGCCTAAAAGCCAGACATACGAGTCTATATCAGCTTGGGGATTGAGCGAATCCAGCAACGCTTCCACATTCTGATTGATGATTGCGTACATGTGTTTGTATGGCTAACTTAAATTAGAACGCCTAAATGCAGCGTGAAAACGCGGCATTCAGGCGGTAATAAAACTTGATTCTAATAAATTCATGGCGTTAGCATTTTTTATCACATAAAAACTGTGCAAGGAAGCACGTATGCATAAGCCACGCTTACTCGATCCAACCCGCAACGACTCCAGGAAAATGATTTTGGGCACTTTTGCAGAAACAGAAGCGCCATGTCCGCGGGTCCAGGAACCCACTTGATTTTCACTTCCACTTCACCGAACAGCCGATGCTGGCCATCTGCTCCTTCGGGCCTTGCCCCGTCTCGATGATCTGCTGCATGGCCTCGAACAGTTCGCGCTGCGCTTCGGGTCGCGGCGGCGAGGTGCGGCCCTCGTCCAGCCGCCCGCGGTACTGAAGCTTGAGGTCGGCGTTGTAGCCGAAGAAATCCGGTGTGCACACCGCGCCGTAGGCGCGGGCGGTTTGCTGGGTTTCATCGTAGAGATAGGGAAATGGAAATTTGTGCGCCTGGGCGAAGCGTCGCATGTTGTCGAACGAATCCTCGGGATAGGTCGCCACGTCGTTCGGCATGATGGCCACCGCCTGCATGCCGAACGGCGCGAGCTCGTTGCATGCAATCACGATGCGATCAATGCAGGCTTTGACGTAGGGGCAGTGGTTGCAGATGAACATGACGAGCGTGGCGTTTGCGCCGCGGCACCCGGCCAGGGTCCAGTGGCGGCCGTCAGTGCCCAGCAGCTTGAAGTCCGGCGCGGATTTGCCGAACTCGCATAACGGAGTTTCAGGTGCGGACATGGACAGGCTTGCCTTTCAAAACACCCCCATCAGGATAGCCGGTTCGGAGCGGATGCGTAACCGGCAGCAGGCCGCCGGCAGGCGCATGCCGGAGTGGCCGTGTACGCGGCGGGTTACAAATCGTTACAAATCAGCATGGCGGGAATACCCCTTGCTGGCAGCGTCTGGACTAAAGTAGGCATGCCACAGAGTCAGTCAACAGCTAATTCAGGAGATTGCATCCATGAACCTTAAAGGACTTTTGACGATAACCGCCAGTGTGGCGGCGTTCACCGCCGCCACGGCATTCGCCGCCGGGGGATGGCATGGCCCCGGTGGTCACGGACCCGGCCCATTTGAACTGTTCAGCCCGCGGGTTGTGCAGCAACTGCATCTCAACAGCAGCCAGACCCAGGCACTGGACAAGATCCAGGCTGAGCGCAAGGCCCAATTCACCCAGATGCGCACTCAACATGCGGCGATGATGGAGTCCATGCAGGCCGCGCTCAAGAGCGGCAATCCGGACATGCACGCTTTGATGAAAGAGATGAATGCCAACATGGATCGGATGCGCGACAGTATGCGCCAGCTCCAAAACCAGGAGCTGGGCCTGTATGACACGCTCACGCCGCAGCAGAAAAAAATCGTGAGTGAAGCGCTTCTGAAACATATGTCGTACATGGGGCCGCAGCGGGACTGGAAGCGCGGCCGGCCCACCCCGCCTGCATCAGTCAGCAACTCCAATCCGGAAATCTGACGGAGCATCACCAGCTTGTCATTGGCGGACGGCGGTCACACGCCGTCCGCCTTTTATTCCCCCCAGTCGTCAGGCGCTCCGGATAACCGGGGTTTGCCGCGAACTGCGACCTGCAATGCCCGGCTGCGGCGGAACCTCTCGCCACACTGGTCCTGCAGGGTTGCCGCCGGCACGCTTGCAGTCGAAAAAGTCACGGCAAGCAAGTAAACTAAATACATTCCTTCCCAGTCTGTGCGGGGACCCGCTCATGTCGCGCAATTACCTGTTTACCTCGGAATCGGTTTCGGAAGGCCACCCGGACAAGGTGGCGGATCAGATATCGGATGCGGTGCTCGATGCACTGCTGGCCCAGGACAAGCGCTCGCGCGTGGCCTGCGAGACCCTGGTGAAAACCGGCATGGTGATCATTGCCGGTGAGGTCACCACCGATGCCTGGGTGGACCTGGAGCAGCTGGTGCGCAAAGTCATCAAGGACATCGGTTACACCTCCGAGATGGGCTTCGACTGGGAAACCTGCGCGGTGCTGAACGCCATCGGCAAGCAGTCCGGTGATATCGCCCAGGGTGTGGATCGCAAGAATCCGGAGGACCAGGGGGCCGGCGATCAGGGATTGATGTTCGGCTACGCCAGCAATGAAACCGACGTGCTGATGCCGGCGCCCATCACCTACGCGCACCGGCTGGTAAAGCGCCAGGCCGACGTGCGCCGCGGCGGCAGGCTGCCATGGCTGCGGCCGGACGCCAAGAGCCAGGTGACCTTCAAATATGAAAACGGCAGGATTGCCGGAATTTCCGCGGTGGTGCTGTCCACCCAACACTCACCCGATGTGGCCTACAAGACCCTGCAGGAAGCAGTCATGGAGGAAATCATCAAGCCGGTATTGCCCAAAGAATGGATCGGGCGCGACACCAAGTACCATATCAATCCCACCGGCCGCTTCGTGATCGGCGGGCCGGTGGGCGATTGCGGACTCACCGGCCGCAAGATCATCGTCGACACCTATGGCGGCATGGCGCGCCACGGCGGCGGTGCCTTCTCCGGCAAGGATCCCTCGAAAGTCGACCGTTCAGCCGCGTATGCAGCACGTTACGTGGCCAAAAACCTGGTGGCCGCGGGTCTCGCGGAGCGCTGCGAAATCCAGGTGAGCTATGCCATCGGCATGGCCGAGCCCATTTCCGTGAGCGTGGAAACCTTCGGCACCGGCCGGGTGAGCGACGAACAATTGACGCAATTGATCCGCGATCATTTTGACCTGCGCCCTTACGGCCTCATCAAGATGCTGGATTTGATCCGTCCCATCTACGGAAAAACCGCGGCCTACGGCCACTTCGGCCGTGAGGAACCGGAATTCAGCTGGGAGCGGATTGATAAAGCCGAGATGCTGCGGGATGCCGCACGTATCAAAGCAGTGAGCTAAGTCCTTAGCAGGCAGTTCTGGACCCAAGGAGCGCTGCAACCGGATTGGCCGGCCAGGCTTGGGAAAGGAACAGATTCAACAACGGCGCTCGTTTATTTTGTGGAGACACACAATGAACGCAGTGATCGGGAAAAAGCCGTCGCATGACTATTTTGTAAAGGACATCGGCCTGGCCGATTGGGGCCGCAAGGAAATCGCCATCGCCGAGACCGAAATGCCCGGTCTCATGACGGTTCGCGAGGAATACCGCAAACAGCAGCCGCTCAAGGGCGCGCGCATCGCCGGCTCGCTGCACATGACCATCCAGACGGCCATGCTCATCGAGACCCTGAAGGCCCTGGGCGCGGAAGTGCGCTGGGCCTCCTGCAACATCTTTTCCACCCAGGACCACGCGGCTGCGGCCATCGCCGCCGGCGGCACCCCGGTGTTCGCCTACAAAGGTGAGAGCCTGGACGAATATTGGGAGTTCACCCACCGCACCATGGAATGGGCCGACGGCGGTGCTCCCAATATGATTCTGGACGACGGCGGCGACGCCACCTTGCTGGTCATTCTGGGCTCCAGGGCCGAGAAAGACCCGGCAGTGGTAGCCAAGCCGTCCAACGAAGAAGAAACCGCCTTGTTCAAGGCCATAAAAAAACGTCTGGATTCCAAGCCTGGTTTTTATTCACGCATCGCCGCAAACATCAAGGGTGTAACCGAGGAAACCACCACCGGTGTGCACCGGCTGTATGAGATGCAAAAACACGGCACCCTGCCCTTTCCGGCCATCAACGTCAACGACTCGGTCACCAAGTCTAAGTTCGATAACCTGTATGGCTGCCGCGAATCGCTGGTGGACGGCATCAAGCGGGCCACCGACGTGATGGTTGCCGGCAAGATCGCATTGATCGCCGGTTACGGCGATGTGGGTAAAGGCTGTGCCCAGTCGCTGCATGGCCTGGGCGCCAGCGTCTGGATTACTGAGATCGATCCCATCTGTGCGCTGCAGGCCGCCATGGAGGGTTACCGGGTGGTGACCATGGATGAAGCCTGCGACAAAGCCGATATCTTCGTGACCGCCACCGGCAATCTGGATGTCATCACCCATGACCACATGGCAAAGATGAAGCACAACGCCATCGTCTGTAACATCGGGCACTTCGACTCGGAAATCGACATTGCCTCATTGCGCAAATACCAGTGGGAAAACATCAAACCGCAGGTGGACCATGTGATCTTCCCGGATGGACACCGCATCATCGTGCTGGCGGAAGGCCGGCTGGTGAACCTGGGTTGCGCCACCGGGCACCCGAGTTTCGTGATGTCCAATTCCTTCACCAATCAGGTGCTGGCACAGATCGAGCTGTACGCACACGGCGCCGAATACCAGAATAAGGTATACGTGCTGCCCAAGCACCTGGATGAAAAAGTCGCGCGCCTGCACCTGCAACGCTTGAATGCACATCTGACCCAATTGACAACCAAGCAGGCCAAATACCTGAACCTGGACGCGGACGGGCCCTATAAACCGGACCACTACCGCTACTGAGAACCCTGCAGTGGAATGAAAAGCCCCTCGAACCGAGGGGCTTTTCCTTATCATCTTTTTGATGTGTCAGAAAATTATTGCAAGGGCGTGAAGGAAAATTTCTGGCCGCCGACCGTGGCTTCCGCCATGAGCCCGCCCTCCACTAGCGTAAACACCGCCACGCCATTGCTATAGTCGGCGTTTGCGGCTGCACCAGCGGTGGCGGCAACCGCCGACACCTGTGCATTGAAAGTGAAACTGCCGGTCTCGAAGCTCTGCAAGGCGTTCTTGTCACGGAAAAAAATGATTTCACTGTAGGCTTGGCCGCCGATCTGCGGGCCAATGGTCACCTGGGTAATGCTGGTTACGCCCACCAGCTTGCCCTGTTCATAGACTTCACCGTCGCCATACGCGCCACCAATCCAAAAGCCGCCCTTGCCGACGGATGGGTAGACGGCGTAGCCGTAGGCACTGTTGAAAAACTTGTTTAGGCTCGGATCTTTGGTCTTGAATCTGGCGATGGCGGCATTGACTTGCGGCGTCATGGTATCCGCCTGATCCTTTCCGGGTTGCCAGCCCGAGCATGCGGCGAGCGTAACTGCGCAGGCGAGAGCGGCCAATATTCGGGGATATATTCGCATCGGTTTGATCTCCATGTTTTTCAGTTTAAGTATGCTCGGGTGAATTATTCCGGCATGGGTGTCAATTGAACACCTGCCGCCAGCTGGCGAAATCACTGCGTTCGGCGTCCATTAACTCAATGCCCGCCACACACCCGTCTTCGCCTTTCAAGGGCCGGCACCATTTGGTGGCGCCGAGCAGGTGGAAAGTTCCGCTGTAGCCTTCCATGTTGATGACAATATCCACCGCTTCTCCCGGCCTGAGCTGCGATCTGAGGCGCAACTGCATGCCGGCCGCCGAGACATCCACGGTTTTGCAGTAGATGGCGCTGGTGATCGCATCCGGGTCAAGGCCTTCAAGCCTGCGGATCACGGCCTTTTCCTCCCTGCGCAGGCGAGGATATTTTCGGCGTTCTTCTACCGGTTTGGACATGGTTTTCCCCAGTTATGCGCAGCGATGCACTCGCGAGCGAATTTCAATGATAAACCATCCATGGCTGGTGATTCTGGTATATGTCTTGGGTCAGGCCCCACGCCTGACACCCGGTTTTTGCATACCGGCCGTCCGCCGGGTGCGGTAATGTTTCCAAATCCCAGGCATTTCCCCCAGCTTGAACGATTTGCAGCCTGAGGCTTTGGCAGCCGCGCTCCGGCTTCCCTTGGGTATTCACGCCCTGATAACAGATTTTAGTCCACACCACCGGGCCCGGCAGACCGGCCATCGGCCGTCTGTTTACGCTCATCGGTGGCCACAAGCCGCTGGTCTTCATCATTCAGCCATGGGGTTGTCACGGCCGCGTCACGCCGGAAGTCCATTGTTCACCAGGTCAAAATCACCAGAGGAATCGCAATGCTTATCAAGACGTGGGAACCGTATCGGCACATGCAGCAGGTGTATGAAAAACGCGCACGTCTCCGGCGTCTGGCACGCCGGCAGATCCAAGGAGATGGGGTGATCCGGACGACCGCTGCAGCATTGCCCGCGGCGCCAGCAGTGATGCAGGCCATGACGATGCCCGAGCGGGTGTTGCATCATGCAAAACCGCATGCAGCCCCTCGCAAAACCGGACGGATCGGATACCCGGAACGCTCCGCAGGCACGCATCCTGCCATCACACGCTGGAATATATTCGGCGATCTGCATTCATAAGCTTATCCATGCAAGCCGCTGCCAAACATGGAATGAACGCCGCGATGTCCATACCGCCGGTTATAAAGCTAGAATAGGCATGTCCGGAGCCGGCAGACGCCTTCCGGATCACACCTTGGCCAATCCGGAAGCACAGCGTGGCGACACAACCTCCAGCGCATATCTGGCATAACGGCACAATAAAACCCTGGGCAGATGCCACCGTGCACGTCATGGCGCATGCATTGCACTATGGATCTTCCATATTCGAAGGCATCCGCAGCTATCCGACTACCGATGGCGTAGTGATTTTCCGCCTGACGGATCACCTAAAGCGCCTGTTCAACTCCGCCCGGATCTATGACATGACCATGCCTTATGATCGCGGAGCGCTGGCATCCGCATGCCATGACGTAGTACGAATAAACCACCTCAAGAAGGCGTATATCCGTCCGGTGGTGTTTCGTGGCGCCGGACAGGGCCTGAGTCTGGCTGCGGAAACCTCCACCGAAGTAGCCGTTGGCGCCTGGGAACTGGGCAGTTATCTGGGCAATGGAGCAGTCGAAAACGGCATCGATGCCTGTGTTTCCAGCTGGCAGCGCCCGGCTCCCAACACTCTCCCCATGGGCGCCAAGGCTGGCGGCAATTATTTGTCTGGCCAGCTTATCGCCCGAGAAGCCCGGCGACTTGGGTTTGGTGAAGGCATCGCTTTGGCCAGCAACGGCCTGCTCAGTGAAGGTGCCGGTGAAAACCTGTTTCTCGTATTCGAAGGCGCCCTGCATACCACGCCTGAAAGTGCCGCCATCCTCAATGGCATCACCCGCGACACCCTGATCAAACTGGCTGGCGATGCCGGGATCCGGGTCGTGGAGCGCGACCTGCCGCGTGAATATCTTTACCTGGCAGACGAAATTTTCATGTGCGGCACCGCGGCCGAGATCACGCCAATACGTTCCGTGGATGGCAAACGCATTGCCGATGGCAAACCGGGGCCGGTGACCCGCAAGATGCAAGCGCTGTTCTTTGGTCTGTTTGATGGCCGCACCGCCGATAAACGCGGCTGGCTGGAACCGGTGAATTGAATGATGCACCTGTGTGTTGCGCATGCTTTGAGTGATCGCGTGAAGATCTACCCATGCTGACGGAAAGCGAATGCAGAAACAGGGATCTGTTGGCCTCGCCGTCAACGCGGCTGCTGTTCTGGCTGCCATGGCTGGCAATAATGATCGGCATATTCATCAGTGGGGTCACTCGCACCGTGTTATGGTCCAGCGGCTTCGGCACCGCCGGGGTCATGTGCTTGTTGAATGCCCGACGCTGCGGCCGGCGGCACTGCATCTACACCGGGCCGCTTTACCTGTTGGCTGCACTTGCATCGCTGCTGCACGGAACCGGGGCTATGCCGCTCGGGCCGTACGGCTGGGACTGGATCCTCGACATGAGCGTGGCTTTAAGCCTGTTTTTCTGCTTCATCCTGGAGAAAGCCCTGGGCAGATATCCCTCTGCTCATTGAGCCTTAATTGCTGATAGGCTTGCTGCCCGCCAGCTAATCTTTCTGAATTTCACCTGCAACAGGGACAAACACAGGGAGTACTTTCCATGATCTACGACAGTATCACCGATACCATCGGCCGCACGCCGGTTGTGCGCCTTCACCGTATTCCGCCCAAACACGTGGAAATCTACGTGAAAGTGGAGGCATTCAATCCCGCCGCCTCGGTAAAAGACCGTCTGGCGCTCGCCATTGTCCTGGACGCGGAACAAAGCGGCGCACTGAAACCGGGCCAAACCGTCATCGAGGCAACATCCGGCAACACCGGGATTGCGCTGGCCATGGTGTGCGCAGCCCGCGGTTATCCGTTTGTAGCAATCATGTCGGAATCTTTCTCCGTCGAACGGCGCAAGCTGATGCGCGCCTTCGGCGCCAAGGTGATCATCACGCCGGCCGCCGAGCGCGCCACCGGCATGCTGCGCAAAGCCGAGGAACTGGCCAAAAAGCATGGCTGGTTCCTGGCGCGGCAATTCGAAAATCCGGCCAATCCTGCCTGGCACCGCAGCACCACCGGCCCTGAAATCCTCATGGATTTCGCCGGCCGGCGACTGGACTATTTTGTGACTGGCTGGGGTACCGGTGGCACCCTGACCGGGGCTGGCGAGATGCTAAAGCTCGCGCGTCCCGGCGTGAAAATCATTGCCGCTGAACCCGCCGGTGCGTCGCTGCTCACAGGAGCCAGCTGGCAACCCCACAAGATTCAGGGATGGACACCGGATTTCGTGCCTGCGGTGTTGAACCGCAAAGTAGCAGACCGGATTATCGCCGTGGACGACACGCTGGCGCGCGATCTTTCACAACGGCTGGCGCGTGAAGAGGGTATTTTAGTGGGCATCTCCGCGGGCGGCACGCTGGCAGCTGCGCTCAAGGTGGCGGAAAATGCGCCACAAGGTACGGTGTTGCTGGCGATGCTGCCGGATACCGCCGAACGCTATCTATCCACCTTTTTGTTCGAGAACATCTCCGAGGGTTCCGACGACCAATGGCTCGCCAAACAGTCGACCGGAGACTGAACACGCTGGAGAAGGCCGATACGCGGGCACCCTACGCGGCACTTTAATGATCGTTGATCTCCAGGATGGAACCGGCATGTGGATCGCATACGAAGACCTTGCCTTTCAGGTCATTGGTCGCACAATGCGCGCCCTCGGCCGTACGATATTCGGCCAGCGCATGCAAGGTGCCTGTCGGAGATACCTTGAAAATCGTCATGCTGGCGCTGCGTGCTCCGGGAACGTACAGATGCCGGGAGTTTGGGTTGTAGCTGATGATATCGATGCCCGCTCCGGCATCCGCTGACGCCAGTATCCTGCCGGGGTGGTTGACATCCAGCACCTGCACTTTACCCTCCGTGCAACCCACAAACAGGAAACCACGCGCGGCGTCCAGGGCCAGGCCACGCGGTCCTTTGCAGCCGTCATACCAGGTTGCCATCTGCCTCTGTCTGGCGAGATCGATCACCGCAGTATTCTGTTTCCACAAGTTGGTATATGCGCGATTCCGTTGCACATCGAACACCAGTGATTCTGGGCCGCCTTTGACGGCGATATCACTGTATAGCGTGATTTCCAGTTTGGGGGTTGTTTTGAGCTTGAAAACCTGGATCTGTTGCGTTCGAGGCTCGGTAACCCAAAGTTCATGTCTAGATTCCAGGTAGCGGATGTAATCCGGACCGCTGGCCAGCCTGACGTACTGCACGGTTTTTCCGTTACGCGCATCCAGCACCGCTACGCTGGGCATACCGCGATCACTGGCAAAAATGTACCCGTCACCGTACACGGCCGACGTGGTACCGGTTTCATGTCCCGATCCGGTTGCCGGCTCAGTCACCCGGTAGCTGCCGGTGATCTTGCCGTCGGCAGGATTGATCAAAACCAATTCACCGGTGTTGCCAGCGGGAATCGAGATCCTGTCCAATGTCGGCATGAAACCGATATCATCGAATCCGATACCCTGCTTGCCGCCCGCAATCTTAATCACCGCATGCGGCGCTTCGAGCTTGGGGGTGGCGGTTGTGGCGCATACGGCTGACGCCACCAAAATCAGCACCGGCAATATGCCGTTTCGCAGCAGCTGTAATAGAATTTTTTGCAGGAAATCATGCAAGGTATTGGCTCCCAGAGTCATGTAAATCAGGAATCGATGTCCATGATGGTCCGTGGCGGCGTCCACTGCAAGTGACGATGTCTGCATTCAATTTGATTCTCTTGCCTGCTGCAGTCAGGGATGCTTACGCGCCAGTGTCAGGCCGTCGCCGATGGGAACCATACTCAGTTCAATCCGTTTGTCTGACTGCAGGGTCTTGTTAAATCTGCGGATGGCAAGAGTATCGATGCTTCGGTCGCGGCTGTCGATCACGCTGCCGCCCCACAATACGTTGTCCACCGCTATGAGACCGCCGGGGCGCAACAACCTGAGTAGGCGCTCGTAATAATTAAGGTAGTTACGCTTGTCGGCGTCGATGAATGCGAAATCATAGCGGCCAGCCTCGCCGCGCCGTAACATGGCATCCAGGGTCGGCACCGCCGGGCCGATGCGCAAATCAATTTTGCTGTCGACCCCAGCCTGCTTCCAGTAACGTTTTGCCACCGCGGTGTATTCCTCACTCACGTCGCAGGCAACAATTCTGCCTTCGTCCGCCAACGCCATGGCTACCGACAGGCTGCTGTAGCCAGTGAACACACCGACTTCGATGCAGCGGTTTGCGCCCATCAGGCGCACGAGCAGGCGCATGAACTGTCCCTGTTCCGGCGATATCTGCATGGAGTGCTTTGGATGCCTGGCGGTTTCATCCCGCAGGCGTTTCAGTATCGGGGGTTCACGCAGGGAAACTTTCAGCAAATAAGCGTAAAGCTTCTCATTCAGGGAGATGGTACGATTGGACATGACCGTCACCAACGCTGATCTCGAATGAACACCGATTCTACTCCAGTCCGCCTGCTGCAGATTACCGACACACACTTGTACGCGGAACCGGAGAAAGAGCTGTACGGCGTCGATACACGCTCGTCGCTATCACGCGTGCTCGCAGCAGCATGCCGGCGGCCAAAACCGGACCTGGTGCTGGCTACAGGTGACCTGGTGCATGATGAGTCCCTGCTCGGTTACCAGACTCTAGCCGGCATGTTCGAATTACTGAAGGCCCCGGTAGCGGCCATAGCCGGAAATCATGACGCACTGGATATTCTGCGTACCGTTGCCGGAAAGAATTTCAGAATCGGCGGCAGCCACCGGCTCCCGGGCTGGCGCATCGTGCTGTTAAATACCATGGTACCGGGCGAAACCCATGGCCACCTGCAATCAGAAGAATTGGATTTTCTGGAAGATTCTCTCGCGCAGGCCGGAAAATCGCACGTGTTGGTAGCACTGCACCATCAACCGGTGGCAGTCGGCTGTGCCTGGCTGGATCGCATCGGCGTTTCGAATGCTGATGATTTCTTTCGGATACTGGACCGATATACATGCGTGCGTGCGATCCTTTGGGGGCACGTGCATCAGGCATTCGAGGCCGAGCGACGCGGAGTGCTTCTGCTGTCCACGCCTTCGACCTGCGCGCAATTCCGTCCTGATTCCCGCGACTTTGCCTTGGATGACAAACCACCGGGAATGCGCTGGCTCACGCTCCACCCGGACGGACACATTGAAACCCGCATAGAATGGGTCGCAGAATAATGAACGGCGGACGGCCAATTTCTCCATGAGCTACCGTTTTATGCGCAAAATTCTGCTATTGGCCTGTATTGCCGCATGCCTGATCGCGTGTAAACCCGCCAAAAACAGTTCCGCACCGCCCGTGGTGCAGGCGTTCCCGGCGGCCACTACTGCGCCGCCCCCCGCGACAACCGCCGCCCCGGCGCGACATTTCCTGTGGCGTGTAAGCCGGGGACACCAATCCTTGTATCTCGTGGGATCGCTGCACGCACTCAATCCGGACGATTACCCCCTGGCCGAGGTCATGGAAAATGCCTTCCGGCATTCCTACGCCCTGGTGGAGGAAATCAACCTGACCAACACTGACACGGCTGCCATGCAAAAACTCGCGCTACGCATGGGCGCTTACCCACGGGGAAAATCCCTGCGCAACCAGCTGCCGCCCGAGGTATATGCGAAAATATCCCAGCAGGCACAAAAGCTCGGCATCGACATGCAGCGTCTGGACCTGTTACGCCCATGGTTGGGCAGCATCGCGATTCTGGACATGCAGCTAAAACAGGCCGGCTACAGCGCCAGTGCCGGGGTAGATCACCATTTTGCCGATGAAGCACAGATGGCCAACAAGCACATCATCGGGCTCGAAACTCCGCGCTTTCAGCTGCATTTGCTGGCGGAACTCCCTCCCAAAGTACAGCAGGACATGCTGCTGCAATCATTGGAGCAGGCCAAGGATTTTGATCTGGATATGCAGCACTTGATCAATGCCTGGGAAAAAGGCGACACCCATGCCTTACAGGGCATCCTCGAACACGACTTCGGCAAATACCCGATGGCGTACAAGCTGCTCATCGCTGACCGCAACCGCGCCTGGATGCCGCGTTTGCTGCGTATGTTGCGCAGCGGCCGCCGGTATTTCGTGGTGGTGGGTGCGCTGCACATGGTGGGAACGGAAGGTTTGCTGGCAAGGTTCGAAAAAGCCGGATACCGGGTGGAGCAGTTATGACAAAGGCGGCTGACTGCTTTGTAAGCTCTATTCGTTCGAAGGTAATTTAGACGATACGCCTACTCCGCCCTGCCGTGAGGTGTTGCGGGCTCAAGGGTTGCTGAAGACAGCGCCGTGCGGAATGGCGCTTCCTTTCCAGCCATCCGGCCAGGTGCGCGTGAAATCAATGCTCGACGGCTCGAGCGTAAGCTTCCCGGTGCGGCGATCGATGCTGGCGAATCGAACCCAGGTATCGAGCATGCCATAACCGGTGATGGCCAGGCGATTGCCACCCGGCTCGAGCGCCAGCCAATGCGGATATTCATCCGGCGGCAGGAGAATGCGGCTGACTTCGCGCGGATGTTGCGGATCATGCACGTCGAGACTTACAACGGCGTGCCCGCTTTGCATGGTTTCCACCAGAAAATTTCCCACGACCACCGGCACTTCGCAGGTACGGTAGCCAAAATCATAGATGTGTTGCAGCGTCGGATCGTGGCTGGCAAGGTTCCGAACCCGGAACAGGCCACAGTTGAATGTGGGCACGACGACCGTCCGGCCATCGGCCAGCACCCGGGGTTCGGAGGCATCAGCCGCGGTGTCGTAAAACCAGTGAGGTTGCGGCGGCAGCCGCATGGTCTTGATCAGCTTCAAGTCCGAGAGCCGCCAGACCTGCACCACGTGACTGACCTGCGCGCCCATCATGTCGGCGCTGCCGGTGACCACGCGGTTGAGTTTTTCGGCGACCGTCAGGCTGTAGGGGCGAATATTCGGATGTCCCGGCACGGCCGCCGACGCGGTTCTCACCACCCGGCCCTGCGGATCAAACTCCACCAGCCCGCCCGCGGCGTGGTTGAACCCGCCGGAATACTGAAATGTCGCCAGCGTATTGCCGTTGGAAAGATAATCAAATGAGTGCGGATAGCTGAGGACGCCGACGCTGCCGAATTTACGCAAGAGCCGCGGATGCCGGGGGTCACGAAGGTCGAAGACGTAGGTTCGGTTCGCCAGCCAGTCGTTGGCATAAAGGACATCGTTCGGGGGCTCAGCATAGTTGGTGTGATGCGCCATGACCGCGCTGCCGACGGGCAGCATCGCGACCAGCGTGCCGAATGACCGGCCCGGGCGGACGTCAAACACCGCCAGGAAGTCCTTGCCCAATCCCAGGGTCCTGCGCCACGCGGCCCGATCGGTCGGCGGCAGCGCCAGAGCAGAAGCCTGGGGATGCCGGGCTTCCATCGCCCAGACAAAAAGATAGCGGCTGGAAGCCGGCGCAGCGGCGGCTGCCAGCAGTGGAAAGGCCAGGACCAGTAGCAGCAAACAACGGCAAATTGCGCCCATCATGGTTTGTCTCCCTTACCGATACGTTCCCGGTCAACCCGCCCGCATTAACCGCAGCGATAAAGCCAATCTACGCAGCATTGCTGCAGTTCATCCTGGCGAATGCGGAGCCGACTACGGGGTTAAACACGCTGTGGTATCCAGCGTGGATTTATTCCACGCGGATGACCCCCATCATGCCGTGATCCTCGTGGAACAGCATGTGGCAATGGAACACGAAGGTGCCCTTCGGCACGTGCCGGAAGTCGAGAATCAGCTTGGTAATGCTCGGCTGGATCAGCGGGTAGTTCGGGTTTCGGGGATTCGGCAGCAGCTTGCCGACGGGAACAAATACGGTATCCACCGTCACCGGAATTCCGGTGTAGTCGCGTTCCTGCACAAACGCCATCTGGTGAATGTGAAAAGCGTGCGTCTCCATGGTCGCATTGATCAAATACCATTCCTCGACCGTCCCCTGTTTCACCACAATGTCGGGATTCGACGGAACGGTTGCGTTGCCGCGATACACCGGCCAGAACGGGTGCTCGTGGAAATCCACGTTGGATGTGTCGGTAATGAAATAGGCGTTGTGCGCCGGAATCTGGCCGCGCTTGGGAAAGTAATATTCCGTAAATGTGATCGCACGGCGGTGAATCAACGCAGGATGCACGCGTGCCCAGGTAATGAGCCGCGCTGCCGGCGTCTCGGCCGGGCTGATGCGGATGGCATTGATACTGACGCCGTGGCCGCTGGCCGGTACCGCGCTGATTCGCACTAGATCGTGATGCCTCTCGAATACCCCATCTTTGCCAAAGCAAAAGGGCTCGCTGGAAAGCGTGTACTTTGCTCCAGCGGGCGCCGTCAGCAGAATGTCGGCACGTGACATCGGCGAAAGCATGACTTTCTGCATGGCAAGATAACCCTGGAGCGGATGCCGCATGTTGCCGGAAACCGGCACGCCGTCGAGTCCCACAACGTGCATTTCCTGCAACTTGCCGGCGGCATCCCGTAATTGCAGCAGCTTGGGGGAATCGGATGTCCCGTTCACGAGTCGCAGCAACTGCGTCTGGCCGGCAGGCACGGCAAGCGACGCCGGCGTGTCCGCGCCGTTGACGGTGACCAACGGCTCACGGTCATAGCCATTACAGCCGCTGGCATCGAGTGTCACGCCCCCGGCGCTCATCGGAAACGTGTCCGGCCAGGGTGGGGGATTGAAAGGATCGTAAGCCACTGGAGGTGCCGGTTGCAGGCTCGCTGCGTGTGACGCGGCCGCCGCTCCCTGCGCCGCGTCAACTTTTGCGAGCGATATCCCCTTGGGCAGGAAGCTTTTGTCGAGCTCGAACGGGACGCGATAGCGCAGCACCAGCACGTGGTCGGCAGCACGCGGAATCTGCGGCGAATCGGGCTCGACGATCCAGGCACCATCGAGGCCCCCGGCGACCTCGCCATCCGCCGCGCCGTGCGCATGCGGATGGTACAGGTAGGTGCCGGGCGGCTGGCTGCGCGGAATGGTGATGCGATATTCGCAGGCGTGCAGCGGCGTACTCAGCGTCGAGAGGAACACGTTTTCCTCCGAGGCCGGGCCTTCGAAGCCGTGCAGATGCAGATTGGTATCGAGTGGCTGGACCTTAATGTCGCGGTCGTCAATCACATGGTTGAGATAGCCGACCCAGTGCTGTACCGGCACTGCCGGCATCTGCATTGGTTTGCAGGGAGTAATCTCTGTGGAAGGAACGCTTTCGCCGGGACTCGGGCCGGCGATGTCGTTCACGATCCGGATCGCGAAGCGCTCGCCGCGCCGCACATGAATCGCCGGCGGGACCGTATGCGCCACGCCCTGCCATTGGTAGATGTAGCAAAAACGGTCGCCGTCTCGATGTACGGCGAGAATCAGCTCGTGCTCGCCCGAGGCATCCACCGGCGCCTCCCACATGTCCACCGCTTGCGGCTCGACGACGTCCCGTGAATGCGTGATGGGGCCGCAGGCACCGGCGCTAGGCGGTGGAGTCGCCGCCAGGCCGGTGGCGGGCGCCAGGCTGGCTATGCATAACAGCATGAGCGCCGGTGCACCGAATACGCTGCCGTAGCCGGTTTTCAACCACCGAAGTCTGAACCCCATGGGAATACGTCTCTTTTTAAGCAGCTGCGGCGCGGCGCAATCTACGCTTTGCTCAAATGCGCAGCAAGCCCCGGCACTGGCGCAAGCGGTCAGATGTAAATGTTGGAGGCTGCGCCAGACGCCGGATTGACTGCGAGCTTCAAATCTCGATCATCTCAAAATCTTCCTTGCCGGAACCGCAGTCCGGGCATTGCCAGTTGAGCGGCACGTCTTCCCAGCGGGTGCCGGGTGGCAGGCCGCTTTCTGGGTGGCCTTTGGCTTCCTCATACACAAAACCGCAAATCACGCACATGTATGACTTCATTTTGGTATTGGCGGCAACTGGCTGGGTAACGCTCATCACAGGCAGCATCAGGAGAGTGGCTACGAATGGCTATATTTTCGCATGCCGGTACCGGATGCGGAACCCGTCAGGGTTAAAATTCCGTCATGCATGCGCAATCTCGGCCACCCATCGTGCTGGTTATCGGCGGTAATGATCCGTCGGGAGGCGCCGGTCTGACCGCCGATATTCAGTCGGTCAGCGCACTCGGTGGACATCCGGCGCCGGTGGTTTCAGCCATAACCGTGCAGGACACGGTGAACGCGCAAACAACGGCACCGGTGCCGCCGGCTCTCATCGTAGAGCAGGCGCGCGCGCTATTCGCCGACATGCCGGTAGCCGCAATCAAACTTGGCCTGATAGCCTCTGCAGAGGCCGCGCAATCGCTTGCGTATCTGCTGGCAAGCCACCGACAACTGCCGCTGGTGGTTGATCCGGTATTGGCAGCTGGCGGCGGCATGCCGTTTGCCGATGATGCCTTGGTCGACGCTTACCTGAAACTGCTGGCGCCGCTCGCCACGATCATCACGCCCAACACTGCAGAGAGCCACAGGCTTGCGCCTCAGGCCGCAGACGGTGAGGCGCGCGCGGCGGCACTGCTGGCGCTCGGCTGCCGGCATGTGCTGATCAAGGGTGCCGACGAACAGACCACTGATGTTCACAACACCCTGTTCAGCCGCGATGGGTCGACAAGGCATTTCACCTGGCCGCGCATGCCGGGGAGTTATCACGGTTCCGGCTGTACCCTGGCATCGGCCATCGCAACACTCCTGGGCCTGGGGCATACGCCGCTGGCAGCGGTGGAAATCGCGCAACGCTACACCTGGGAAGCTGTACGGCAAGCATGGAAGCTGGGCAAAGGCCAGCGCATCCCCAACCGTCAGGCCAAATCATGAACGCCGCTGAAACCAGTCTACGCGGCCTGTATGCCATCACCGATGACCGGCTGACGCCGGGTGACGCCATGTTGCCGGCGGTGCTGTCCGCAATACGCGGCGGTGCGCGACTGGTGCAATACCGTGACAAGTCGGCAGACCTGGCAAGGAGGCAGCACCAGGCGCGCGCCCTGCTGCATGCTTGCCGCCAACACGAAATAGCGCTGCTCATCAATGACGACGTGGAACTGGCATACGCCATCGGCGCCGACGGCGTGCACCTGGGCGAATCAGACATGCCCGTGCATGAAGCGCGGGCACGGCTGGGGCCGCACGCGATCATCGGCGCATCCTGTCATGCCTCGCTGGAACTTGCGGTTAGCGCGGCGCGCGCAGGCGCTGATTACGTGGCTTTCGGCAGTTTCTTCGATACACAGAGCAAACCGGGCGCCGTGCGCGCGCCCGTATCCTTGCTGGAAGCTGCGCGTCGCAGCCTGCATCTGCCGATATGCGCCATCGGCGGCATCACGCCGGATAACGGCGCCAGCCTGGTCAAAGCCGGGGCCAGCATGATTGCGGTCATCAGCGGTATATTTGCGCAAACCGAGGTGGCAGCCGCAGCCAGGCGCTACGCACTGCTTTTCGAATGAGCGTGAGTATCCCGGACCGCGTGCTTGAATAATAATCAGCGTTTAATGGAGCATTTTCCGTGAGTGACAAGCTGTTTGCTGAAGCCCAGCGTTACATCCCTGGCGGCGTCAATTCGCCAGTGCGCGCCTTCAAGGGCGTGGGGGGAGAACCGCTGTTTATCGATCGCGCCTCCGGCGCCTACCTGTACACCAGTGACGGCCGGCGTTACATCGATTATGTGGGATCCTGGGGACCGATGATCGCAGGCCATGCGCATCCGCGCATCCTGCAGGCGGTGCAGGAAACTGCGGCCAAGGGATTGAGCTTCGGCGCGCCCACAGAACTGGAAACCCGGCTCGCGCAACGTATCTGTGAACACCTGCCGTCCATCGAAATGGTGCGCATGGTGAACTCCGGAACCGAAGCCACCATGAGCGCCATACGGCTGGCACGCGCATTCACCGGGCGCGACCTCATCGTCAAGTTCGAAGGCGGCTATCACGGGCATTCGGATTCATTGCTGGTGAAAGCCGGCTCCGGTGCGCTGACCCTGGGGATACCCACTTCGCCGGGCGTGCCGGCCGCGCTGGCGGCACTGACGCTCACCCTGCCCTACAACGACGCGGACGCGGCCCGGGCTGCCTTTGAAAAATTCGGCGAGCGCATTGCCTGCGTCATCGTGGAACCGGTGGCGGGCAACATGAGTTGCGTGCCGCCGGTTGACGGCTTCCTGCCGGCATTGCGGGAGTTCTGCAGCCGCTACGGCAGCCTGCTGATTTTCGATGAAGTCATGACCGGCTTCCGGGTGGCGCGCGGCGGCGCCCAGCAGCTGTTTGGTATCCATCCCGACCTCACCACCCTCGGAAAAATCATCGGCGGCGGCCTGCCGGTGGGCGCATTCGGCGGGCGACGCGACATCATGCGATTGCTGGCGCCGCTTGGACCGGTATACCAGGCGGGCACCCTGTCCGGAAATCCGGTGGCCATGACCGCCGGTTTAAGCACGCTGGAATTGCTGGATGTTCCCGACTTCTATAGCAGCCTGAATTCCAAGACCCTGCGCCTGACCGATGGTTTGCGCAGCGCGGCCCGTGAAGCGGGTGTGGCTTTTGCCGTCAACCAGGTATGCGGCATGTTCGGGTTGTTTTTCACCCAGGCCGCGCAAGTCAGCAACTACGCACAGGTCACTGCCTGCGATACACAGCGCTACCGGAAATTTTTCCATGGTCTGCTTACGCAAGGCGTCTACCTTGCGCCATCCGCATTCGAGGCCGGCTTCCTTTCCGCGGCGCATAGCGACGCGGATATCGACGCCACCCTGGCCGCCGCACGCAAAGTAATGCGGGATCTCGCCCAGGCATGACAGCCGGCTGAATTTGGCGCAGTATTGTGCCGGCCTCTCAATAAGCGGCGGGGGTGTGATCCATGGCCATGCTCAAGGTCTTCAAGTACCTGAATGATGACGAGTACAAGACCCTGCTGCAGACCGCGGAAATCAAAAGCTTCAAACCCGGCGCATTGCTGATCCGTCAGGGCGCGGAACAGACCAACATTTACATTCTGGTCAAGGGCAATGCCAAGGTGGTTCGCGACCATGATGGTTTTATGGTGGACATCAGTCAGCACGGACCGGGTGAGATCTTCGGCGACATGTCCTTCATCGAAGGCCAGTCCGCCAGCGCCAGCGTGGAAGCCTGTGATCCCGAAGTGCAGGCGATCATGATCACCCATGACAACATCAAGAAATTCATCCAGACAGATGCCAGCTTCGCTGGCCGGTTCTATGAATCACTGGCCGCAATCCTCTCGCGGCGTCTGCGCGCCACCACCGACAGTCTGGATGCCAGCCAAAGCCCTGAAGATGTGTGGGGCAATCCCTGATTGGCCGGCTAGCCCGGTGCCCGTGAATTCACCAAGGTCTCGATAATGTCCAGCCGCATGCGTGCATCGGTGATTTCCAGCAGGTACTGCTTTTGTGTGAGCGGCATGGGCAGCAGCTCCGCCAGCCGGTAGCCAAGCCAGCTGGCGCTCTCGAAATTTCGCGCGACCATGGCATAGTGCGCGCCGGCCTGCGTCAGCATCTGTTGCAGCAGGCCGGCCAACGCCGCGGCGTTGGCCGGCACGGGCATGGCTGGCTCTTCCGCCAGCCATTCCACTGCGGCCGAGTTCAAGCCGCTATCCTGGGTTCGCAGATGCAGAATGCGGAAACGCCGGCTGCCGAGAGCCAGAATGTTCAGCAACCTGTCCGGGCCGTTGCTCCAGTCCCGGATGACGGCCAGCGTCCCTACTTTGTATGTGCGCGACTTGCCGGTTTCACTGCCTTTTTCGATCAGACAAACGCCGAATCCCTGACTGTGTTTCATACAGTCGCTCACCATGTCCAGATAGCGGGGCTCGAAAATCCGCAGCGGTAAAGGCCCGCCAGGAAATAAAACCGTGTTGAGCGGAAACAGGGAGATTTCCGCCGGCAGTTCCATGCCTGTATCGTCATTCACCGGGTTCGGATCCCCACGCAGGCACCAGGCTGTGCTCGATGCCCAGATGATCCAGTACACGCGCCACAACGAAATCCACGAGATCGGTGACTTGTGTCGGTCGGTGATAAAACCCCGGGTTTGCGGGCAATATACACACGCCCAAGCGCGCAAGTTTAAGCATATTTTGCAGGTGAATCGCGGAAAAAGGCGTTTCACGCGGCACCAGAACCAGTTTACGCTGCTCCTTGAGCATCACGTCTGCGGCGCGTTCGATCAGACTGCGGCTGGCACCTGCGGCCACCGCCGACAGGGTTGCCATGCTGCAGGGGCAAATCACCATGGCATGCGCGGCACCCGAACCGCTGGCCACCGGCGCGCTCCACTGTTCCGGGGCGAACACCTGCAACTGCTCCTGCCCGGCACCGAAACGCTGCACCAGAAATGTCTGCATCTCGGTGGCCCGGCTGGGCAAGCGTTCGTCAGTTTCCGTGCCAATCACCAGCTGCGCTGGTTTCGACAGCATCAGATACACGCGAGCGCCTGACTTGAGCAGCATTTCCAGCAGGCGTAATCCGTATTGCGCTCCGGATGCGCCAGTGACGGCCAGTGAAATCGTGTGTTTATTCACGTTGCGGTTTTCCGGATCAGAATGTATGGCCCGCCATCATGACAGCGGCCGGTTCACAACAGAGCATGGGGTCGGCGTTCGAGCCATGCACGCGGGCCGGGTTATGGATAGATTACATCAAATGCTGTGTGCGGCGGTGTTCTGGTACGCGCTAGCGCCGGGAAATTCATTGCTGCGATGCGGACTTCTGTTCCAGTTGTGCAATCAGCTTTTCGTGGAAATTTCCAAAGCCGCCATTACTCATGATCACCACGTGGTCGCCCGGCCGGGACTCGGCGGCCACGCTGGCCACCAGTTCCTGCAGGTCAGTGCTTACACTGGCGCGCTCAGCCAGCGGCTGCATGGCGGCCACAACGTCCCAGTGGATATTGGGCGCCTGGTATACAAACACCCGGTCTGCGGCCTGCAGCGCACCGGCCAGGGCCTCACTGTGCACTCCGAGTTTCATGCTGGCAGAGCGGGGTTCCAGCACCGTCAGGATACGCTCGCTGCCGACGCGCTTACGCAAGCCCTCCAGGGTGGTACTGATGGCGGTGGGATGATGGGCAAAATCATCGTAGACCGTGACGCCGCTTGCACGCGCGCGCACCTCGAGGCGGCGCTTCACGCCCTGAAAGCGGATCAGTGCCTCCGCAGCCAGGCGTGGCTCTACGCCCACGTGGTGGGCAGCCGCGATCGCCGCCAGCGCATTCTGCACATTGTGCAGGCCCAGCATCTCCCATTCCACCATGCCGGCGATCTTGCCACGGTAGGCGATGTTGAAACTGCTGCCATCCGCGGCGACGTGCTTGGCGCTCCAATCCGCCTCAGCGAGCGCGAAGCTTTGCTGCGGCGTCCAGCAACCGCGCCGCAGCACGCCCTGCAGATTGCTATCGGCGGCATTGAATATCACCAGGCCGTTGCCGGGTATGGTACGCAGCAGATAATGGAACTGGGTCTCGATACTGGCCAGATCCGGAAAAATGTCCGCGTGGTCAAATTCCAGGTTGTTGAGAATCGCAATGCGTGGCCGGTAATGCAGGAACTTCGCGCCCTTGTCGAAAAACGCCGTATCGTACTCATCCGCCTCCAGAACAAATGTACGCCCGCCGCCGGTACGCGCCGAAATCCCAAAGTCCTTGGGCACCCCGCCTATGAGAAATCCCGGGTTCAATCCCGCACTTTCCAGTATCCAGGCCAGCATGCTGCTGGTGGTGGTTTTGCCGTGGGTACCAGCAACCGCCAGCACCTGCTGGCGCTTGAGAATATGTTCCGCCAGCCAGTGGGGGCCGGAATCATAGGTCAAGCGGCGGTTAAGCACACTTTCCACCGCCGGATTGCCGCGTGACAGGGCGTTGCCGATCAGCACGCAATCCGGCGCCGGCTGCAGGTGCTCGGGCAGGTAGCCCTCACTGATACTGATTCCCAGCGATGCCAATTGTGTGCTCATGGGCGGGTAGACATCCGTGTCGGAGCCGCTGACGTCATGCCCGGCGGCCTTGGCCAGCGCCGCGATTCCGCCCATGAAGGTGCCGCAAATGCCGAGTATGTGTATGCGCACGTCAGCCTACCGGAAACAGCCAATTCAGGAGCAAAAGGTTCGAAATCTGGTAAAAAGCCGCCAGCAAAAGCGCCAGATAGTTGGGACCGGTCATTGCATGCCGAAGTATATGCGTCATCACCGCGATGCTCCAGACAAACAGTCCGATGAGAATAAGGTAGGCCGTCAGCCGTAACTGCGGGAATTTGTGCTGCTCAATGAGCCACAGGAACGGGAGATTGGCCAGCATCAGCAATATCCCGGTCCCCAACAAGGCTACCAACGTCTGGTTGATGCGGCTGCGCAAATGCAGCACGGACAGCAGGAGCACGCAAAACGTAAGCAGCATTGCGGTATCAACCAGGGTATCGGCCAGCAATTCCAGCCCATTGATGCCCTGAAAAAACCCGATCATGGTATCGGCGAACATGTAAAACACCAGCATAAACACAAACAGAAGCCAGGAGCGTGGGAATACCTGAGGCCCGCTTTTGAGAAGGAAAATCTGCCAACAGGTGCGTAAAATTGCAGTCATACCGTGCCGGGTTACTTTAAGCCGGCATGCATCATACCCTGCACTCCAGGTGCAGCAAACCGGAACGCCATGAACCTATGACCGCTGATTATCTGTGGATTGAAACTGACACGGCGCTGCGATCGTTGGCCGGACGACTGCGCGGGGGCGAGTGGCTGGCAATGGACACGGAGTTCATGCGCGAGCGCACCTACTACCCGCAGCTTTGCCTGGTGCAAATCGCGGCGCCCGATATGGTCGCCTGCATTGATGTACTGGCGCTCTCTGACCTGGATCCGCTCATGGAATTGCTGCTCGATACTGCGCTCGTCAAAGTATTGCATTCCGCGCGCCAGGATCTGGAAATGTTCTTTCATGCATGGGGACGGGTACCGGCGCCGATTTTCGATACCCAGCTGGCAGCCAGCTTCGCGGGGCTGCCGGACCAGGCGGGTTACGCCACCGTAGTCAAATCCCTGCTGGGGGTGACATTGGCGAAAAACCACACGCGTGCCGACTGGTCGCGCCGGCCATTGACTGATGCGGTGCGCCAGTATGCGGCCGACGATGTACGCTATCTGCGGGATATTTACCTGCGCCTTAAACAGGATCTTGCCCGCCAGGGCCGCATCCAATGGCTGGAAACTGAACACGCAAAGCTCACGGATCCCGCCACCTATCGCCCCGATCCCGCGGCTGCCTGGCAGCGCGTGCGCGGGCTGCAGCGCCTGAACCCCCGCCAGTTCGCCGCTGCCAAACTGCTGGCTGCCTGGCGGGAGCAACAAGCCATGCGCAGCAACCTGCCGCGTCAGTGGATCTTCAAGGACCAGGTGCTCATTGACCTGGCCCGCCAGCGGCCGGCGAATCTCGAGGAACTGCAGGCCGTGCGCGGCCTGTCCGAAGGGCTGGTACTCAAGCACGGCCAGGAACTGCTGACGCAACTCTCAGCCGCCCGGGAGGAGACGCCGCCGGAGAAAAAACCTGATCGTCTGGCGGTCAGGGACGAGTCGCTGGTAGACGCGCTGATGGCGGTGCTCAAGGTCAAAGCCGATGCCGAAGGCGTCAGCCCAGTGCAGCTGGCGACACGCCGCGATCTGGAACAACTGGTGCGCGGCCAGCGCGATCTCGAGGTGCTCAAAGGCTGGCGCCTGCAAACCGCGGGCAGAGACTTACTGGATTTTATGCAGGGGAAAACCCGGCTGGCGGTGTTGGATGCAGTCTTGCAACTCGATATCGCGGATCCGGAAAAACCGCCGCCACGCTGAATAATTAGCGGTGTTTTTTGCGCTTGGATGCGGCCTTCGGCCTGGACGGTTTTGCGGTTTTTTTTCCGCGCAGCTTGGGTTGGGCTGCAGGCTTGCGGGACACGGGTTTGGCGCTCCCGGTCTTGCTCGCGGCCGGTTTCCCGGCCTGTGCTTTTTGTTGCGGTTTGGCTGTTTTCGACGCTGCTTCGGCGCTCAGCAGTTTGCCTTTTGCGGCTAATGCGGCCTTTGCCGGTGACTTGGCTTTGACCGGCGGCGGCGGCGGCAGTTTCGGCTTGCGCAGGCCCCTGGCGATGGGCTCCAGGGTATTGAGCATGCGCCGGAAAACCTCGTCCTCGCTGCCCACACCATTGACGGACTCCAGACGCCCCTGGTTCAGGTACAGGTCGACGAGCGGCTTGGTCTGTGATTCGTATACACGCAGGCGATTACCGATGGTCACCTCATTGTCATCTGCGCGGTGCCGTAGCGCCGCCCCGCAGCGGTCACATTGATCGTCAAGGCGCGGGGGATTGGTATATATGTTGTAGGTGGCGCCACAGTTCTCGCAGGTGCGGCGCCCCGTAAGCCGCTGCATTAGCACATCGAAATCCACATCCATCAGCACCGCGCAGTCCAGCGGCTGATTGAGGATGCGCAGCATGCCGTCCAGTGATTGGGCCTGGGCGATGTTGCGTGGGAACCCATCCAGGATAAAGCCCTTTTTGGCATCTGAACTGCGCAAGCGTTCCCGGATAATGCCCAGCACGATATCGTCGGATACCAGCTGGCCGGCGTCCATGGCTGCCTTGACCTGCAGCCCCAGGGGGGTGCCCGAGGCCAGCGCGGACCGCAGCAGATCGCCGGTGGAAATATGCGGGATGCGGTATTTCACCGCCAGTTTCTTGGCTTGGGTCCCTTTGCCGGAACCCGGCGCTCCGAGCAGCACGATTCTCATACAGTGTTTTGTTTTACGTTCCAGGGACAGTGTTTTCCGGGGTGCTGTCTGCGCCGACAGGCGGCCCCGCAGGCAGGCGGTAAAGTACCCGTAGAACACCGCAACGTCAACGGATACGGGCCTGTTTACCCGAGATTGACCAGCCCCGGCGGCTGCGGCGGCAAGGTTTTTGCATTTCCGTGGTACCCCGTTACAATGCCGGGCGGTTCGCGGTGCCGGCCCGCTCAAACCCCGGGTTTTCCGAAAGCATGACTTCCAAACGCAACGCCTTCTATGCGCAATCGGGCGGCGTGACCGCCGTCATCAACGCCAGCGCCTGCGGGGTCATCGAGACCGCGCGCCGCAACCAGCGCCGCATGGGCAAGGTATTTGCGGGCCGCAATGGCATTATCGGCGCCCTCACCGAGGATTTGATCGACACCAGCAAGGAGAGCGCTTCGGCCATCGCCGCCCTGCGGCACACACCCGGGGGTGCTTTCGGCTCCTGCCGCTACAAGCTCAAGGGCCTGGAGGAAAACCGCCTCCAGTACCAGCGCCTGATCGAGGTATTCCGTGCCCATGACATCGGCTATTTCTTCTACAATGGCGGCGGCGACTCGGCCGACACCTGCCTCAAGATCTCGCAACTCTCCGCAAAGCTCGGCTATCCGGTACAGGCTATCCACGTTCCCAAAACCGTAGATAACGACCTGGCGGTGACCGACTGCAGCCCGGGTTTCGGCTCGGTGGCCAAGTACGTGGCGGTCTCCATCCGCGAAGCCGCCCTGGACGTGGCTTCCATGGCTTTGACCTCCACCAAGGTATTCGTGCTGGAAGTCATGGGCCGGCACGCCGGCTGGATCGCCGCAGCCGGCGGGCTGGCGCAGGAATCGGCGGGTGATGCCCCCCACATTATCCTGTTTCCGGAAATCCCCTTTGACCAGCAAGCCTTCCTGACCAAGGTCAGGGACAGCCATGACCGCTTCGGCTACTGCGTGATCGTGGTTTCGGAAGGCGTGCGCGATGCCGACGGCCATTTTCTCGCGGAAGCCGGCACCCGGGATGCCTTCGGGCACGCCCAGCTGGGCGGCGTGGCGCCCTACATCGCCCACCTGGTGAAGGACAAGCTCAATTACAAGTATCACTGGGCGGTTTCGGATTACCTGCAACGCGCCGCACGCCACATCGCCAGCAAGCTGGATGTGGCCCAGTCCTATGCGGTCGGCAAAGCCGCGGTGGAGCTGGCACTCAAGGGCCGGAATGCGGTCATGCCCACCATCGTGCGCAAGTCGAACCGCCCCTACCGTTGGGGCATCGGCGTTGCCGCACTCGCGGACGTTGCCAACCAGGAAAAGTTCATGCCGCGGGACTTCATTACCAAGGACGGTTTCGGCATCACCGCCAAGGCGAGGCGTTACCTTGCGCCCCTGATCCAGGGCGAAGATTATCCGCCTTACCGGCAAGGTCTGCCGCGGTATGTGCGGCTCAAAAACACCGCCGTGCCGAAAAAACTGAAAACCGAATTCAAAATTTGATTTTTCGCAACCTAGAACATCACTATTGGGAGATTCCTACATGATGATCGAATACGGATTATGGTTCGCGCTGGCCTGCGGCGGGCTCGCCATCCTGTACGGCATTCTGGCCGTGGGCTGGGTGCTGAAGCAGCCAGCCGGCAATGAGCGCATGCGCGAGATCGCCGGCGCGATCCAGGTGGGGGCCAAGGCGTATCTCAACCGCCAGTACCGTACCATCGCCATCGCCGGAGTAGTGCTGTTCCTGCTTATCGGTTTCGTGCTGCACTCCTGGTGGGCCGCCATCGGTTTCGCCATCGGCAGCATCTTCTCCGGCTCCGCCGGTTATATCGGCATGAACATCTCGGTGCGCGCCAATGTGCGCACCGCGGAAGCGGCACGCAACGGCGTGAAAGCTGCGCTCAAGGTAGCCTTCCGCGGCGGCGCCATCACCGGCATGCTGGTGGCCGGCCTGGCCCTGACCGGAGTCAGCGGTTACTACATGATCCTGAAGCATTTCATCGGCGAAGATCCGGCGCTGCACGCGCTGGTGGGCCTGGCGTTCGGCGCCTCGCTGATTTCGATCTTTGCGCGCCTGGGCGGCGGCATATTCACCAAAGGCGCGGACGTGGGCGCTGACCTGGTGGGCAAGGTGGAGGCCGGAATCCCCGAGGACGACCCGCGCAATCCCGCGGTGATCGCCGATAACGTGGGCGATAACGTGGGCGACTGTGCCGGCATGGCCGCCGACCTGTTCGAAACCTACTGCGTCACCAAGGTGGCGGCCATGTTGCTGGGTGGACTGATGATCGCGGAGCTTGGCCCGAATGCGGTGATCTACCCGCTGGCCCTGGGCGGCGTTTCCATCATCGCCTCCATCATCGGCGTGT
Source organism: Gammaproteobacteria bacterium (assembly GCA_028870845.1). Classification (GTDB taxonomy): domain Bacteria; phylum Pseudomonadota; class Gammaproteobacteria; order Natronospirales; family REEB76; genus REEB76. The sequence goes on along the minus strand of JAGWOR010000001.1, from coordinate 17,611 downwards.
TCTGCGTGCACGGCCGAGAAGGCGGAAAGATCATGAACGCCCTGTACACCGGAGTGCTGGTGGCGGCGGTACTGGCGGTCATCGGCTTCTACTTCGTGAGCAAGCTGATGCTTGCAGACATGCCGCATTATGGCGCCCTGCGCATGTTCGGCGCCGCGGTGGTGGGTCCGGCATTAACCGTGCTGCTGGTAATCATCACCGAATATTACACCGGCACCCAGTTCAAACCGGTGCGTCACATTGCGCAGGCTTCCACCACCGGCCATGCCACCAACATCATCGCCGGTCTGGGCATTTCCATGAAGGCCACCGCCCTGCCGGTGATCGCCATCTGCATCAGCATCGGCGTGGCCTATGCATTCGCAGGGCTGTACGGCATCGCCATTGCCGCATCCACCATGCTGTCCATGACCGGTGTGATCGTGGCCCTGGATGCCTATGGTCCCATCACCGACAATGCCGGCGGCATCGCCGAAATGGCGGACTTGCCGAAAGAGGTGCGCGCGGTCACCGACCCATTGGACGCGGTGGGCAACACCACCAAGGCCGTAACCAAAGGCTATGCCATCGGCTCGGCGGCGCTGGCGGCCATCGTGCTGTTCGCCGACTACACCCATAACCTGACGGCGCTGGGCAAAAGCCTGCGGTTCGAATTGTCGGATTACCGGGTGATCATCGGCCTGTTCATCGGCGGCCTCATCCCCTACCTGTTCGGCGCCATGGCCATGGAAGCCGTGGGCCGCGCGGCCGGCGGCATCGTCAACGAGGTGCGCCGTCAGTTCAAGGAAATCCCCGGCATCATGAAAGGCAAGGCCAAGCCGGATTACTCGCGCGCCGTGGACATGCTTACCAAGGCGGCCATCAAGGAAATGATGATCCCATCACTGCTGCCGATCCTGGTGCCGGTCATCGTCGGCATCTTCCTGGGGGCGCAGGCGCTAGGCGGGGTACTGGTGGGCACCATCGTCACCGGCCTGTTCGTGGCCATCTCCATGACCACCGGCGGCGGCGCCTGGGACAACGCCAAGAAATACATCGAGGATGGACATTTCGGCGGCAAGGGTTCCGATGCCCACAAGGCGGCGGTCACCGGCGACACCGTGGGAGATCCCTACAAGGATACCGCCGGCCCGGCCATCAACCCGCTCATCAAGATCATCAACATCGTGGCCCTGCTGATCATCCCACTGATCGTAAAATAAGAACAACGAGACTGGGAGCATATAGCGCCGCCGCAAGGCGGCGCTTTTTTTAGTGGATGCTGCCCGGCACCGCCGGATCGGGAGCGCCGTCCCGCAAGACCCTGGCGGTTGGTGCCCGGCCGGATTTCAGCGCGATGGCGGCGCCGGTGGCAGGGTCTTGCCCAATTTCTTGGCGCGTTCCTGCATTTCCTTGTGGTGCTGGGCGCGGATCTGGGCACGTTCCGCATCAGTCTTGGCCGCACGCATTTTCGCCCGGTAGGCGGCCCGTTCCTCGGGAGTCATCAGCTGCGAACCGTAGATCACATCGCTGCCGGCAGCCGGCGGCATGTTTCCGCGGTAGCCGGGCTGACCCGGATTACCCGGTCCCATTTGGCCCGGACGCATACCATTGGACATGGGACCGCCGCGGCCCGCGGGCTGGCCGGCCATGGGGCAATTGGGCTGGGCCCTTCCGCAGGGCATCACCACAGCCGGCGGTTTCTGCACTGTCGAAGACGCGGCGGGCTTGGAGGACTGCGCCATTGATGCTGCCGAAACCAATAGAAAGGTCAAAATTAATGCTGCCTTGAAAATTCGCATGCTGAACCTCCTGCTACTCTATCCATGAATTGCTCCATTTTAATGCCTCGCCTGCGCGCTGCATTGATCCACGTCAGCCTGCCAAGCGCATGATGCCCAGCAGCTTCAACATATATCTCTCATAGAATGTCTCATTCGAACCTTTGCGCATCTTGCGCAGGAAATACTTCTCATAGGCGATTTTGGCCAGATGCACCCAGTAACCCGCCTTGGTCCAGGTGACATTGCGCGGCGGGATCTGCGGCAAGGCCACAAAAGCGATGCCGGAATCGCCCATGTCCGCCAGGCACACGGCATTCCAGGTGGCGGTCGCGCGCGCCGGCTTGCCTTCAATGTCCGCCTTGATGTTGGCCACCACCGCGCTCACCATGGATTCGATCATATAGCCGGTCTTGGGGACGCCGGTGGGCACCGGCGTGGGCTCGGGCGGCGCGATGGCCACGCATACGCCGGCTGAATACACATTCGGGTACCGGGCGTTGCGCTGCAACGCGTCGATGGTCACGAAACCTCGGGGATTGACCAGGCCGTCCACGCCCATCACGGCATCCACACCTTTGAATGCCGGCAGCAACATGCCGAAAGAAAACGGCAACTGTTGTTCACGCACCGGCTTGCCGTCGTTATCGTGTTCCACCGCGGTCAGGCGGCCCCGGGTGACCTCCCGCACCTTGGCATTAATGATCCACTTGATATGGCGGGCGCGCATGATGGATTCCAACATGCCCTTGGAATCTCCCACGCCGCCCAGGCCCAGATGGCCGATGTATGGCTCGCTGGTGATAAAAGTCATGGGCACCTTGTGGCGCAGCTTGCGCCTGCGCAGATCCTTGTCCAGGATCATGGCGAACTCATAGGCCGGCCCGAAGCAGCTGGCGCCCTGGACCGCCCCCACCACGATGGGGCCCGGGTTCTGCAGGAATTCTTCGTACGCCAGACGCGCGTTCTTGGCGTGTTCCAGCGTGCACACCGACTGCGTGTAGCCGCCCTCCGGGCCCAGGCCCGGGACTTCGTCGAAGGCCAGTTTCGGACCGGTGGCGATCAGCAGGTAGTCGTATTCCAGGCGTTGCCCGTCGGTCAGTTCCACTACCCGCGCTTCGGGCTTCACCGCCCTGGCCGCACCCACCACCAGGCGGATGCGCTTGCGTTCCAGGGGTTTTTTCAGCGGCACCACGATCTGTTCCGGCCGGCGCCAACCCACCGCCACCCAAGGATTGGAGGGCGTGAAATGGAAGCTGTCCAACGGATTTACCACCACGATGTCGTGGGATTTGTCCAGGGATTTTCGCAATTCATAGGCCGCCGGAAGTCCGCCGATGCCGGCACCCAGTACCATGATTCTTGCCATCTCTCTCTCCTTGCCGGCTCACACCGGTCCATGATGTCAGGTGAATGTTTCCGTCGGTATGCCGCCGCGGTCGCGGTCCTGCCCGGTTTCCACACGTCGCGCCCACCAGTAATACACCAGCGGGATGACAAACAGGGTGAGGATGGTGGAAGCGAAAGTGCCGAAAATCAGCGAGATGGCCAGGCCGCCGAACACCGGGTCGCTCACCATCACCATGGAGGCCGACATAATGGCGAGCGCGGTGAGCAGGATCGGGCGAAACCGCACCGCGCCAGCCTCCATCACCGCCTCCGCCAGCGGGCGGCCGCGTTTTCTGTAATCCAGGATGAAGTCGATCAGCAGCAGCGAATTGCGCACCACGATGCCGGCGAGGGCGATCACGCCGATCATGGAAGTGGCGGTAAACGGCTGGCCCAGCAGCCAGTGCCCGGGAAAAACGCCGATGAGGGTGAGCGGGATCGCGCCCATGACGATCAGCGGCATGAAGTACGACTGGTAATAGCCGGCCAGCAATAGATAAATAAAAATCAGCGCCACGACCAAGGCTGAACCCAGGTCGCGGAATACGTCCAGTGTCAGGCGCATCTCGCCGTCCCAGAACAGCTGGTAGCGCGACACGTCATCCGGCGTCTTGGCCACGAATCCCAGATTGCCGGCATGCAACACTGTGCCATCGGGCAGGGATTTGCCGTTCAATCTGCCCTGCAGCGACAGCACCGCGTTCACCGGGCTGCCTTCCAGGGTTTCGCCGCTCACATACACCACCGGATGCTGATCCTTGGTATAGATGGGTTTCTCCAGCACGCGTTGCTGCACGCTCACCAGGCTGCTCAACGGCACCGTGCGGCCATTGGCGGCGGTAACTCTCAGATCCAGCGCCTGACGTATGAAACCGCGTTGTGACTGGGGGATGCGCACGCGCACCGCGATCGGTTCACGCGCGTTATCGGAATGCAGCATGCCGATATCGAATCCCGCCAAATAATCGTGCAACGTGCGGGCCACGCTGGCGGCCTGTACTCCCGCCAGGGCCGCGCGTGCCGGTTCCACCACCAGCCGGTATTCCCGCATGTCCTGGGTCACAGAATCGTCCACGTTGATCATGCCGTAGGTCTGCGCGAAAGCCTGGCGCACGTAGGCGGCGTTTTCCCGCAGGCGCTGGTAGTCCGGCCCGTAGAGTTCGGCCAAGACCTGGGCGCGCACCGGCGGGCCCGGCGGGGTTTCATACAATTTGATCCGGGTGCCCGGATATTCCGCAGCAATCGCGTTCAGGCCGGGGTCCAGCTGCTGGGCGATACGATGCGAGGGCGGACGTTCGTCCTTGGGCACCAGGTTCACGCGGATTTGCGCGAAATTGTCGCCGCCGCGGATCTCATCGCCGCGCACCAGGGCGGCGAAATCGGGTGGTGCGGGATTACCGAGAAAGGCCTGGAAATTCCCTACATAGCGTGTCTTTGACAGCAGTTCCGACACCTTGCGTGTAACTTCATCAGTAATCACCAACGGCGTGCCCGCAACAGTATCCACTTCCACCAGAAAGGTGCTGGTGTTGTCGTCCGGCAGCATCTTCAAAGTCACGCCGCCCAGGCTCTCGGGTCCGTTGATGCCGCCGGGCCGGATGAACTGCCACAGCGGCTGCAGCATGGCCAGCAGCAACAGCATGCCGACGCCGGCCACGAACAGGCGGCGGCGGCGAGAGGAATCCATTAGCGGTTGCATCACCGCCAGATAAATATGCCGCAAACGGTCGCGGCGTTCGTGGCCGCGCTCCTCCAGAGTGGGTGCGCGCACGTCGCGCATCACCCGAGCGGCCTTGCCGCGCAGCCAGCGGCATGCAACCCAGGGCACTATGATGTAGGCCACCGCCAGCGACACCAGCATGGCCACCGGCGCGTTGATGGGGATCGGCCGCATGAACGGCCCCATCATGCCGCTCACGAACGCCATGGGAATGAACGCCAGGATCACCGCCAGTGTCGCCACGTTGGTGGGCCGGCCTATTTCATTGGTGGCCAGCACCAGGCGCTCGCGGAAACGCAGCTTGCTGTGCTGATGCAAACGCCGATGGATGTTTTCGATCACCACAATGGCATCATCCACCAGCAGGCCCAGCGACAGGATTAACGCAAACAGGGTGATGCGGTTGATGGTCTGACCCAGCAGCCAGCCCACACCCAGCACCACGCCCAGCACCAGCGGCACCGTGAGCGTCACGATCGAAGCCTCGCGCCATCCCAGAAACAGCAGCAGGATAATGGCCACCGAGATCACTGCAATGCCTAGATGTTCGATGAGCGTGTTGACGGCGGCGTTGGCTTTGGCGCCGTCATCACGGGTGACTGTAACGCGCACGCCTTCGGGTACAGCGCGCAGTTTGAGTTCCGCCAGTTTGGCGAGCACCGCATCCGCCAGGGTCACGGCATTGGCGCCGGCGCGCTTGTCGATGCTCAGGGTCACCGCCGGATTCAGTGCCGGGGATTCGGCGGCCCTGGCGGTGCCCGGACCGAAGCCCAGATAGGAATATTGCTCCGGCTCCTGCGGCCCGTCCTCGATGCGCGCCACATCCTTGAGAAACACCGGTTTGCCGTTGGGTGTGCCGATGATCACGTTGCCCACATCCGCGGCATCACCCAGCACACCGGACACGCGCACCGCCGCTTCGCGGTTGCCGCTCACCAGCACGCTGCCCGGCAGCGCCACATTGGCTGCACCCAGCTGGGCCTCGACCGTGTCCAGCGCCAGGCCCGTAGACGCCAGTTTGCCGGCGTCGATATACGCGGTGACCGTGCGTGGGGTGCCGCCCACGATGCGGGTATCACCCACATCCGGCAGGGCCCGTAAGGGTTCGAGTATCCGTTCCGCCACGGCACGCAGCTGTACCGGCGTCAGGCTGCCGGAACTCAGGGTGATGGTGACCACCGGTGCGTCGTTGATGCCGATGGATTTCACCAGCGGATAGCTGACGCCGGGCGGCAGCCGGTCTATGTTGCGGGAGATCTGGTTGTACAGTTTGACCAGGCTTTTTTCCTCATCCTGGCCCACCTTGAACTGCACCGTGACGATGCCGGTGTCATCCACCGCATAGCCGTAGGTGTGGTCGACACCCGGCATGGCCGCCATCAAGGCTTCCAGCGGCTTTACCACCTGGTTCAGCACTTCACCGGAACTGGCGCCGGGAAAAGACACCATGACGTTGGCGGCCGGCACGGCGATTTCCGGGTTGTACATGCGTGCGGTGAACAGCACCGCCATGATGCCGAAGATGGCGGCCGCGGCCATCATCAGCACGGTGATTTTCGAGGTCAGAAAAAGCCGCGTCAGCCGGCCGACGGCATTCAGCTTCTCATCGCCGATGGTTGCGGGTTTCACCGGGCATCCCCAACTGCTACCGCTATCCGCGTGCCGTTATCGATGCTGGCATCCGGATGCAGCACGATGCGCTCGCCGTCAGCCAGGCCCGAGAGAATCTCCACCTGGCCCCCGGAGAGATCGCCGGTACGCACCATGCGGAAGTTGGCGTAGCTATCTGCATTCACCACGAACACGCCGGTAATGCCGGCGCGCTCCGTGACGGCCTCCGTGGGTATGCGCACCATGGTTTGTTCGCCGACAGGAAGGTGCACGCGCACATACATACCGCTGGTAAGTCCACTGCCGGAAACGATGCCCAGCCGGATCAGGTGTGTATGGGTCTGGGGATCCGCGGCTGAGACCGCCGATTTCAGGCTGCCCATGTAGGCCTCGCCGGAGGCCGTGAATGGAATCTGCTGGCCCGCATGCAGTCTCGCGTAGATGTCATCTGGCACATAGCACTGCACTTCCAGCGTGTGTTCGTCTTCCACCACCAGCAAGGGCTTGCCGGGCGTGGCCAGATCTCCGGCATCCACGAGTTTTTCCACCACCACGCCCGCGAACGGCGCCGTCACATCTGCGTAGCCGATGGCGGCAGTGGCCATGCGCAGTGCCGCCTGCGCGGCATGCAGCTGGGCCTTGGAGGTGGCGTACTGGCGCTGAGCTTCGTCCAGTTGCATGCGGCTGACCGCACCTTGTGGAAACAAGGTCTGGTAACGCTGAAAATTGATATTGGCTTCGTCATATACAGCCTGCGCCTGGTTCACGCCTGCCTGCGCCTGTTGCAAAGTACCGGTTACATCGCTGGAATCGATGCTCAGCAGGTGCTGGCCGGCGCGCACCGTGTCACCTGCCTGCACGTCCACGCGGCGCACATAACCGGTAAGCCTGGATGAAATCTCGGCACGCTTCAGGGAAATCACCGTGCCCGGCGTCGCAGCATAGGCCGTGGCCAGCTGCGATTTGACCACGAGTGTGGCTGTGTTCTGTGCCGGTGACTGGGGCTGGCCCTCCAGCGCGCCGCCATGACAGGCCGCCAGCAGCGTGCCCGCAAACAACACCACTGCCGCACGCCGGATGGGGTGGACATGCAACGAGGCAAATATGTCTGTTTCCGGTTTCATGGTGTTTCCCTTGCCATCAATTCTTCATGCAGCAGAAGTTGTCGTACAGCACGTGGATCACGTTCAATGCCGGCCCGGGGTTCAGGCTGTAGTACACCGTCTGGCCTTCGCGGCGTGTGGCCACCAGGCGTTCCCGGCGTAGCACGGCCAGATGCTGGGACAGTGCCGATTGGGCCAGGGGAATCATTTCCATCAGCTGGCCCACCGACATCTCGCCCTGCACCAGGGCGCACAGCACCATCAGGCGGTGTTCGCTGGCCATGGCGCGCAAAAGTGTGGCGGCATCGATGGCATGCTTGCTCATCTGTTTTACGTTCACCCGCAGGTTTGTGTTACGCACGTTTTTACCCCGCTTGCCGGCCGACATAGGCTGACTCCCGGTTACACGCCATCCGTGAATGCAGGGCCCGGTCTGACCTTGAGTTTCGCCAGGATTTTGGCCAGCGGGCAAAACCCGGTAAAGGAAGCCTGCAGCATGTTGGCGCCCACGAATGCGGTCAGCCACAGCCAGTACGGGCTCAGCCAATAGCCCAGTGCCAGGCTTACTAGCACCAGGCTGCCGGCGATGCGGAACACCAGTTTGTCGATATTCATGCGGTTCTCCTCGGGCCAGTGCGGCCGTCTTGTATGCGATTCGCATATTAGTATATTAGAATTATCTAATATGTCAAGGGTTGGCAAACAGCCCAAGCCGCGGCGCCGGGCTGGGAGTCAGATGCGGTTCAGGGGAATCTTGAGGTAGGCGCTGCCGTTGGCTTCTGGTTCCGGCAGGCGGCCGGCACGGATGTTCACCTGCACAGCCGGCAGCAGCAGGGCCGGCACTTTCAGTGTCTGGTCGCGGCTGGTTCGCAGCTGGATGTACTCCTGTCGCGAGACCCCATCATGCACGTGGATATTACCGCGCTTCTGTTCCGCCACCGTGGTCTGATGCAGGTACTCGCGGCCTCCCGGGGCATAGTCATGGCACATGAACAGCCGTGTGTCGGCCGGTAGTGCAAGTATGCGCTGGATGGAGTCATACAGCTGTCCGGCGTCGCCGCCGGGAAAGTCGCAGCGCGCGGTACCGGAGTCCGGCATAAACAAGGTGTCGCCCACGAAGGCAGCATCACCGACCACATATGTCAGGCTGTCGCTGGTGTGTCCGGGCGTCGCCAATACCCGGGCCTGCAGCCCGCCAATGAAAAATTTCTCGTCATCCTTGAACAGGTGATCGAACTGGCCGCCGTCGCTGGGAACCTGGGATGTGATGTTGAAAAGTCTGGTGAAATTGGCCTGCACCTGGCAGATACCCTCGCCGATGGCGATCCGGCCACCGAGTTCCTTCTTGATATGCTGCGCCGCGCTCAAGTGGTCTGCATGTGCGTGGGTTTCCAGGATCCATTCCAGTTTGAGTTTTTGCTGTTTGATATGCGCAATGATTTCGTCGGCGGCCACGGTCCCGGTGCGTCCCGCGGCAGAGTCATAGTCCAGTGCCGGATCAATTACCGCTGCACATCGGGTTGCGGGATCCGTCACCACGTATGAGAATGTGGAAGTCGGTTTGTGGAAAAAAACACGAATGTCGGCCGGCATGGCGCAATCCTTTCACGCTTGGCTCCCCTATTCTATATACTGTTTCTGAATTTCTGCCAGCTGCTGCGGGAACCAAGGCATGCAGCCAGGCGAAGCCAACTATAACGATCGCCATAGCCCCGACAAAAGGATCTTGATAATGGCGTACATAGGATTTTTCTGATGCTGTTTGCGCTCCTGGGGGCCGTATTGATCGGCTTGTGCCTGGGTCTGCTGGGTTCCGGCGGTTCCATCCTCACGGTACCGGTGCTGCTGTATCTGGTGCACATGCCGGCCAAACTGGCCATCGCCTGCTCGCTCGGCATCGTCGGCGGCATCAGCCTGGTGGGCGCGCTGCCATACGCCTATCAACGGCTGGTGCGCTGGCGTTTTGTGCTGCTGCTCGGCCTGCCGGACATGCTGGGCGCCTGGATAGGCGCCTGGGCGGGCGAATTCATGCCAGGCAGCCTGCAGCTGATCATCTTCGCCATAGTCATGCTGGTGGCAGCCGCCGTGATGCTGCGTGACTCCCCGCCCAATCCAGAGGCCAACCTGCGCCACGCCGGCTGGAAAATCGTGCTCAGCGGTTTTGGCGTGGGGCTCATCGTGGGCGTTGTGGGCGTGGGCGGCGGATTCCTGATCGTGCCGGCATTGGTGATCCTCGGGCAACTGATGATGCGCCCGGCTGTGGCCACCAGCCTGGTGATCATCATGCTGGCTTCGTTCACTGGATTCGCGCGCAATCTGCTGTCCAGCAGCGCCCAGAGCCTGCACATCAGCTGGGGTATGATTGGATTGTTCATTTTGGTGGGTGCGCTGGGCAGTTTTGCCGGCCACCAGATATCCGCACGCATGCCGCACCACCAGCTGAAGCGATTGTTCGGCGTGTTCCTGGTGCTGATGGCTGCTTATATTATCTGGCGCACCCTGCCCCACGTATTCCGAGCAAGAGGATCGCTGACATGACTACAACCGCCGAAATGGTTTCTAAGGCCAAGAGCAAAATCCGCGAAGTCACTCCGCAAGACGTTTCCAAGCAATTGGGCAATGTCACGATCATCGACGTACGCGAGGCGGATGAATACGCCGCCGGCCACATTCCGGGCGCCATCAATATTCCGCGCGGCGTGCTGGAATTCAAAATTGACCAGCACCCCTCGCTGTACGATCACAACACAAATATCGTGCTGCAATGCCAGGGCGGCGGGCGCTCGGCCCTGGCGACCGTGGCCTTGCAGGAATTGGGCTACAAGCACGTGAGCAACCTTGCGGGCGGTTACAGCGCCTGGACCGCATCCGGGTTTCCCATCGAAAAATCCTGAGCACAGCGTGGGCGAGCACAGTCATCCAGCGCGACACGGGGTTCCCGGTGGAATCCGGGCCTTCCTGCTGGCGCTGCTGCTGACCCTGGGTTTCGCCGTGGTTGAAATCATCGCCGGCAGCTGGGCCCACTCGCTCACCTTGCTGGGCGACGCCGGCCACATGGCCACCGACGGCGCGGCCCTGGGCATCGCGCTGCTGGCCGCGTGGATCGCGCTCAAGCCGGCATCTGCGCGCCACACCTATGGCTTCGGCCGCATGGAAGTGATGGCGGCTCTGGTAAATACGCTGTTGATGCTGGTGATTGCTGCGGCCATCGTCACCGAAGCGGTTCTGCGTATGCGTCACCCGCCCGTGGTGCACGCGCGCGTGGTCATGGTCATCGGGGCAATGGGGCTATGCACCAACTGGGTAATCTACAGGGTGCTCAAGCAGGGCGACAATTCCCTCAACGTACGCGCCGCGCTGCTGCATGTGCTGGGTGACATGCTGGGTTCCGTGGCGGCCCTGGTCGCTGGAATCGTGATCTATTTCACCGGCTGGTTCCCGATAGACCCGCTGCTGTCGCTGTTCATCGCCCTGCTGATATTGATTTCCGGCCTGCGGCTGCTGCGCGACGCCAGCCGGGTGCTGCTGGAGGGCGTGCCGCCGGGACTGGATCTGGCCACCATCGGTCTGAGCATGGCAGGAGTGGACGGCGTGCGGTCCGTGCACGATCTGCACATCTGGTCACTGTCCTCCAGCGAGGTCTCCCTGTCGGCCCATATCGTGATCGACCGGATGGACGCCTGGCAGTCGATCCTGCTAAGCCTGCAGGATCACCTGTATCGCAGCTACGGGATCCAACACGCCACCCTGCAGCCGGAGCCAGAGATACTGGCGCGCATCCCGGTGGAGAACCTGGGCCGGCGTTCCTGAGCCATGCAAGATTGCGGAATATCGGTCCACTTAACTTAATCAGAATTTGCATCGGGGACTTCACAGGTTAGAATCGTCTGTCCCTGCTGATTCAGGGATGAACACCAACAACTTTGACATGGAGGTCAAGATGAAGACGCTTATTCTCCCACTATGTGTCGCACTGGTCGCGGGCGCGCTGGCGCTGACTACCGGCGTGCATGCCCAGGACATCAAAACCAAATCCCCGCAACAGCAGAAGTTCGCCGACTGCTCCCACAAATCCAAGGGCCTGAAGGGCGAAGAACACAAGAAATTCATGCACGAATGTCTCGGCAACGACACCCGAGCTTCGAATGCAGCCGCGGCGTCCAACGGCATGGACATGAAGCATCCAAAATCCCCAGACACCAATCCAGGAATGATGACTTCGCAGCAGCGCATGAAAGCCTGCAGTACCGAGGCCAAAAACCAGAACCTCAAGGGCAATGACCGCAAGGCATTCATGCGCGATTGCATGAAAAACAACGGCCGGTAAGTCCCGGAAACAAAACCAGGGTGTGGGATTTATCGCGCCCTGGTTTTTTTATATCTCCAACCAGGGTCCGGTCAATCGGCCTGATCAAATACGCCCGGCATGGATATGCAGCGGCCAGATCACATCCCGGGAGGCATCCACTTTCCCCCAAAGCTTCTCCAGCCGGGTGCGCAATGCGGGTACCGGATCACGTGCCTTGTGGTCCATGAACTTCTGCACAGCCGACCAGGTGCGTAAATATGCCAGGAACTGACTTAGCGTCCATGCATGCCGCATCTGCAGGGGCGGCGGAGGAATCGCCTGGAAAGGAAAATCCAGGCTGCGGTAGCCGTCGTCGATCAGGGCCCGCTCCGGCGGCCAATAGGCAGCGATTTCGCCGCTATAAAATTCCTGTACTACCGCATCGATGGCCGGATCGATGCAACACAACCCATAACACCAGATCGCAATCACGCCCTGCGGTTTCAAGACGCTTCTGGCCTGGTCGTAAAACCGGGGAAGCTCAAACCAATGCGCCGCCTGGGCCGCGGTGACCAGGTCCATGGATTGTGCTGGCAACCCGCGCGATTCCGCTTTCGTCACCCGGTAGGTCACCCGCGGATGCGGAAAGGCATTACTGATCTGCTTTGCGCTGGGATCGGTGGCCACCACCCTGGCGTAGTATGCAGCCAATCCCAAGGCCGCCTGGCCATTGCCTGTGCCGCAGTCCCAGGCGGCATCATGTCCCGCCGTCCTCTCAGCCAGCCAGGCAAACAGCTCCTCCGGGTAGCGCGGCCTGGCTTCCGCGTAGTCCGAAGCATGCGCGGAGAAATGGTCTTTGAACCTCGACGGATTCATATGGTCTTATGCGTCATGCAGGCAAGGAACGTATCGCAGTCGGTACGGAGAAGCATACATCATCACGTCGGATATCTGATCTAGATCAATGCGGGCGCAAACGGGCCGGCCCTATTCTGGCCTGGTACAGCATTACACGGAGGGTAGTCTCATGGCACGCAAACACAGGATTGCAACACCGGAAGCCGGCGACTGGTATCTGGATGCCGGGTCGCGGGAAAAATTCAAGGTCGTGGACATCGACGAGCAGAATGCTGATGTCGACGTCCAGTATTTCGACGGCACCATCGGCGAACTCACCCGCGAGGAATGGAACGAACGTCCGCTGGTGCGGATCGAGGCCCCCGAAGACTGGACCGGGCCCATGGAGACGCTGGAGGAAGGCGACCTGGATTACGATGAGGAATCCTTTGAGATGCCGCGAAAACACGTGCCCCTGTCGGGTTTCGAAACGGACGAGCTGCTGCAGCTGGATGAAGCCAATCCCTACCAGGACATCATCGGTTCAGACGAGGACTACTGAGCGGATAGAGATCTCCTGGACAACCCCGGCGACCATGCATTCGCCCAATGCGCCACGGCGTCCATTCAAGTGCGCAGGTACAGCCACATGGCAAATAGGATCCACATGGCCAACAGCAGGAAGCAGCTCGCCGCATAGACGAAAAAGCGGTGGATGATCTTGTTATAACTCACATGAATCAGGGAATGCAGCACCCTCAGCGCCACATACACCCAGGCCATCACCAGCAGGTCGATTGACACGCTGCGCGTCACGTACAGTGTCAGGCACAGCACGTAAAACAGCACCGGCACCTCGAACAGGTTGCTGAAGTTGCGCCCTGCCAGCCGCACGTCGTGCGGCACATCCGCGGATTCCCCCAGTTTGAATTCGCCGGGCTTTAGCCGTCCGGCAAATCCCGCACTCCAGCGCTTATACGCCATGTACAGCATGATGATGAAGGTCCAGGCAACCAGCGCCAACATGGGTGCGAATATGGTTTTGGGATCCATGCAACTACCTCCGGTTACCCGTATTTCAAGCTGCACGGCTTGATCGCCACGCATCCTGGGGAAAGCAGGCGCTGTACACCTGCGTGCAGGCATATCATACAAACAAATACCCAGCTGGATGCGGGGTCTATTGGCAAAATCAGGAGTGATTAAAAATTAATGATAGTCGTGCTGCCGGCCGTAACAGTCGCCGTCTGTGTGGAAAATACCGGGAGATTATTGGAACCCGCGATGTCATAGGCAGCACAGGTAACCGCCAGATCATAGGTGCCGGGAGCAAGAAAACCCACCGTATAGACGTAATTGCCGGTATTGTTATCAAGACTGACGCTGGCGGATGTCAGCGGTGGCGTGCCGCCTTTGATGGTCACATAGAAGCCCTCCAACGTGCTTGCCGTATCTGGATAGGCATAGACCGCCGGATCGCAATTGGTTGCGGTGATGGTTGTACCCCCGATGCTAAGGGTCGGTGACACGCTGCCGCTGATATTTCCCACCTGCTGCATATTTACCAGCCGCATTGTTGGACTGAGCATGTAAGTGGTAGCGCCGCCCTTGTTTGACATGCTCAAGGATTTGCGCAGGTCGAAATCGATCAGGAAATTCGAGGTGCTGCCCGCGGCAACCGTAAAACCACTGACCAATTTGAGCCCTGTCTGGCTGCCACTGGGTATCGTAAGCGGGTACTGCGTGCCGCTTGAGGTAATAATGTAGCTGTTGGTGAGGTCAAGTTGCAGGCGGATCCATTGATAAGCGCCCGCCGAGACCGTGACCCCGGAGAGCAAGGCGGCACTGTTGGTGCCCTGCTGCTGGATGAAATCCACGGTTTTCTCGCTGCCAAAGCTGAAATCCTGCTGGCCATTCGGACCCATCAGCTCCACCCCGGTGAACGCCACAACCACGTGTTGCGCGCCATCCACGGGCGTATCGGATACTGAGAGGTTCATGACAGCATTGGTTGTTGGGGGCGGGGTGGTGGCAGTACTTCCAGAACCGCCGCCTCCGCCACATGCGGCAACTGCCACCCCGCAAATGACAGCGCAAAGGCATACACAAACACGCTTGCTGACATTCACGGGTTTATTCCATTAAAGGGCAAAACCTGTCCAAGACTTTAGTTTATGTCTACTCCGGCAAAGAACATTGCCGTTCGGCCGCCCTCTTTATACCGTTCGTCTGCTTATTGTTAATCCAGTTTATGAAACCACGGCATAGGCGCGCACCGGAAACGAGCCGAAGCTCCTGACTTTCACCGCTGCAGCGTGCAGTCGGAAACCGCTGTCCGGAAGCTGTTCCAGGTTGCATAGGTGCTCGCATATTGGGATGCCGACCCGCAGCAACAGGCTGTGCACCGGCCGCCGCCCGCCTGCGGTATCGTCGATGTTGAGGGAATCGATA
The DNA here is from genome assembly GCA_028870845.1 of Gammaproteobacteria bacterium. GTDB lineage: Bacteria > Pseudomonadota > Gammaproteobacteria > Natronospirales > REEB76 > REEB76. Next base: position 2,452 of record JAGWOR010000001.1, on the reverse strand, counting down.
CCTACGAAAACCGCGCCCTGTGTTTGCAGATACCGGGCCGCATCCTCAGTCAGGAACGGATGGCCTTCGAAATACTGGTCAGTTCCCCAATGCCGGGACCAGCCAGTGTGCACCAGCACCGCTTTGCCGCGAACCGCGACCCGCTTGAATGATTCAGCGCCGATTGCAACTTGGCCCACGACGGCGCGCACCACCACACCCTCCAGCTCGGCCAGGCATTCCAGCGGCAGTTCGGACAGATCCATACCATCGGCGTAACGGTGGAAGGGCGCATCCACGTAAGTGCCGGTATTGCCGACCAACTCGATCTTGCCGATATAGAAGCTGCTGCCATCGGTGTAGTGCTGACTGGATGACCCGCGTGTCCAGAAATCGCAGACCAAGGGCGCCGGCAGGCCTTTATAAGTGATCATGCCGTGTTCAACGGTATGGCTGAGATCGATTATGCGGGACATGCATTGTTGCCTATTCAGGATTTAATCGACGCAGGATACGCCTGCCACGATCATCATGTTCCCCGCTGCGGCGGACCCGGGAAATTTTGGGCTTCCGCAATAGCATCCACCCATGAAAGCTTGCTCTCGGAATAAATATTAATAGGTGCCGCGAGGACTGGATGATTCCGGACAGCACCGAGATACAGCATGGCCAGTCCTGGATACCTGACCGGATTGGTATTGAACAAGGGCGTGCCACAGGTGGAACAGTAATGTTTTACTGCGCCATCCGTAACCTGGTAACGGGAGACTCTTTCCCGGCCCTTGCCTACGGAGAGACCCTCCAGGGCAACCACCACATAACTGGAAAAGGCACTGCCATTGATACTGCGGCACAACTCACAATGACAATTCACCAGGCCTTTGATGCCGCCGGTCGCACGGTATTCCACCGCCCCGCAGCGGCACTGGCCATTGATGTTATCCATATTGCGCGCGTCCAAGTGATCCTCGTGCGGCGATCAATAATCTCAATGCAGTGTTGGAGTTATCTCGGATGATTTCGCGGCCGCGCGTTTGTGCAGTTTCAGCAATACCCAGGCCCACAGGCTGAGCGCGCCGCTCAACACCACGACCACCGACGTACCGATGGTGAACCACTTGTCCGACTCCAGTGTTTCCCAGTGGCTCAGCAGCTCAAACACATGCCACAGGGCCAACAGGCCGAAAATCGCCCCACTGATGCTCAGATAGGCTTTCATCGCATCCCTCCCATAAAATTTCACTTCCGACAATTCTTGGCAGCCCGCAGCATGGCCTGCAGCGACAACTCCACGTCCGCATCGGTGGTGGCCCAGGAGCAGACACTGATGCGCATGGCGGTTTGCCCCTGCCAAACGGTGCCGCCGCACCAGCAGGTGCCGTCCTGCTGGATTTCGGCGATCACCCGGTTGGTCATGGCTGGGTCACCGAAACTCACCAGCACCTGGTTGAGCACTACATCGTTGAGAATCTCATAGCCCGCAGATTTCAGGCCCTCGGCGAAGCGCCGCGCCTGGCGGCAGTTGCGTGCGATCATCTCCACAAGCCCGGCACGACCGAGTGTGCGCAAAGCGGCCCAGACTTCCACGCCACGCGCGCGGCGCGACAGCTCCGGCACGAAGTCTGAAGGATTTCGATTGGTGCTATCGGTCGGCAGATACTCGGCGGTGATGGCCATGGCAGAACGCAGCGCGTCCGCATCGCGGACGATTGCGATGCCGCTGTCATAGGGCACGTTCAGCCATTTGTGGAAATCCGTGGCCCAGGAATCCGCATTCGTCATTCCTTGGGTAACGTCGGCCATCGATGGAATCGCCAGTGCCCACAGACCGAAGGCGCCATCCACGTGCACCCAGGCACCGCTGCGATGCGCAACCTCGCAAATTTCCCCGATCGGATCGAAGGCGCCGGTGTTCACATTGCCGGCCTGGGTACATACGATGGTCAGACCCGATAAAGATGGCAGCGCAGCGGCACGTAGGCGGCCCTGGGAATCCACCGGTACTTTGACGACGCGGTTGCGCCCAAGGCCCAAAAGCCCGAGGGACTTGGTCAAGGTTGGGTGGGCTTCGCCGCCCACGATCACGGTGATGAGCGGGGCGCCGATCAAACCATCGGCTTCCACATCCCAGCCGGCGCGTTCCAGCACCACGTGGCGCGCTGCCGCCAGCGCGCAGAAATTGGCCACCGTGGCGCCGGTGACGAAACCGCCGCCGCAATCCGCCGGCAAGTGCAGCAGTTCCAGCAGCCAGCGCAGCGCCAGCTGTTCCAGGTAGGCGGTGCCTGGCGTTACGTTGTACAAAGCCGAGTTCTGGTCCCAGGCACCGGCCAGCCAGTTAGCCGCCAGGGTCACGGGCTGGGAGCCGCCGATCACGAAGCCGAAGAAACGCCGCCCGCTGATGGCCATGGTCGCGGGCGAACAGGTTTCATCCAGAATTTTCAGCGCCTCTTCAGGTTTGCTCGATTTTTCGGGT